>CAMZLR010000047.1 GCA_947311725.1 Candidatus Campbelliibacteriota bacterium | reverse complement strand
TTTTGGGAAATGCATGATATATTATTTCAAAGACAAAAAGAATGGTCAGAGTCAGGGAACCCTAAGCGTTATCTGAAAGAATATGCAAAAATAATTGGTATTAATGTTGATAGATTCATATTTGATATGGAATCTGACAAAGTAAAGAAAGTTGTAGATTCACAATATAACGAGGCTATTAAATTAGGATTACCAGGAACACCATCGTTTGTTGTTGATGGTAAGAAAATAGATTTTAATTTATTTGTTAAAGAAAATCTTATTAAAAATATAGAAGAATAATAAAAATATTGTATTTATTTTATAAAAAACACAAATTGTGTTTTTTATATTTGACATATTTATTAATCTACATTAACATTAAATTAAATATTTTTTTAATTAAAACTTTATATTATGAAAAAAATAGCTTTTTATTTAATTTTTTTTACATTTATTTTTTTAAATCAGACAACTTATGCACAAGAGATTGACAGTGTTGTTTTTGACAAATTCATTTTATTTGAAAAGAGAAGTGATTCCATAATTAATGAAATAAATAATTTTGATCCAGTTAGTGGTGATACAGAATATGATTTATATATCATAAATAATGTTTTGCCAAAAACTATTGATTATATTTTATTAATGAAAGATGCAGTAAAGAAGGCGGAAGAAAAAAATTTGGATATTGATTTTGAATTTATCATTGATGAATTAATTCAAAACCTTGAAGAATATAAAGATATTTTAGAATGAAATATGAAAAAAGAGGTTCTTGTTTTTTTTGAACCTCTTTTTTAAATTGTGTTTTACTGGTCTCAGTTTATACTTGATTTATGATAGAAGAATATAAGAATCTAAGAAAATTTAATACTTTTATGATTCCTGTAATTGCAAGGTATTTTTCTCGTATAAATAACGTAAAAGAAGCATTAGATACTTTTAATAGTAAAGAGTGGAAATTATCTGGAGAGCATATTATATTAGGTGGTGGTAGTAATATTTTGTTTACTAAAGACTATGATGGGTTTGTCTTAAAAAATGAAATAAAAGGAATTGAAATTATTGAAGAAAATGAAAATGAAGTTTTAGTAAAAGTTGGAGCTGGAGAGAATTGGCATCAATTTGTTATGTGGTCAGTAGAAAGAGGTTTTTGGGGAATTGAAAATCTCGTGTATATTCCAGGAACTGTTGGTGCTGCTCCTGTGCAGAATATTGGTGCTTATGGGGTGGAAGTTGCATCAAGTATTGATGCTGTAGAGTATATTACTTTTTCAAATCTTGAGAATAGAAAAATTTCCAGTGATCATTGTGATTTTTCTTATAGAAGTAGTTTCTTTAAAAAAAATGCAGGGAAAAATTTTATAACCTATGTATATTTTAGGTTACAAAAAAATGGAAAAGCTGTTCTAGATTATGGTTCTGTAAAAGATACATTAGAAGAGAAAGGTATTTTTACTCCTAAATCTTTAGACATCGCTCATATGATTATAGAAATAAGAAAATCGAAATTACCAGAAGTAGGTGATATAGGAACTGCTGGGTCTTTTTTTAAAAATCCTATCATCTCTCATCGTGGTTTTGAAAAATTGAAAAATAAATTTCCAGATATAAAATATTTTGATTTAGAAAATAAGCAAAAAAAAATCTCTGCAGGATGGCTTTTAGATACACTTGGTTATAAGGGGGTTGTAAATGGTAATGTAGGGAATTACAAAAATCATGCCCTTATTATTACGCATAATGGTAATGGAACAGGTAAAGAGATTTATGAATACATACAAAATATTATGAAAAGAGTAAAAGATGAATTTGATATTACTCTAGAACCAGAAGTTGTTATTGTTTTATAAAATTATAATAATAAATTATTTATGGATAAATTAATAAAGAAAAAATTATATATACCTCAATTCATACTTATATTAAATGGGCCACCAACAGCATGAAAAACATCAATTGGTAAAATATTTTATGAAAAATATAATAATATATTTTTAGCTTCCAGAGATAATATTAAAAATATGCTTTCTGGGTATCAAGGTAATCCAAAAGAGTTTCTTTTTCTTTCTCATAAGATGCAATTGAGTTTAATTGAGGTTGCCATAGATAACGGATTATCTATAGTTATTGATCAAGGTGTTATAAGCCCAAGTGGAAATCAAGAGCTTGGTGATTTTATTACAAATGAATTAGAAAACATCTCAATAAAGTATGATGTGAATATTTTTAAATTTAATATAGAGGCTAGTCTCGATATTTTAAAAAAACGTTTTATTGATAGAGTAAATAAAGCAAAGAAAGAAAATACAAAAATATCGCTTACAGATGTAATAGAATTTGAAAGACGTTTTTATTTATATATGAAACATAAAAAACAAGATAAAACTTTTTTTTCAGATAAACTATCTTCTGAAGAAATTTTTGAGAAAATTTTAGAGATTCTTAAAAAGTAATTTTTATTAAAAAAGTTATTAATCTTATTTCTTTCTTTATGTCATGATATAATTATAATATGATAGTTTTACCTTCTCTATTAAATTATATAAGACCAAGACCGAATAGACCTAAGTTTGAAGAGAATATATTTGTTCCTGATTTTAATGAGTATTCATCTTTTTGGGAAGAAATACATAAGATAATTTATGCACTTTCTGCTGAAGAACCAATCACTGGAGATTTATTTAAAAAAATAGATGAGTCTTTTGGTTTTTTTGGTAATCGTATACATCCAATTACGCATGAACCACATTATTTCCATTCTGGTGTTGAAATAGGGGCACGTGCTAAACAAAAAGTTCGTCCATTATTGAATGGAATATTAGAGTATTCAGGTTTTAGTATTACTAATGGGTATTATGTATTACTATCTCATCCATATATACAGACAGAGGATGGGTATATTTTACATACTATGTATTGTCATTTGAAGAAACCATTAGTTAAGTTTTCTTCTTATCAAAAAATGTTAAGAGAGATTAGTCTTGGTAGTTATCCATTAATAGAGATTACGAAAGATATAGTTCTTGGTTTAGTTGGATCTTCCGGTGATACTATAGGAGATAAACCTAAATTGTATTTACAATGTGATTTTAGAAAATTTAATTATAAGCCTATTGTTATAGATCCAATGTATTTTTTTAGCAATAAGATACATATAAATAAATCAAGACATAAAAGTAAATAATTTTTCTAGTTGATATTTTATTTTTTGTTATACTTAAGTAGTTATGAAAAACATACATACAAAAATACTTTATTTTTCGGGAGCATTATTTTTAATAATATTATCAGTACTTGCAGTCTCTGCAACAGTTTTTATTGCACACGGAAATAAATCATATAATGAAAATACAATATCAGTTACCGGTACCTCTGAAGTCTCATCCGTACCAGATATTGCTACTTTTTCATTTAATGTGAAAGAAAATTCAAAGGATGCAAAAGAAGCACAAGAAATTATTAATAAAAAGATTTCTAATATTTTAGATGGACTTGAAAATCTTGGTATTGATAAAAAAGACATAAAGACTAAATCATATACAATTTATCCTAAATATGAATGGGTAAAAGTAAAACAAAAACAAGAAATAGCACCAGATGGAACCGTATATTTCCCTGGAGATAATCAGAAAAGAGTCCAAGTAGGCTTTGATGTTTCTCAAGAAGTTAGGGTTAAATTACGTGATTTAGAAAAAGTTTCAGAAGCTTTAACTATATTTACTCAAAATGGAGTAGAAAATCTTTATGGTCCAAATTTTGAGATTGATGATCCTGATAATTTAAAAGAAGAAGCACGTCTTGAAGCTATAAAAGAAGCGAAAGGAAAAGCAAAACGTCTTGCTAAAGACCTTGGGGTTAAGCTTGGAAAGATTGTATCTTTTAGTGATAACTCGGGAGGATATCAACCAGTTGCTTATAGAGAAAACAAGACAATGGCTTTTGGCGCATCCGCGATGGCAGATATTGATTATGCACCAGAATTGCCTATAGGCGAGAATAAGATTAGCTCTACTGTTACAATTACCTATAAAATTAGATAATTAAATTAAAAAACACCAGTAGGTGTTTTTTAATTATGGGAATACAGGTTAATTTTTTAGTTGACCAGAAATATAAAATCATATATGATATATATGTATTGCCTGAAAGGGCTTTTAAAATATATGAAATTTCTAAAACAAGTAAAAGCAGAGATGACAAAAGTCGTTTGGCCATCTCGAAATAAAGCAATATTCTATTCCGTTATTGTTATAATAATCTCACTATTTATAGCATATTACATGTCATTATTTGATTTCTTATTTGTTGAATATGGTGTTCAAGCAATCCTAGGTTAATATGTCTAAAAAAGAAGTAAAAAGAGAACGTGGTTGGTATGCGGTACATACTTATGCAGGATATGAGAAAGCTGTCGAAAGAAACCTTAGGCAACGTATAGAATCACTTGGGGTTAAAGATTTGATTTTTGATGTCTTGGTCCCAACAGAGAAAGTAATTAAAATACAGAAAGGTAAACGTGTAGAAGTTGATGAAAAAATTTATCCTGGATATGTTTTAGTTGATATGATTGTCACAGAAGATTCATGGTTTATTATTAGAAATACACCACGTGTAACTGGTTTTATTGGAGCTGGTGGTACTGATCCGGTTCCGTTAAAACAATCTGAAATAGATGCTATTTTTAACAGAATGAAGACTTCACGTATTAATGAAAGTAGTGAGTATGAAATTAATGAAACAGTAAAAATTATAGATGGACCATTTTCAGATTTCGAAGGTAAGGTAAATTCTATTGACACAGAGAGAGGAAAAGTTAAACTACTCGTATCTATGTTTGGTAGAGAAACTCCTGTTGAATTGGATTTTATACAGATTAAAAAACTTTAATGATTTTTTATATAAAAAATAAACTAATAAAAATATGGCAAAATTAGCAAAACAATTAAAATTACAAATTGACGCTGGAAAGGCTGTTCCAGCCCCACCACTTGGTCCAGCACTTGGTCAGGCTGGTGTTAACATTGGTGAATTTGTAAATCAATTTAACTCTGCTACGCAAGATCAAATAGGATCAAAAGTATCGGTTGTTATTAATGTATATGATGATAGATCTTTTGATTTTGTTGTAAAAACACCACTTGCCGCAGGTCTTATTATGAAAGCTGCTGGAATTAAAAGTGGTTCAGGTAAACCTAATACAAAAAAAGCAGGGAGTATAACAGATGCTCAATTAACTGAAATTGCTGAAGTTAAAATGGAAGATCTTAATGCTCATGATATTGAAGCTGCAAAGAAGATAGTAGCAGGGACATGTCGTTCTATGGGGGTTGAAATTAAAGGGTAAAAAACAAAAAATCTTTTTGTTTTTTATTTTTGCTAGAGTATCATGTATCTATGAATATTTATAATGAAAAATATATGAATATGGCTATTGATGAAGCAATTGATGGTGTTAATTCAGATAAGGGTGGACCATTTGGATGTGTAATTGTGAAAGATGGAGAAATAGTTGGGAGAGGAAATAACAATGTTACATCGACAAATGACCCAAGTGCTCATGCAGAAATTGTTGCTATACGTAATGCTTGTAAAAATCTAAATACATATCAATTAGAGGGATGTGATGTTTATACTTCTTGTGAGCCATGCCCAATGTGTCTTGGTGCTATTTACTGGGCAAGACCTAATAATGTATTTTATGCAGTTTCTAAAGAAGATGCTGCCTCAATTGGTTTTGATGATGCTTTTATCTATAATGAGATAAATAAAAAAGATGAAGATAGAAAGATAAATTTTAAACAATGTAATATAGAAAATATGAGAAAACCGTTTTCTATTTGGGACTCAAAAGAAAATAAGAAAGAGTATTAATACTCTTTCTTATTTTCTTTTCCATGTTTGAAATTGATAAAAGACTTTTTCTTTTTCATCAAAATATTT
>CAMZLR010000046.1 GCA_947311725.1 Candidatus Campbelliibacteriota bacterium | reverse complement strand
TGAAGTTCTGATTTTGGATTTGGAAACATCTTGTGAAAAACTTTTAACATTTCATTTATACGTTGTTTTCTTATTCTCCTTTTATAACTTGTCATACATTGATGATAATTTTTTTTTAAATATAAACAAGAATAGAAATATAAAGAATATATTTATAATAATATACTTGACATCATTTATTTTCCATATATAATATACTAGAAAATAATTTCACAAAATTAAATATTTGAAAAATGAAAAATACTTTTAAATTTAAAGGGAACGGTTGGATAGAATTGTATAAAAAAAGTGAAAAATTTTTATACGAATGTGATAATATCATATTTCATAAAGAGAAAAATATCATTCTTTTTAAAGAAACTGAGATTAAGAAAAATGATGGTGAGTTTATCACATTAACGACTTTTTCAAAAGAAAAAAGTAAAACATTAATCATTTTTTTACCAAAAGATGAATTTATCGTCAAAAGAATAATAGAAAATAAAGACGGTAATGACAAAATCTGGTTTGATAACATAAACTTTAAAAAACCAACATTGTGTTGTAATAAGTTCATTGGAGAATATCTCGTAATAGCAGATCCTAAAGATCTTGCTTATGGTGAAATATTGGAAAGAAAATGTTCCAATTGTTTCTTTAAGCCATTAGAAGAAAAAAGATGCAATATAATTGTTGGAAAAGGTAATCTTCGCCCTAGAACATTATTCCGAAGAAGAAAGAATGAAAAAATGCCATCAAAAATAGATGGAAAAAATGTTGCACAATATTGCAGATATTTTGCACACTTCGATCTCGAATAAGAATAATATCTTTTTTATAAAAAAGACGAACAATTTAAGTTCGTCTTTTATTTTCGTTAAAATAATAAAAATGAATACCACGGATTTTTATACCTTATAATCTCTCCAGAATCATTGTCTATAAGTAATTCAGTAGATAAATTTATAGTGAAAATCCCTAATAGTTTCTTCTTTTGAATTTTTTTAACTATACTAAAATCATTATCTACATAATTTTTTTTATTTGAACTTTCAGAACTATTATCAATACTATTTATTTCTAGTTCTTTTGTTTCTTCTTTATTAAGATTACTATCATCTGCGAATTTTATGCAATATGGTTTCGAATATTCCATACATGCCATCATTGTACACATCATCATAATTCCATTATCCGCTCTTCCACAAGTATTGCATCCATCAAACCATGTAATACAATTATCTGGAATTTCTTTTTTTAAATTATCTTCTCCTAATTTATCTTTTTTTGATTCACATTCTCCTTTATATAGGATTTTTGAACCATCACTTTTTGCGACACATTCATTTGAATATGTTGTTGGCCCAGGTTGCGGTATTTTACACATATTATTTAGTAGACAATTAGGTAGTGGGGGCAATGCACATACAGGATCATATAAATTATAACAATCAATATTAGAAGGAGGTCTTGCTTGACCGTTATTATATGCATAAACATAAGTACCAGTTAATAATAATGTAAGGAAAATTATTTTTTTCATATATCAATATTATATATTTAAACATTATAATATAAAAGTATTATTTAAAATAAAAAATAGTTTTATTAAAACTATTTTTTATTTTAAATTCTATGCCCTCTTCTAGCTAACCTAGCTCTATTTTGTTCTTTATTCATTTTTGCTTGCAATACTGTATAATCAAACCCAACATTTTCTGGATTTTTCATATATTCTCTCGCCATTTTAATAGCTTCTTCAGCTCTTTCTAAATCTATCTCATTAGCATTTTCACTATTATCAGATAGTATTACAACGAAATTATTATGTCTAACCTCTAATATTCCACCATCTATTGCAAAATAACTATCTTTTCCATCTTTTCGTACAATAACATGTCCCGTTTTTAAATGTGAAATCAATGGAACATGATTTGGTAAAACAGTAATCTCCCCAGAACTTGTTGTAAGTGTAAATTGATCAACTTCACCAGAATAAACTGTTTTTTCAGGTGTTACTATCTTAAGTTGTAACTCGTTATTTGACATAATTTATTTATTTAAATTATCTTTTTCATGGGCTTCAATAACTTCTTTAATAGACCCCTTCATATAAAAAGATTGCTCGTCTATATAATCATATTTACCTTCAATAATTTCCGCAAAAGATTTAATCGTATCTTCTAATTTTACATAAGTACCAGTCATTCCTGTAAATTGTTCTGCAACATGAAATGGCTGTGAAAGGAACTTTTGTACCTTACGTGCACGGGCAACTGTAATTTTATCTTCATCGGAAAGCTCATCCATACCTAGAATAGCAATAATATCTTGTAAATCTTTATATTTTTGAAGAATTTGTTGTACACCACGAGCTACTCGATAATGTTCTTCTCCTACTATAAGTGGATCTAAAATAGTAGAAGTAGAATCTAATGGGTCAACTGCTGGATAAATACCAATTTCCGCAAGAGAACGATTAAGATTAACTGTTGAATCCAAGTGAGCAAATGTATTCGCTGGCGCTGGGTCAGTAAAGTCATCAGCAGGAACATATACTGCTTGTACAGACGTAATAGATCCATTCTTTGTAGATGTAATTCTTTCTTGTAATTGCCCCATTTCTGAAGCAAGAGTTGGTTGATACCCAACAGCAGAAGGAATACGACCCAAAAGAGCCGAAATCTCAGAACCTGCTTGTGTAAACCTAAAAATATTATCAACAAACAAAAGAATATCTTTTCCTTCCTTATCTCTAAAATGTTCTGCCATTGTAAGAGCAGAAAGTGCAACACGTGCACGAGCGCCAGGCGGTTCATTCATTTGACCGAAAACTAAGGCTGTCTTATCAAGTACACCAGCTTCCTCCATCTCTTTGTATAGATCATTTCCCTCACGAGTTCTCTCACCCACACCAGCAAACATAGAATATCCTCCATGTTGAGAAGCAATATTATTAATAAGCTCTTGTATAACAACTGTTTTTCCTACTCCAGCTCCACCAAAAAGTCCAACCTTACCCCCCTTCAAAAAAGGAGCAATAAGATCAATTACTTTAATTCCTGTCTCTAATATTTCTGTCTCTGTAGATTGTTCTTCAAAAGCAGGAGCCTCTCTATGAATTGATGAAAGTCCTGTATCTGGTGCCGGTTTATTATCAATAGCTTCTCCAATAACATTAAACATCCTACCTAAAACAGCCTCTCCAACTGGAACAGAAATTGGCTTTCCTGTATTAATAACATCTTGCCCACGTCTTAATCCATCAGTTACATCCATAGCAATAGCTCTAACTTCTTTTGAACCAATATGCTGTGCAACCTCTAATGTAAGTTTCTTTCCCTTATTATCTATATGCAAAGCAGTATAAATAGCAGGAAGCTCCACTTCGAACTGAATATCAACTACAGGGCCAATGATTTGTGTAATTTTTCCTTTGTTCATAATAATAATTTAAGATAAAGCAGATGAACCACCAACAATTTCAGCAATTTCTTGTGTAATAGCTGCCTGCCTTGCTCTATTAAAGTTAATTTTTAATTCTTCAACTAATTCTATTGCATTGTCAGAAGCATTTCGCATAGCTGAAACGCGTGAGCTATGCTCCGATGCAAGACTCTCTAATAAATATTGATATAATATTGTTGTTAAAATAGTAGGAACAACGGTATCAAGAATTTCTTGTTCATCTGGCTCAAAACTATATAGAGAGAGATTATTTTTCTTTTCATTATCTTCATTAAGAATATTTCGCGCTTCTCTTATAGACAATGGAATGAAGTTTTTTATCCTAGCCTCAAAAGAGATGGAAGACATAAATTCTGTGTAGACGATATGAACATCCTTATAATCACCTGAATCATATTTTTCAAATATTGTATAAAGTAATGAATGTATTTCATCTGTAGAATAATAATCAGAAAAATTATCAAAACTAGCTACTAACGTAGTATTATTTCTAATAGCAGCTTTTTTTGCTTGACGCCCAATAGAAATTACATCAATAACTTCTTTGGGATTATTTTTGATAAATTCACTAAGCTTCTTAGAGATATTAATATTATATCCACCACATAAGCCTTTATTTGAAG
>CAMZLR010000045.1 GCA_947311725.1 Candidatus Campbelliibacteriota bacterium | reverse complement strand
TGGCTCCGGCTGGGAGTTTTGCATCCTTGATGGCAGCGATAAATGCTGGTGCTGATTCTGTTTACTTTGGAGTGACACAATTAAATATGCGAGCTCGTGCGAGTGCAAATTTTACCTTTAATGATATGGATAAAATTGTAAAACGTGCAAAAAAAGCGAAGGTTCTTACTTATCTCGTGGTAAATACTCTCCTTTATGATCACGATATAAAAATTGCAAAAATGCTTGTAGATCGAGCAAAGATAGCAGGAGTTGATGCAATTATTGCTTTTGATTTTGCGGTGCTTAATTATTGTAATGAAGTAGGAATTCCTGTGCACGCAACCATACAATTTTCCATTTCAAATTATGAAGCTGTAAAGTTTTTTGCAAAAATGACAAATCGTGTAGTGCTTGCCCGAGAACTTACCCTCGAGCAAATTAAAAATATTCACAATAAAATTATAGAAGAAAATCTTATGGGTAATGAAGGTCGTCTCATGGAAATTGAAGTATTCGGACATGGAGCTCTTTGCATTGCTCAATCAGGAAGATGTTGGATGAGTCTCTATACTCACAATGCATCAGCAAACCGTGGTGCTTGTCTGCAAAATTGTCGTCATGCTTATAAAGTAATCGATCAAGAAACAGGAAAAGAATTAATCTTAGATAATAACTTTATTATGTCTGCAGCGGATATTTGCACTATTGATTTTCTCGACAAATTTATCGATGCAGGGATTTCTGTCCTCAAAATAGAAGGAAGGGGTCGTTCTCCAGAATACGTTTATACGATAGTGCGTACATACAAAAAAGCAATACGAGATATTGAGAGTGGGAATTATACAGAAGAAAATATAAAAAAATATTTCAAAGATTTAGAAAAAGTGTTTAATCGAAAACTCTCAAAAGGAAACTTTTTTCTCGGAAAGGAAATCGGAGAATATTCAGATATCTATGGTTCAAAAGCAACAGAAGAAAAAGTATATAAAGGTCGCGTAAGCCATTTTTTTGGAAAAGCAATGATTGCTGAAATTAAATTAGAAGCAGGAGAAGTTGAAATTGGAGATACTTTTCTTATCACTGGTGATACTACAGGAGTTTTACGAGGAAAAATAAGTGAAATGAAACGACATAAAGAAAAATATATCACCTTGAAAGTTGATAAAAAAGTAAGAGTAAATGATAAATTTTATATCGTTAAACAAAGAGAAAAATAAAACTATGGGAACAAAAAAGATAAAGATATCACACCAAAGAGATAAATGTATCGGTTGTGGCTCTTGTGCAAGCTATGCTCCAAATTATTGGAGAATGAATGCAGAAGATGGAAAAGCTGATCTTATTGGAGGAAAAGAAAAAGGGAATGTTATAGTAGTGGAAATTGAAAAAGACGATTTAGCACAAAATAAAAAAGCAGCAAAAGCCTGCCCTATGCAGATTATTAAAGTGCATGATGAGTAAATTGTGTAATTAAACACTAAGTATATAATACTATTATGAAAGGAAGAACTATATCAAATAGTATATGAAAATCAAAAAGAAAAAACTAGAAGAATCTATTTCTAAAGCATGGAAAAGTTTATATAAAACATTCCCTGTTCTGCTTGGAACAATATTATTGATAAGTTTTATAACAAAAATCATCCCTAAGAGTTTCTATACAAAATTATTTACTAACAATATTATTATAGATCCATTTATAGGCAGTTTAACTGGAAGTATTTCTGCAGGTAGTCCTGTAATAAGCTATATACTTGGAGGAGAATTTTTAAATCAAGGTATAGGTATATTAACAGTAACAGCATTTATAGTTGCTTGGGTAACTGTCGGCCTAATACAATTACCAGCAGAATCATCGCTACTTGGTAAAAAATTTGCAATAATCAGGAATATAACTTCATTTATATTTGCGATAATAGTAGCTATTATTACATTAATTCTAAAATTGATATGAATATAAAAAAGATAAAGAAAATTCCTAAACCTTTTTATTTTTTAGGAAGTATAATCATTGTTTATTTTATAACTTTTATATTGGATAGGAATTTATTTAATGTAATTATAAATTATTTTTATGAAATTTTTGTAAAAGTAATTCCAATTTTTATAATAATTTTTATATTAATGGTAATAGTAAATTACTTTATTACGAATAAATTTATTATCAAACATTTGAACCAGAAATGAATTAAAAAATGGTTATTTGTCATTATTGGAGGAATTCTATCCACTGGACCTATTTATATGTGGTATCCACTATTATCTGATTTAAAAGATAAAGGTTTGAACTATGGGTTGATTTCTTGTTTTTTATATAATAGAGCAATTAAAATACCATTGATCCCTCTTGCTATTATATATTTTGGTTTTAAATATATATTTATACTAACGATAGTTATGATATTTATTTCTATAATTCAAGGTATTTTAATAGATAAAATAATAATAAAGAAAATCTAAAAATTACTTAATCACAGAAAAAGATCGTAACCTATCTACGATTTTTTTTAATTCTTTAATTGTATAATCCAGATCATCTTTTGTAGTTTCTCTGCCTAATGTAAAACGTAAACTTCCATGTGCATATTCTTCTGAAATTTCTAATGCTTTTAAGACATGAGAAATTTCTAAACTTTTTGATGAACAAGCTGATCCTGTAGCTGCAGAAATTCCATTATGATCTAACATAAGTAAAAGCGCCTCACCTTCTATACTAGAAATAGAAATATGCACATTATTTGGAAGCCTTTTTATTCTGTCTCCATTCAAAAAAATATGATCAATTTCTTTCTCTAATTTTTCTATAAAATAATCACGAAGTTTTGTAAGTCGCAATACTTCTTTTTCTTTTTTCATTTCTGTAATGCGTAAAGCTTCTGATAATCCAGCTATGAGAAAAATGTTTTCAGTTCCACTACGTAAATTCATTTCTTGTCCGCCACCATATATAATAGGCTCTAATTTTATATCTTCATTTTTATAAAAAACTCCTATTCCCTTTGGTCCATAAATCTTTGAACCTGAAAAAGTCATAAGATCTACTCCAAGTTTTTGCACATCAATATCAAGATAATTTGTTGCTTGGCATGCATCAGTATGGAATATTGGTTTGTTGGAGCAGTCGCTATGCGACCGCTCCTCTAAAATCTGAGCAATTTCTCTTATGGGTTGTATCGTTCCAATTTCATTATTTGCATACATAATAGAAACAAGAATAGTATCATCTCTTAATGCTTTTTCAAATTCTCCCAAATCAATAATTCCATTTTTTTTAACATTAAGATATGTAATATCGAAATCCTCTTTTTCTAATTGTTCCATAGAATGCAATACTGCAGGATGTTCAATTTTAGTAGTAATAATATGTCTTCCTTTTTCCTTATTCGCACGAGCAACACCAAAAATCGCCAAGTTATCAGATTCTGTTCCAGATCCTGTAAAAATAATTTCCTCTTTTTCTACATTTAATATCTCTGCAATTTTTTTTCTTGAGTCATTCAAGATTTTTTTACCCATGAAAGCTTCCTCATACATAGATGAAGGATTAGCAAAAAAGCCCATAGCCTCAATCATTTTTTCTTTAACCTGAGTATCTAATTTTGTAGTAGCAGCATGATCTAAATAAATTCTTTTCATATATTTATTATATAGAAATTACATAAGATATAAAATAAAAATTGCTTCGTGCTTCACAAGCATAAATACAAACAAGTTTATTAAACCAAGATAACCTCACATTGTCATTGCGAACGAAGTAAAGCAATCTACGTTTTGTATAAGCAATCTTTTTATTTTTTAATTAAACAATGCGAGGAGATTGCTTCGTTCTTCACAGTGACAATATAAATGTTTTTTTGATGAATTTTGGAATGTTTCATGTCTCACAGTGACAAATACCAACAAAAAAGTAGTCCACAGTT
>CAMZLR010000044.1 GCA_947311725.1 Candidatus Campbelliibacteriota bacterium | reverse complement strand
ATTTTTTTCCCATTAATAAAATCACCAGCAGTGGAAAACAAAGCAGCTTTGTTTCCTAATTCTAAAAATGATTGGTAAAGTAGTGTTGTAATAGTTGTCTTTCCGTTTGTTCCGGTTACGGCAATAACTTTTAGCTTTTCAGAAGGATTATCATAAAAATTTGAAACAATCTGCCCTATAACTTCTGATACCTTATCGACAAGAACATAAGTAATATCTGTTTTTTTTATATCTTCTGGTATATATTCACAAACAACAGCTATACTTCCTTTTTCGATAGCTTGAGCTATAAAATTATGTCCATCAATTTGTGTTCCTGAGATAGCAAAATAAAGTGTATTTCTAGTAAAATTCTCTCGTGTGTCCTGAGACACATTATTTATTTCCCTATCAGAATTTCCTATTATTTTTCTATAAATAATTCCAGATAAAATATCATCTAATTTCATATTTTTATGATAACATTTTGTAATAAAAAAATAAGCTATAATTAATAGCTTATTTAAATAATAATTTTTTACAAAACAAAGCTAATGCACAAATCTGCTCAAATGAATGGTAAATACTTGTTATACTATCTTTTAATAGTAAAAAATCATTTTCTATTTGATTAAAAACTTCGGTGTTATTAAAGTAGAAAAATCTCACATATCCTTCTAATTCTCCGTTTCCAGTTAGATGATATCTTTTACTATCTATATTTATTTGTATAGAAAATAAGAGACTTTTTTTAGAAATTATTTGTGAATATACAAAAACTTCAATTTTATATTTTTTTCTGTTAAACCTACTCATCTCTCTCTTTAAAAAAGATTCTAATTCATTTGGAAATTTTTCTAAAAATAAATCAACTCTCCGTATATTATACTTATAATAAGTAATATTAAATAATTTTTCCATAATATTTTTTAAATTATTGATATTTAATATAAGTAAAACATATAATCAAAAAAACAAGTTATATCTTGTAATTGCTATTTGTATTCAGTTAATTACAAGAATTATTCAATAATTTCCTTGTCTTTGGTCCAACGTATCCATCAGCTATAGTACCTAAATATTTTTGTAATCTTAATATTGCTGATTTTGTTTTTGGCCCTATTATTCCATCTACTGGACCAGCATTAAATCCTAATCTGTTTAAATGTTTTTGTAATATATCTGCTTCTTTTACAACATTTTTTGTATACCAATGATATTTTCCATTTCTTATGTATGGTTTTCCTTCGTCTGGTGCTTTTATATTTTGATTTAATATTAAGTTTGATGGGCATATTTTTCCATTAATATTTTTCTGAGTACTAATATTTGTACCATTATTAATTGGTCTTATTATATTATATACAGATCTTAAATCATGATCTCTATATCTACCAGGCAAATTTCTATTTTCTCCAGCATATCCAAGTATCCTAGCTATTTTCTTTTTTTTATCTACCCATTTAACAAAAATACCACTATGTTCAATCATATTATATGAATAATTTATATAATATAACCAGTCACCAGGCATAATAATATCTACATCTGCATATTTACCACCGTTTTTAGTTTCTTTAAATATAGTTACTCTATTGTTTGTATTATAACCGGCTCTTTTATAAACCGTATCTATAAAATTCCAGCAACTACCTTTTATAATCTCATTATTATCTATCATATTTTTACCAATGTTTAGAATATTATTCCCTGAATTAATATTATATGCATAAGAAATATTTGTTTTTATAAGGATTAAGTGCATTCCGAAGATAATAACTAAAGAAAATGTAATTAAAATTATTTTTTTCATAATAACTTTATTATACATTATAAAAAAAATAGATGACTTTACATCATCTATTTAAGATTTTAAAACAAATTTATTATATCTTTTGTTGTTATAACCAACATAAATATTATTAATAATAAAAATCCTGATAAGTTTATCCAATTTACAATTTTAGGATTTAATCTTTTTCTTAATATTGATTCTATCATCAATATTAATATCCTTCCGCCATCAAGCGCTGGAAATGGGATTAAATTTAATATTGCCAGATTTAATGACAACATTGCCATAAATCCAATTAAATAAATTATACCAATGCCAGAGACTTGACCAACTTGTTTTGCTATACCTACAGGACCAGTTATAGTATTTACTGAAATTTTTCCAGTAATTAATTGACCAAACCCGGTTAATATATTGCTTAACATAAAATATGTGTCTTTGGCCCCGTATATTAATGCCCTATGAATTGGAAGTTTTAATTTACCCATCCTATCTAAACCTATTCCTATTGAATAATTATCTCCAACAATACCTTGTTCTGGATGTGTTATAAGATTTATTATCTTACCATTACGTAAAACAACAAAACCAACATCTTGTTGTTCTTTAGAGTTTTTAATGAAATTTGCAACATCTATGGCTTTTTCATTTCTAACAGTAACTTTCTCGTTTTTGTTATAATATTCAACTATAACATCACCAATATTTAAACCAGCTTCTTCTGCTGGGCTATTTTCTAGTATAGATGTTAGTGTAAGTTCTGTTTTATCAAAATTATATGATTTTGGGGCTGATGATACTGATGTATTTATTCCATATGTGAAAATACTAGAAAATAAAACCCATGCAAATATTATATTAAATAATATACCTCCAAACATAACTAATATCTGTTGCCAACGAGGTTTATATATTAAGTTAACTTTTTTTTCGTCTTTAGACAACTCTAATCCATCATCAGACTGACCAAATATTTTTACAAAACCACCAAAAGGAATCCAGTTCATTGTAAAATCAGTTCCACGCCAACGAAATATCTTAAACATCCTAGGGGGATAACCAAAGCCAAATTCGTCTACACGTATTTTAAATATTTTTGCAAAGATAAAATGCCCAAACTCATGTACAAAGATTAAAATTCCTAATATTAGGATAAATATAATTATATTCATAATATCAATTAAACTGACATAATATCAATTTCTTTTTTTTTAAAAATAGCTTCTAAGTTATTATTTGATTTATCTACTAATTTTTGTAAATCATCCTTAAAATGCTTCTTAGCATCTTCTGCAAATTCTCCAGATGATTCCCTTCTATCTATTTCCTTTATTGCATCTTGACGAATATTTCTTATTTTTATTCTAGATTCTTCTAATTTTTCTTTTAGTATCTTTACGAGCCCACTCTTCCCTTCTTCTGTTAACTGTGGAATATTAACTCTTACACCAGAATCATCAACAGATACAGAAAAAGGGAGTTGTGAATCATGTAATGATTTTTCTATAAGTTGTATATGGCTTTTATCCCATGGTGTAATTTTTATAGACCTAGCGTCTTCTATTGTAATAGATGCAACATTTTTAATTGGCTGTTTTGAACCATAAGAATCAATACTTAAACTATCTAAAAGCGTTGGATTTGCTCTACCTGTTGATATTTGTAAATATTCTTTTTTTAAAAAATCTTCTACGTTCGCGAAAGATTTATCTATTTCTGTAAAATCAAAATTCATATGTAGTAAGTATATAATTATTAATTATTAGTTACAAGCAAAATAATATTTATTTTGTAAAAAAATATACATAAAATTACATATTAATTATTATATTATCTAAAATCATCTTTACAGAAGAACCGTTCGCATTCATATATTTTCTACTATCTAAAATGATATGCAAAATATTATTTCTACTTTCACTTATTTCTTGTTTAAGATAAAAAATTTCTAAATCATCTAAAAAATTTTGTAAATCTGATTTTGTCATTTTTTCAAAAATTTCATCTTTTTTTGGTTTCCTATTTAATTTCTTTGATAAATCAAGACGCTCTTGTAATGACATTGATATAAATTCATCAATATTTATTTTTCTATAATCTATACTTAATACTCTATTTATATAAATAATTTCCATTCTGGATATAAAAGTTTTAAGTAATTTTTTTGCATTTGGAAATATAAATATAAAAATGGTATTTTTTTTTGGCTCTTCAGTTATTTTAAGTAATGTATTTTGTGCATCACTATTTATATAATTAAATGAAATAATAAATATAGATTCCATTTCTGTTTTTTCTACACAGAGAGATTTTATAGATCTTGCATCTTCAATGAGAAAAGAGTCATAATGTTTCGAAAAGATATATGAAAATCTATCTTTATCTAAGTAACTATTTAAATCTGAATGTTTCAAACCATGCGATTCTATTCCGTAAATATGATGATCAAATTTATTTTTATTAAATAATTCTTGTATTCTTTTCATTATTATATAAAATAGAAAGCTATTACTTAGAAATAATTGCTTTTTTATAGGTATTAATATGTTCTAGTGCTATTCCGGTACCGCGAGCTACACAGAACAATGGATCTTCTACTAAATGTGCATCTACTCCTGTTCTCCTTTTTATTAAATTTGTAAGATTTCTTAATTGTGAAGTTCCACCAGTTAATGCAATACCATTATCTATTATATCTGAGGCAAGTTCTGGTGGTACCTGAGCAAGTACATCTTTCATTGCTTGTATTATTGTTTTTAAATCTAATTCCATAGCTTTTGTAATTTCATTTGTACCTATTTTTACAGATCTTGGTAAACCGGTAACATAATCTCTTCCTTTTATTATGACATGTAATTCATCCTCCATTGGGAGAGCTGACCCTATTTTTATTTTTATTTTTTCTGCTGTCCTGTCTCCTATTGCTAGATTATATGTCTTTTTAATATGATCTGTAATTGAAGAATCTATTTTTCTTCCTGCACATTTAACAGAGTTTGACGCTACGATTCCACCTAGTGATATAACAGCCACATCAATAGTTCCACCTCCTATATCAACAATCATATACCCATTAGGTTCTTGTATTGATACCCCAGAACCAATAGCTGCTAATATTGGCTCTTTTACGACATAGGCGTTTTTTGCACCAGCTTTTGTTGCGGCTTCAATAACAGCTCTACGCTCTGTTGATGTAATCCCTGCAGGAACAGATAAGAGTACATCAGGTTTAAATATATTCCATTTACTTAATGCTTTTTTAAAAAAATACCTTAACATTTTTTCAGTAACTCTATAATCAGCTATTACGCCATTTTTCATTGGTCTAAAAGCAATTATGTCATCAGGAGTTTTCCCTATCATTTCTTTAGCTTCTCTACCAACAGCAAGTATTTTATTATCTTGTGCGGATATTGCTACAACAGAAGGTTCATCTAACACAACACCTTTTCCAGGAAGATATACTAATATGTTAGTTGTCCCTAAATCAATTCCTAATTTATTTGAAAAAATAGACATATATTGTAGTATAATGATTTTCCAAAAAAAGTAAAAAGTATAGTATATCTTTAACATACACATATTTTATATAAGTTAATAATATGTGTATTAATTATTTAATATATAACATATATGGTATAATCTTATCATAAATTTAAATAATAATTATGAAAGAAGAATCAAAAAAATATATAGAAATAGGAAATTTTATTCGCAAACTAAGAAAAGAAAAGGGTCTTACCCAGGTGGAACTAGCTAAAAGACTTGGTAAAAAACAATCTGCAATAGCAAGAATGGAAAAAGGTGGGTTGAATTTTTCAACAGGAGAACTAATAAAAGTTGGAGAAGTGCTTGGTCATTCTATAATTAAATTAGACAGAGAAGAGAGAGATGATTTTATAATAAACGGTGGTAAAAAGTTACATGGATCAATTGAGACAAATACATCAAAGAACGGGGCTATGGGTTTAATGCATGCAGCATTATTAAATAGAGGTATATCTACACTACGTGGAATTCCGCGTATACAAGAGGTTTTTAGAATTATTGAGATATTTGAATCAATAGGTGTAAAATGTGATTGGGTAAAAAATACAAATACACTTATAATCACTCCACCGAAAAAAATTAAATTTGATCAGATAAATAAAAAATCTGCGCGTAGTGTTCGTTCTTTTATAATGTCTATAGGTGCAATTATACATCATTTAAATGAATTCGAAATACCAACTGCAGGTGGGTGTAAAATGGGATCTAGAACCATTGCTGCTCATAAACATGGATTAGAACAATTTGGCATATCTATAAAATCAAAGCCTTCTGGATACCATATAACAAGGAAAAGAAAATTAAAAGGTGCAGATATTGTAATGTATGAAGCATCAGACACTGCTACTGAAAATATAATTATTGCTGCAGCCGGTATTGACGATGTCACCACTATACATTTTGCACAACAAAATTATATGGTTCAAGATGTATGTTTTTATTTACAACGCTTAGGTGTAAAGATAGATGGAGTTGGATCATTAAAATTAACAATTCACGGTAAAAAAGATATAAATGTAAACATTACACATGATAATAGCGAGGACCCAATTGAGTCAATGATGTTTATAACATCAGCAATCGTTACAAATTCTAAACTTACAATTACTAGATGCCCTATAGATTTTTTAAAACTTGAAATGCTTAAGTTAAGAAAGATGGGTGTTAGGATGAAAATATCTGATTCATATAAAGCAAAAAATAGGAGGACAAACTTGGTAGATATAAAAATATTACCACCTATTAAAATGGTAGCTTTAACAGATAAAATTCATGCTCAGCCATATCCAGGAATAAATACTGACAATTTACCTTTTTTTGTCCCTATTGCTCTTAAAGCAAAAGGTACTACGTTAATTCATGATTGGATGTGGGAAAATCGTGCAATATATTTTACAGAGTTAAATAGATTAGGTGCCTCAATAAGACTTGCTGACCCACATCGTGTATATGTTGAAGGTGGTATGAAATTATTTTCAGGAGAAATAGTATGTCCACCAGCATTACGTCCATCTGTAATGATTATGGTTACAATGCTTGGAATAGAAGGTAGATCTATTTTAAGAAATGTTTATGCAATTAAACGAGGGTATGAAAATATTGTAGAACGTCTAAATACTATAGGTGCAGATATTCAAATAGTTAAAGAAATATAGAAAAGAAAAAAGAGAAGTTAATATATTTCTCTTTTTTTCAATTAATTTTTTTAATTGATTATTTTATATTCATTTTTGAATGGTCAGATGTCCAGATTTTGTAAAATCCTGGAATCTCTTTTACGTATCTATCAAGATACGTTTTTTGATTATTCAATACATTTCTCAAAATTTTTTTATTATGTTTTGAATTAGACTCAAAACAATAGTAAAAATATTCATATCTCTCGATCGCATTAAAAATTTTCGCTTCTATCAAAAAATTATCTTTCAAATATTTTAAAATATTTCTTGCCTCATTTGGAAAATTTATAAAATTTTCATCTTTGGTAGCAAATTGTAATAAAAAAGCCTTCTGCATTTTTTTATATAAGGAACTCCCCTTTCCAAAGATTCTAATGAATTCTTTATCTACATTAATATATTCTAAAACATCTTCTGATATGTCATTTTTCTTTTCATCATAAACAATATCTCTTTTTAATATTGCTTCACCGTGTTCATGGATATTAGCAGCAGATAAAACTAAACCTGTATCAAAAGGTATATATTCTTCTAATTCAAAACATATCCAAGTTGCTACATGAACAAATGAAACAATATGCTGTAAATTATTTTGCTTTCTTAAGGAACTATTTCCTTCTAAAAAAGTTCCCCATCTAATTATGTTTTGATGATTTATTTGTAACTTTTCCCACAATTGCAAATCTTTGAATAATTTTTCCATAATTATAATTTTTAATTAAAAATAAGTTTCAAATATTATAATAATGCATTTTATACTAATGTCAATAATTACTCTTTAAGAAAAAATTATATTATAATATGACTATGGTAGTAGTAGAGGTTATTCCAATAACATCATCAATATTAACTGAATCCCTTAGTTATTTTTCATCTACAAAAATTACAGTAGGAACACTTGTTACAATTCCGTTAAGAAAAAAAGAAATAAAAGGGATAGTCTTATCTATATCTAACGTAAGAGATCTTAAACAAAATTTACGTAATAAAAATTTTAAAATAAAAAGCATAATAAAAGCTCACAAAGAAAACATTTTTTCAGAAGATTATATAAAAACTATTAATAAACTAAAAAGTTATTGTTTAATAACAGCAGGAAAATTAATAGATTTAACATATCCGAAATATATTCTCAATAATTTTGAATTCTTTTTACATAAAAATATCTTACATAAAGATGTACAATTAAATAAAGAAAAAAACAAATTTTCTAAAAAAATAATTCAAAAAAGTTTCAAAGATAGAGTAAATTATTATAAGAAATATATTTCTAATGAATTTAAAAAAAATAAATCTGTCCATATTATCTGCCCGACAATTTTAAGTATAAAAAATATATCAGTTGAACTAAGGAAATATATAGATAAGGATCTTATATATATACTTCATGGAAAAGTAAGTAATAAGAAGATAATTGAATACTATAATAATATAAAAAAAAATAATATTTTAATTATATCAACACCTATTTTTTTAGATATTCCTATAAAAAATAGAAGCACTATAATTTTGGAAAATGATTCATCAAATTATTATAGACAGGCAAAAGAACCATTTATAGATTTAAGAATATTTATAGAAGAATATTCAATAAATACAAAATTATCCTTAATAATTTCAGATAACATCTTAAGACCTGCACGTTTTTATGAAAAACACAACGACGAAATTGTTGATATGAACTTATTTTCTAGCAATAAGATATCATTGATTAATGTATCTGATGATAAAAAAAGCAAGCAAACTGATTCTGAAAGAATTAAAAGTCTATCCTTCAAGAAAGAATTTTCACCTTTTTCTAAAAAAACAATTAACTATATAAAAAAATCGATAGATAGAAAAGAGAATATTTTTTTCTACACACAACGAAAAGGTCTAGCACCAAATATTATTTGTAATAATTGTGGAAAATTAGCACAGGATATTACAACCGGTTTTCCATATAGCTTGTATACTGAAAACAAATTGAATAATAAATCTAAAAAATATTTTTTTGTAAATAATCTTAGTAATAATGTAATACCTGCTTTTGATACATGTCAGTTTTGTGGATCATGGAGGCTACAAACAATCGGAATAGGTACTGAAACTATACATGCAGAGTTGTTGAAACTTTTTCCTGATTTAAAAGATTCTATAAAAATAATAGATTCAAGACATGTAGTAAAACATAGCGAATTTAAAAAAACGATAAGACATTTTGATGATAAAATAGCAAAAGCAAATATACTAATAGGTACACAAAAAGCACTACCTTACATAAAGGAAATTGATTCATCATTTATAATCAGCATTGATGGAATTTTTTATATGCCTGGTTATGAAAATGAAAATATAGTTTTAAGTATAATAAAAAATATATATGATAATTCAAATTCAATATTTATTCAAACTAGAATATCAAACAATAAAAAAAATATAGTTGAAGGTGAAAAAAATATATATAAAGACAATGATAAAAAAATAGATGAATTAAAAGTAAAATTTTCACAAAGATTAATAAATAATATTAATAGAATAAAATATTCTGACGAATTACAACGACAAATGTATTCAAAATATAGTGAATCACTAGAGATATGGAATACCATAAGAGATGGAGATTATAATAACTTTATAAAAAAATATAAAAAAACAGAAGATAAAAATAAAGTAGTCATAAAAATTAAACACATAATAAAAAGAAAAGATTATTTAAATACAAAAAAAATATATGAAAAAAAGTTTATAAAATATAATTTTCTATTTAAAAAACAATCAAATACTAAAAAAGATTACATAACATTAATAATTTCAATATTTATTGATAAAAATATGTGGAACACACAATTTCAAGATGAAAATCTATATAAAATATTACCAATAAATGAACGAAATATAAATATAGAAATAAATCCAATTAATTTTCTATGAGAAATATTGCAAGATTTTAATAATATGATAGTATCTTTTTTATATGGCAACTAATGTAGATGTAAAAAAAACAAAAAAAGACAATAATATGGGTCTTATTAGAAAATTTTCAAGAAAAATGAAACAATCAGGTGTTCTCAGAAAAAAAAGATCATTAAGGTATTTTAATAGAGAAACTTCAGATTTTAAAAAGAAATCTGAAGCACTTATAAAAATCGAAAAAACAGGAGAATATAACAAAAATATTAAAAACGGGACTATCTCTCCTAGGAATAAAAAATAAATAAAATCATGGATGTAGTTGAATTAGAGAATTTTACTATAAAAAGACAAACAAAAGGTAGGATTCCAAACCTACCTTTTGTTGATATAAAAAATATGATTTTAGGTAAAAAATATGATTTATCACTATTATTCCCTTCTAAAGAAGTATCAATATACTTGCATAAAAAATTTAAAAATAAGAATACACTTGTAAATATATTATCATTTTCGTTTGATAAACTAAATGGAGAAATGATAATCACACTATCACAGGCAAGAATTGAAGCTAAAAATTATAATAGGGGTTATTATAATCATCTAATATTTTTATTTATACATGGATGCTTACATTTGAAAGGAATGGATCATAGTGATAAAATGGAAAAAGAAGAATATTTTTATTATAAACAATTCTCTTCTTAACCACATAATGAATGATTATACCGTAGGGATAGATATTGGTACAAATTCTATAAAAATTATAGTAAGCGAATATCATCAAAAAAATGAAAAACCATATATATTGCATGCGATTGAATCAAAATCACAGGGTTTTCGTAATGGATATATAGTCGATAAAGATGAAGCATTTAATTCATTAATACATGCATTAAATAAAGTAAAAAAAATAACAAAAAAAGATATAAAAAAGGCAAAATTTTCTATAGGAGGAATAGGTCTAGCATCTAAATATATTAGAACAAATGTTGATATTGATAGTGAAAATGAGGAAATTAGTGAATCTGATATATTTAATTTAATACAAAAATCTGAAAATTTATTCTCACAAAAATATCCAAATAAAAAAATATTGCATATTATACCTATAAGATATTTGGTTGATGATGCCCCTGTATTAGGAAATCCTATCGGAATGTATGGTTCTAGAATTGAGGCAAAAATAATATTTATAACAATATTAGAACATCATTATGAATCTTTTATATCTGTAATTAAGAAAACTGGACTAATTATCCAAGATATAATAGCAGCACCAATTGCTGATTCAAAATCATCTATAAATTACCAACAAAAATCACAAGGCTGTATATTAATAAATATTGGATCAGAAACTAGCTCAATATCTACTTATGAAAATGGAAATATAACATCAATAAAAATAGCAGAAATAGGCTCTAACGACATAACAAATGATATAGCTCTTGGTTTTCAAGTGTCATTAGATACAGCAGAAGATATCAAATTAATTAAAATTATTTCATTTCCAAAACAAAAAGTAAAAGAAATAATATATGCAAGATTTGCAGATATTTTAGATATAGCTGAAAGACATTTAAAATCATTAAACAAAAACAGAATGTTACCAGCTGGAATTATTTTTTCAGGTGGTGGCTCTTTTCTTGAATATATTGAAGAACAAGGTAAGGCTAATCTACATCTACCAGCAAAAAAAGTTATCATACAAAAATATTCAAAAAAAACCAAAAGAAATTCTAATATAGGACCACAATTTTCTATAGCATACGGTCTATGTTTTCCAGATTTAAAAAGATCGACTTTTAGAAATGAATTTAGCTTAAAAAAAATGAAACAAAAGATTAAAAGATTATTTAAACAGATGATGCCTTAATTTTGTATTATTATCTAAAATAAATAATTAATAATTATTTATTGCTATTAATCAAACTTTTGATACACTATTAATATATAAAAAAATAAATTAAATTATTATTATGCCAAAAATTAATCCACAAATAGAAACATTTGCAAGAATAAAAGTAATAGGTGTAGGAGGTTCTGGGTCAAACGCTATTAATCATATGATAAACTGCAACATAAAGGGTGTAGAATTTATAGCAATTAATACAGATACCCAAGATTTACACCACTCAAAAGCGACAAAAAAAATCCATATAGGAAAGAATTTAACAAAAGGTCTTGGATCAGGGATGAATCCTGAAATAGGTAGAGCTTCTGCTGAGGAAACAAAAGCTCAAATACAAGAATCAGTAAAAGGGGCTGATATGGTATTTATTGCAGCTGGTATGGGTGGAGGAACAGGAACAGGAGCTTCATCAGTTATTGCAAGGATAGCAAAAGAAGAAGGAATCTTAACTGTTGGTGTTGTTACCAAACCATTCTTATTTGAAGGAACACAGCGTGCAAAAATTGCAGAAAAAGGTATAGAAGAATTAGAGAAAGAAGTAGATGCTTTAATAACAATACCAAATGATAGACTTATAGTTGTTGCAGGGAAAGAAATGTCTTTTAGAGATGCATTTTCTAAATCAGATGATATCTTGAAACAAGCAGTTGAAGGAATCTCAGAATTAATTACAACACCAGGTATAATTAATATAGATTTTGCAGATATAGAAACAACATTAAGAGATGCTGGTGCTGCATTTATGGGAATAGGAATAAAATCAGGTAAAGAACGTGCAAAAGAAGCCGCTATTGAAGCAATCAATTCCCCACTACTTGATATAGAGATAGAAGGTGCAAAAGGTGTTTTGTTTGCAATATCTGCTGACGATGATTTAAAGATGAGTGAGGTAAATGAAATAGCAAAAATAATAACAGAATCAATAGACGGAAATGCAAAAGTTATTTTTGGTACAATACATGATACAAAACTTAAAAAAGGAGAAATCAAAGTAACAGTGATAGCAACAGGGTTTGATGGTGTTATAACAAGAAAATCAATTCCACATTCTTTTTCAGATAAAATAGAACAACAAAAAGACATAGAAGCTAAAATAGATAATAAGAGAATCAAAAAGAGTCAATCAGAAGAGATTGAAATAATAGAGGAAATAGATGAATCTGAAGAAGATTGGTCTGCGATGCCAGCTTTTCTTAGAAGAAAGAAATAAATATATAATATAAAAAACAATATACTCCATATTGTTTTTTATATCGCTTGTAACTTATATACTATAAATATATAATTATTATTATGTATGATTTAATTATTATAGGAGCTGGTCCAGCAGGAACAGCAGCTGGAGTTTATGCAGCAAGAAAAAAGTTAAAAACATTATTAATAACAGAGGAATTCGGTGGGCAATCAGTAGTCTCTGAAACTATTTATAATTGGATAGGTACAAAAGAGATAGCAGGGTCTCAATTAGCAAAAGACTTTAAATCACATTTAGATTATTATAATGATGACGATATTTTGACATTACTCTCTGGAAATAAAGTAGAGAACGTGATGAAAAATGATGACGGAAATTTTACAGTAACTGACTCAAAAAAACAAGAGTATATAACAAGAACAGTCCTAATTGTATCTGGTTCAACTAGAAGAAAATTAAAAGTAAAAGGAGCTGACTTATTAGAACACAAAGGCTTAACATATTGTGCAACATGCGATGGTCCTCTTTTCTCAGATATGGATGTTGTTGTTGTTGGAGGAGGAAATGCTGGATTTGAATCAGCTGCACAATTATCTGCTTATTGTAAATCTGTTACAATATTACAAAGATCTAAAGATTATAAGGCAGATAAAATAACAGTAGAAAATGTACTATCGAAAGATAACGTAGTAGGTATTGTGAATACAAATATGTTAGAAGTAACCGGAGAAAATTTTGTAGATGGAATTATATATGAAGATATAGATACAAAAGAAATAAGAAAATTAAATGTAAAGGGTATTTTTATTGAAATAGGACAAATACCTAACTCTAATATAGCAAAGGATTTATTAGATCTCACAGAACATGATCAGATCAAAATAGACCCATGGACACAAAAGACATCAGTCAATGGTGTGTGGGCTGCTGGAGATGTAACAAATGTTAAGTATCACCAAAATAATATTTCAGCAGGAGATGCAGTAAAAGCTCTTGAAGATATATATAACTATCTACACGCTTAAAAACTACTTTAAATAAAAAAATATCAATTATAAATTGACATTTTTTTATATTTCTAAAAAAGATTCCAAAACTTCCAATTGTCCTCTTGTATTTGCACCAAGTGCTTCCTTTTCATCTATTTGGATAGACTCAATAGTCAAATCTTCATCAAAGGCAATCTTAACCAAATCAGTTAGATAATATTCACCTTGTGCATTATTATTTTTTAATAAATGTAATTTTTCTAACATCCAATTTTTATCTATACAAAAATATGCAGGATTAACTTCCCTTATTTTAAGTTCATTGTTTGTAGCATCTTTTTTTTCTATTATTTTTGTTATAACACCATTATTATCACGGATAATTCTACCAAAACTATAAAATTGTTTTTTAAATAGATTATCATCGTCTATTATAGATGTCGCAATGACTATTTTGGATAATTTTTCTTTCATTTTTTCAGATAATTTTTCTAATGTTTCTTTAGATAAAAATGGCTGATCTGCATATAGAACAATTATATTATCAGCATTACTATCCAATATTAAATCTTCAGCAGCTAATACAGCATGCCCTGTTCCGTTTTGTTCCTCTTGAGTAGCGTAAAAACCACCTTCTCCAAGACTTTTCTTAATTAAATCACCCTTATAACCAATTACAATAATTGGTTTATTGCTAGAGAATTTATTAGATGTTTCTAGTACATATTTAATCATAGGCTTATCACCAAGTATTGTGAGTGCTTTAGGAATATCTCCACCCATGCGTGTTCCCTTTCCTGCTGCAAGAATAACAATTTGGGTATTTTCATTCATATAGATAAAAGTTTATCAGAAATATTTTCTTTGAAATATTTACAATATATTTTTAATGTTTTCTGATTTTTCTTCAAAAATTATAAAAAATATATATCTCTTTTTGCTACTGTTTTGCTAACTAGAAAGAGTCTGTTACAACCCTTCTCGTGCTATTTATCAATGGTGATCCCACGGGGAGTCGAACCCCGATTTCCAGGATGAAAACCTGATGTCCTAACCATTAGACGATGGGACCAAATATTTCTTATTTATTTTAATATATATAAGAAATACAAAATAATACTAACAGAAAAATATTTTTCTGCAATATATTTTATTATAAAAATAGAAAATTTCCTTTTTCTATAAAATGTTTAATACCCCGTATGCTTGTATCATACTCAGTAATCAATGAAGCGTCCCCATCAATATAAGCAACGGCTTGAATTACTTCACTTACACCAATAGCGTAAGCTAGTTCGACACGAACTTCATGAGCCTCTTTTTTCTTTAAGAGGTCTTGAGCGATGGCGCGAGCGTAGCGAGCGCCACTTCTATCTACCTTAGTCCAATCTTTTCCTGAAAAAGCTCCTCCACCAACAGGAACTCTCGGTCCATAATTATCTACTACTATTTTTCTCCCCGTAAGTCCTGTATCTGCATCAAAACCTCCAAGAGTCCATTCTCCTGCTGGATTAACAAAATATTGAATATCTAAAGATAATTTTATCTTATTTTTTTCTATCCAATTTTTAATCTCAACATACAAAGCTTCTGTTTTTGTATTCTGAAAACTTGCAACCAAAGCAGTAATAGCAAAATTTTCATTGATAGTAATTTGAGTTTTCCCATCATAAGGGAATTTAGAATAGAGATAATTACAAAGAGATTTAGCTAAAAAATATTCTTGAGGAAGCATTTCTTCGTTTTCATCACAAGCATAGCCAATCACAATTCCTTGATCTCCAGCTCCTCCAGCATCAACTCCTTGCGCAATGTAAGAAGATTGCTGTGTTATTTCTACAGAAACAAGATAATCATCTCGTCCAGTAATTTCTGAAACAATTTCTTGATAATCTTTTTGATCTAATGTCCCCTTACTAGTGACTTCTCCCATAATATACACACGTCCATGTCCTCCAAGTGTTTCTACCGCTACTCGACTCTCTTTATCTTGTTCTGTAAATCTTTCTAAAATCTTATCAGAAATAGCATCACACATTTTATCTGGGTGTTTTTGAGATACATATTCTGCAGTTCTTAATCTTATATTCTTCATAAATTAAAAAAGTATATTAGTTTAATAATATACTTTCATCGATTATTTGATTACTCATCATATGTGAATGAAGCACCTTGTTTCTTAAAAACAGGTTGCTGAAAGGTAATAGAGTCACATCTCTCGCTTTCTCTCGATGAAAGATGTAATAATTATAGTAAAAAACAAATCTTTTACAATTCTTTTTTTTTCGAATTGAAAAACTTAGATATTGAATAATGATTTATCTTAAATAATTCAAGTGTAAAAAAAAATATTTTTGTTATAGTTAAAAAATATGAAAATCCTTTCTATAGAAACAAGCTGTGATGAAACTGCTATTTCAATAATAGAGACAAATAAAGATATGACGAATTTCAAAGTTATTTCTGACCTTGTAATCTCT
>CAMZLR010000043.1 GCA_947311725.1 Candidatus Campbelliibacteriota bacterium | reverse complement strand
TCCCTGTTTAATATACTTGTGTTGTATCCCAAAATAATCTCCAACAGCAATAGCTGCAGAGATATTTATGATATTATATTCTCCACTAAGTTTTGAATAAATAATGTTTCCATTCCATAAACAAGAAACGAAAGGGAAAGTCTTCTGGGAAAATACTGGGTATTCTGAATCTTCACTTCCATAGGTGATTTTTTCTTCTGTTTGAGCTCTTTGAAGAAGCAAATCATCAGCTCCATTTACAAAAAGTGTTCCATGCTTATTTTCAAGATAACGATAGAGTTCAGTTTTTTCTCGCACCACAGCATCGAAGCCACCAAAAGTTCCCAAATGAGCTCTTCCAATGTTCGTAATAAGTCCATAAGCTGGATCAACAATTTCACAAAGTTGTTTTATTTCTCCAATATGATTAGCCCCCATTTCTATAACTGCAATATCGGTTTTTTTATTGATACGAAGTAATGTAAGTGGAACTCCAATATAATTATTTAAATTTCCTTCTGTAAAGATAATTTCTTTTTCTGTTTTTAATACAGAAGCAATAAGTTCTTTTGTAGTAGTTTTTCCATTCGAACCAGTGATAGCAATTACAGGAAGAGAAAATTGTTTTTTATGAAAATGTGCTAATTCAGCTAATGTTTTTTGAACATCAGCAACAAGAACATAGTGATCATCTTTCTTGTATTTTTCTTCATCAATAACCACATAAGCGGCACCTTTTTCTAAAGCTTCTTCTGTAAAATCATTACCATTAAAATGTTCTCCTTTCAATGCAAAAAAAAGACTGTTTTCTTTTATTGTTCTCGTGTCAGTGGATACTTCCCTATTACATTTTGTGATAAAAATATCATAAATATCTTCTATATTCATATATTAAAGTATAACAAGAAATATTTTATATTGTTAGTTTAATTTCTTATGATATATTGAAATTATGAAGAAATCTAATTACCAAAAATATTTTAAGAATAAAAATATTACAGTAATGGGTATCGGTATCCTTGGAAGAAATATCGGAGATATTAAATTTATGGCTGAAAATGGAGCCAATATAACGGCAACAGACTTAAAATCAGAAAATGAATTAAAAAAATCTCTTAGAAGATTAAAAAAATTTAAAAATATCAAATATACACTTGGTAGGCATCTTATGTCAGATTTCAAAAATAAGGATTTTATCTTAAAGGGAAATGGAATTAATCTAGAAAATAAATATATAAAAACTGCAGAAAATAATAATATTCCTATTTATATGTCTCTAGCAATGACACTAGATATCTTAAGAAGAGAAAATAAAAACGTAATTGTAGTAGGTATAACTGGAACAAAAGGAAAATCAACAACTACTGCAATGTTAGAATCTATATTAAAAGAATCAGATAAAATATTTCATTTAGCTGGGAATATCCGTGGAATTGCAAACTTACCTATACTGAAAAAAATAAATAATGGTGATATCATTCTTGCTGAATTAGACTCTTGGCAACTTCAAGGGTTTCATGACATAAAGATATCTCCAAATATTTCTGTTTTTACAAACTTTTTTGAAGATCATCTTAATTATTACAATGGATCAATGAAGAAATATTTTTATGATAAGTCAGCAATATTTAGGTATCAAAAAAAAAGTGATTTACTAATCATGACAAATGAATCAAAGGCATCCATAGATAAATTCTACCAGAAAGAAATAGCATCAAAAAAAATAATCGCTCGTTTTTCAAAAAACTTACAATCACAACATTATATGGTATTTGGAAGACATAATGAAAAAAACATAGCACTCTCATATCAAGTAGGAGTTTCTCTTAAAATACCAGAAAAAATAATTTTTTCTGCCTTAACAAAGTTTAGAGCCATTAATGGTCGTTTTCAATATATTGATACTCAAAATAAAATACATTTTTACAATGATAATAATTCTACAACACCAGAATCTACAATAATATCCTTACAATCACTAAAAAAAGAATATCCTGATAGAAATATCATCTTAATAGCTGGTGGTTTTGATAAAAATTTTAATTATGAAAAATTATCAAGATATATAGAACGAGAAATATATTTCAGTATATTGTTTTCTGGAACAGCAACAGATAAAATCAAATCTTATTTTAAAAAAGACTTTGGACGTGTAGTTGAAACAATGAGAATGGAAACTGCAGTAAACATTGCAATAAAAAAAGCTGATGACGGTGATATAATCATTTTATCTCCAGGAGCAGCATCTTTCGGATTATTTAGTAATGAATATGACAGAAATGATCAATACCTACGTTTTATAAAAAAAGCCTTTAAAAAAAAGTAAAATAAAATATACTCATATCATGAATTCAATAGATAAATTAGCAGAACTATTTCAAAAATTTCCAGGGATAGGAAAAAGACAAGCACGACGCTTTGTATATTTTTTATTACATAAAGATAATATATATATACAAAAACTAATAAATGAAATTGCAAACATAAAAAAAGAGATAAATCAATGTAAAGAATGCTATAGATTTTATCCAGAAAATGGTAAGTCCTTATGTCCAATATGCATACAAGATACAGGTATAAAACAGCTTATGATTGTAGAAAAGGATGCTGATCTAGAAAATGTACATAAAACAAATTTATATGAAGGAAAATATTTTGTACTTGGCGGATTTATTGCAAGCCACGATAAAAAAAAGTCATACGCAAGAACAGAACAATTATTGGATAAAATAAAACGTGATATAGAAAACAAAGAATTAGATGAAGTTATATTTGGATTATCAATTAGCCCAGAAGCAGAACATACTAGAATGAGACTATACAATATGATACATGAAAATTATCCTGATCTTATCTTTTCAACACTTGGGCGAGGTCTATCAAGTGGAACGGAGCTTGAATATTCTGATATAGAGACTTTAAAATACGCACTTGAATCTCGTATTACTCAAAACAAAAAACAAAATATATAATCTATTTTTTTTGTAAAAACAAATAAAAAATGTTATGATATTTTTTACGGTCCCATCGTCTAATGGTTAGGACATCAGGTTCTCATCCTGGAAATCGGGGTTCGACTCCCCGTGGGATCACAAAATAAGAAACAACATATGTTGTTTTT
>CAMZLR010000042.1 GCA_947311725.1 Candidatus Campbelliibacteriota bacterium | reverse complement strand
TTGAATGGGATCGGTAATAACATATACAAAATTGATGATGATAAGGCAATTATTACTAAAACCTCAATCATCATGTAACCAAAATTAAATTTTGATATAACACGATCCCAATCTGTTGGACCAATTGTTGTATCTTTAAATTTTTTGAGGATTCCCTCAATTTTTTTGTCAAACATAATATTAAGTTTTTTGTTAATAATTTTTTTATAGTAATGATAACTTAAGAGTTATATCTTTTGAAGATGTAACATAGACACCGCTATCGGTGTAGTCTTTAGTTCCCGTGTCTCTGTGGTCATCAGTATAATAACCTTCGATTCCAGAGGGAAAATACTTGAAATTGAGTCTTACATTATCGCCATCACCTTTTATCTTGACGATTCTGTTCCTGATTATTTCTCCAAAATCGAAGAATACAGTTTCATTAGCATTTATTTTATGCTCGACTGAAACTATATTCTTTAAATAAGTTTGCCTGTCTTTTTCAGACTGAATTAACTTATTCTTTTTTGATTCTTTAAACCAAGAAGAAATCAAATTTATTGCAATTATTATAATTATTGCAATAATGCCAATTTTCATTGGCGATATCTTCTTTGAAGAAGTTTCTTCTTTTTCTTCTTCTATATTGATGCTACTCTTACGAGCAAAAAAATCTTTGTTTGCCATTTTTTTATATTTAGTTAATAAATTACTTTTCAAGTAAAGTATATACATAAATATATATTGTGTCAAGTCTTTTAGTTATTTAATATAGATGTTATTATATTTATATATGAAATTTTTCTTTAAAATATTTATAATAATGATTTTATTTAATCCTTTCAGTTTTAACTTAAATAAAAATAATTTTATTCAAAGCAATACGCAATTAGTTTATGCATCTGGGGTAAATGGGGCTACGACAGGAACAAATACTTCATCTAAATCAATCCTATTAGAGAATCCACTTAAAAATAATATTAATGATATTCCTACTTTTATTAAAAAACTTCTTGAGGTTGTTATGAAAGTTGGTGTTCCTTTAATTGCTGTTGCAATAATTTATACTGGATATCTGTTTATCTCTGCACAGGGAAATCCAGAAAAATTAAAAAAAGCAAAAGATGCAATTGTTTATGTATTTATAGGTTCAATGATATTATTAGGAGCATATGTAATTGCACAGGCATTACAGGGAACTATAAATGCCATTCGTGGATAATAATTTTATGAAAAAAATAATTTTAACAATTTCAATTAGTATATTTATTCCAGTTATTACTTACGCCAATACAATTGAATCTATATCTGGAAAAGTTGCTAAGTTTTTTGGTGAGACGATGATGGTGTTGTTGTTCAGTGCTGCTTTGGCAATGTTTTTATGGGGTATTGTAGATTTTATTAGAAATGCAGATAATTCTGAAGCCCGTGAAAAAGGGAAGAAGCGTATGCTTTGGGGTATTGTTGCACTTTTTGCAATGGTTGCTTTTTTGGGTCTTACGGGAATATTTACAAATACATTTTTTGGTGGCGACCCAATATTACCTCAATTATATGAATGAAAATAGTATTATGAATATAAATTTTAAAAAAATAAAAGAGAATATATTAATATTTGTCATCCCCTTCTTTGTTCCTATATTAACTAATGCTGCTTCTAATGGTCCTATTACAAGCCTTAAATCAAATAACATTACAGATTTAGCTGAAAAGTTAGCTAAATTTATAAATAGCTGGTTAATACCTATGTTTGTACTTGCTGCTCTTGCTTACTTTCTTATTGGGGCTATTCAATATATTGCTGTAGTAGATGATTCTAAAAAAGCAGAAAAGAAACAAAAAATGTTCTGGGGTCTTATTGGTTTATTCGTTATGTTAAGTGTATGGTCTCTTGTTTTTGTTATAAGTAATACGTTTGGTGTATCTACTGGTACTGGAGATAATTTTATGAGTTTAACTAAGTAAATGAATAAATAAAAAAATATATTAAAATATATTTTTTTATTTATTATATATGTGCCGAGGGCGGGAATTGAACCCGCACGCCCGAAGGCAAAGGATTTTAAGTCCTTCGTGTCTACCTATTCCACCACCTCGGCAATATGTATAAGTTAATATACTTGGTTTGATAATTTTTATAGTATACAAATTATACATTGTTAATTAAATGAATCAACCACATTTAATGGAGGCGTGGATGGGATTTGAACCCATGAATGGCGGTTTTGCAAACCGCAGCGTTAGACCACTTCGCCACCACGCCAATATATTAAAATACCTTTTAAAAGTATAGTAGTATACTATACTTTATTTAATAATTGGTCAATTTTTTGTCTATTTTTTTCCCCTTCATCTATTTTAAAATGTACAAATGGTATTATTCTTGTTTGTATTTTTTTCTTTATATAATCTCTTGCATCCCATTTCCTACGATCTAAGAAGTCTATAACTTGTTTCTCTTTATCTTGAGGAAATACAGAGATAAGAACATCTATATTTTTTCTATCTGAACTTATTTCACACCTTGTTATTGTGACTAAAGATTCTTTATTTGATTCTTTTTCTATAAATTGTGCGAATAGTTTTTTCATTTCTTTATTTATTTTTTTTAGTTTATCATTTACCATTTTACTTTATTTCTTTTATAAATGTCTCTAAAATATCTCCTACAAGTATTTCATCTTTTGAATCAACCATAATTCCAAATTGAGCACCTTTAGTTATTACTTTATCTGTTTCCATTTTTCCTTCCTGTAAGCCTGTTATTGCCCCATATTTTATATCACCATTTTTTCTTAATATTTTAAATTTTTCTTTTTTTGATATAGACCCTTCTAATAATTCTCCTCCAATAACAGATTTTGTTTTTTGTCTTGAAAAGACTTTAAGTATTTTAACTTTTCCTTGTATTACATCTATTTCTCTTTTTATCTTTCTTTCCTCGCTTATTTTTTCAAGCCACTCAGTTAGTTTATATATTATATCGAATTTTTTTATGTTTACAGTTTCATAATTATTAATCATTTTAATATTATTATTTTGATTAACATTAAATCCAATTATGATTGTATTTTCATCACAAAGCGCAAGCTTAACATCGGACTCAGTAATTGCTCCAGTTTCTGATTTTATTATTTTTAAAATAACATCATCTGTAGTGATTTTTTCTATTTCCTCTTTTATAGCTTCATTTGTTCCTTCTACATCAGTTTTTAATATAATTGGAACTAATGCAACACCTTCTGGTATATCTACTATTTCACATCTACAATTAAGTTCTTCTTTTATTTCTTTAAATTCTAATACTGCTTTTTCTGCATCTTTTTTAGATTTAAACGTTATGAACTTACTTCCTATAGTTGGTATTTTATTAAAACCTGCAAGTTTTATTGGAGATGAAAAATAAGCACTACTTATCTCTTTTTCCATAAAATCGCGTAACATTCTAGTTGGTGTTATCGTATCATCAACAACTACAAATTGTCCTTTTTTTATTGATCCATCTTTGATAATAAGTGTTGCTGATATACCTTTTTTTGGATCACTATGTGATTCTATTACAAAACCTGTTGCTAGTTTGTCTTTATCTCCAGTCATTTCTTCCATTTCTGCAACTAATAGTAATGTTTCCAATAAGTTACCTATCCCTTTTCCAGATTTTGCTGATATTTCACATAATGGTATATCTCCACCATATCCTTCTACATAAACACCAGCTTCAAGCAAGTCTGATTTTGTTTTTTCTATGTCTGCGTTTGGTTTGTCTATTTTGTTTATTGCTACTATAAAAGGTATTTTATTTTTGTTTATTACACCTATTGCATGTTTAGTTTGTTTCTTTACCCCATCTTCTGCGGATATAATAAGTATAGCAATATCTGCTATAGCTCCACCTCTATGCCTCATTTTATCAAAAGCTTCATGGCCTGGTGTATCTAAAAAGGTTATTTTTTTTCCATTATCAAGCGATACTTCATACGTTGAGATATGTTGAGTTATTCCGCCTGCTTCTTTTTCCACTATGTTTGTTTTTCTTATATAGTCTAGAAGAGTCGATTTTCCATGATCAACATGACCCATAATTGCCACAACAGGAGATCGCTCAATTTTGTTTTTATTAGTATTCATAATTTTTAATTATTAATAGCCATTTTTTCCTCCTCTGTTAATGTATGTTTAGATTTTCCATTTATTATTTCTTTTGCAAATATATTTGTATGATCACGTGTATACATAGACGAAATGACAACACCGTTTTTATTATTGTCTGTTAATCCTATAGAAAAACTTTGTAATCCTCCTGAATTTTTCAATGCGTCAAATCTTATAACAGATATGTTTTGTATTGTATTTGAGATATCTGACTTTAGTTTATTAATATCGTTTGATTCTATTTTCTGTTCTTTTACTATTTTTTTTGAAAGTTTATTATTTTCATAGATAATCTCTTCAAGAGATTTTCCATCTTTTCCATAAGATAGTTTTTTTATTATTTTTGATAATTTATAAACATAAATGATTAATATTATCATTAAGATGATTAGACTGATTACCATATAAAGTAGTATATTTTCCATATTGATTATATTATATTAATTTTTTTTTTTTTAAAGTAATATTTATTATATTATATATATTATTTAAAAAATCTTGAATTTTAATATAGAAAAGTTAATCTAATAGTAGTTATGTTTTTTAAAAAAGATATTATTTTTATGGATTATGCTTCAGGGACACCGATTGATAAATCTGTATTAAAAGAAATGAATAAGTTTTTTTCTAATAATTTTTTTAATCCTGGATCTATCTATAGTGAAGGAGTTTATGTAAAAAGTGTATTAGAGGACTCAAGGAGAGATATAGCTGAATTTTTATCTGCAAGACCTAAGGAAATTATTTTTACAGAAGGAGGAACTGAAGCTAATAATTTAGTTATACGTGGTTTAGTTTCCAGTTGGAATAATAAAAATAAAGAAGGAATTCCTCATATAATTACAAGTAAGATAGAACATTCATCTATTCTAAAAACATGTATAGATTTAGAAAATAAAGGTATCATAGATGTTGATTATATTAATGTTAATTCGGATGGAGTTTTAGATACTAAAGAATTAAAAAACAAGATACGAAAAAATACAATACTAGTTTCTATAGGTTATGTAAATGGTGAGATAGGCATTATACAAGATGTTAGATCCATAGCAAAATCCATTAGACATTATAGGAAAATTAATAAATCTGAATTACCTTATTTTCACACAGATGCAGTGCAAGCTACAAATTATTTAGATATAAATGTACAAAAACTCGGTGTAGATTTTATGACAATAAATGGGTCTAAAATATATGGTCCTAAAAAAATTGCAATTTTGTATAAGAAATTAGAAATTAAAATTGATCCTATAATTACTGGAGGAGAGCAAGAGTTTGGTTTTAGAGCTGGTACTGAAAATATTCCATATATAGTTGGATTATCAAAAGCATTATCTGTTACTAGAAGTAACAGAAAAATTGAATTATCAAGATTAAAAAAGTTACAGGAATATATGGAGACTCTTTTAGTAAAAAATATCAGTAATAATTTTATTATTAATGGAAATAATAGCGACCGTATCCCTAACATTGTTAATCTATCAATAGATGGACTACCAAATGAAGAGATTGTTTTACGGTTAGATGCTAAAAGGATAAAAGTTAGTGTTAAATCTGCTTGTAATAGTGGTGATCATAATGATTCCCATGTTATAAAATCACTTAGGGATTTAAATACACAATCGATAAGGTTTTCTTTTGGTAGAAATACAACAAGGAATGATATAGATTATGTTGTAAAAACTATGTCTAATATCATCAATGATATGAATAAAACAAAAGAGAAGTATCTATAATTATTTTAAGATTATATTGACACATATTTTTATAGTGTTAAAATTTATATAAATTAAAATTTAATTACAGTAAATATGTGACTGTATCTGTTTATCACCAGAAGTGATATTAATATTTATAATATTTAAAATTATTTAATATGTCGAAAATATTACAACTATCAACCAAAACTAGAAAATCCATATTAGTTTCTAGTGTTTCTGTTTCAGGTAAGTTATGTTCTTCTATTGGAGATCATAATGAAGATGTATTTGCTGATGTTGATCGTGACTTTTATGATGATTACTTTTATTCTTCTGTTACATTAAAAAATAAACCTGTAAATATTTCAATTTATAGACAAGGAGAAGGAATTATCTGTTCTCCTAAAGAAATTTTTGATGATATTGGAAAATTAGAAGAGATTTCCTTTCCTACAGATAGATATATAAAAAATATAATATTAGAGCATAGAGATTTATTATATTTTGATTGGTATGGTACATTTTTTGTGTATAAAAGTGAACATGGGAATTATATACTTGTTCAAGTCTGTTATTCTTCTGACAATGAATTGGAGGTTATACCATTTAGGTATGATGAATTTAAAATGAAAATTAATTTCATGAAAAGATCTATGTTTGTTGTTTTAAAAAATTTTATATAATTTTCATCTAAAACCTCTATAAAATATAGAGGTTTTTATAAATTTCATATACATGAAAAACTTGTAAAAAAATAATTTTTGTATATAATAATCTTATTAATAATCTTAATTATTTTTTAAAATAATATTATGCCTCCATTTAAGAATTTTACAAAAAAAGCAAAACAAGTCATAAGAAAATCACATGAACTTGCAATAGAACGTGGACAACATCATGTAAATGCACTTCATCTTTTGGCTGCACTTATATTACAAGATAATAGTCTTATAGTTTCACTGTTAGAAAAATTAGATATTAACGCTGATAATTTTGTTGCGCATGTTTTAGATGATTTAGAAGAAATAAGTTCTGATGAAGAAAATATTGAAGATATTACAGATAGGCCTAACCAAATGTTTCTTACGGTTGATTTGGCTCATATAATTGAAGCTTCGATGAAAATTTCAAAAGATCTTGATGATAAAGTCATTTCAACTGAGCATCTTTTCTTGGCTTTATTTGGATTAGATAATCCAGCAAAAGATATTTTGGATGATAACGATATGACAAGAGAAAAAACAGAACTTGCATTCAAAGAGGTTAGGGAAAATGAATCAACTAAACAAAGTACATTTCAAAAAAAGTATCGTTCATTATCTAAGTATTCAAGAAATATGACAGAAATGGCTCAAAAAGATAAGTTAGATCCTGTAATAGGCCGTGATAAAGAAATAACTAGGATAATACAAATTTTATCAAGGCGTACAAAAAATAATCCTATACTTATAGGTGAACCTGGTACTGGAAAAACTGCTGTTGTCGAAGGTCTAGCACAGAGGATAGCACGTGGTGATGTTCCAGAATCATTAAAGAATAAAGAGTTGGTTCTTTTAGATTTAGGCCTTCTTTTAGCTGGTACAAAATTTAGAGGTGAATTTGAAGATAGGTTAAAAAAGATAATGAAAGAGATAGAAAATAGTGATGGGTCTGTAATATTATTTATTGATGAGATACATACTATTATAGGTGCTGGATCATCAGAAGGTTCTATGGATGCCGCTAATATGCTAAAACCAGCATTAGCTCGTGGTACATTTAGAGCTATAGGGGCAACAACATTAAGTGAATATCAAAAACATTTTGAGAAAGATCCTGCTTTAGTGAGACGTTTTCAGCCAGTTACAATTGATGAACCTTCAATTATAGATTCCATAGCGATATTACGTGGACTAAAACATAAATATGAAAATTATCATGGCGTTCAAATAACAGACGAAGCTATAGTTTCATCAGTAAATCTTTCAGCTAGATATATAACAAATAGATATTTACCAGATAAGGCTGTTGATTTGATTGATGAAGCAGCTTCTGCTTTAAAAATATCATTAGAAAATAAACCTCAAGAATTAGAAGATGCTCATAGAAAGATTATCAATTTAGAGATCGAAAAGAATTCTTTAACTGATGATATAAAGAAAGAGAATAAGAATTCAATTGATAGATTGAAGAAAATAGAAGAAAAAATTGCAAATTTACGTGAGGATACAAGAGAATTAGAATTGAAATGGAAGAATGAAAAAAAGGTACTTTTGTCTATAGCAGATTTAAAAAAGGAATTGGAAGTATTACGTTTAGAGTCTGAACAATCAGAATTAGATGGTGAACTTGGAAAAGTTGCAGAGATTATATATGGAAAAATTCCAGTTACAGAAAAGAAACTTAATCTTGAGATCAAAAAATTATCACGTGTACAGAAAAAAAATAGAATCCTTCGTGAAGAAGTTGACAGTGAAGACGTAGCACAAGTTGTAGCAAAATGGACTGGTGTACCTGTTACCAGAATGCTTGAAGCTGAAACACATAAACTTGCTCGTATAGAAGAATATTTGAAAAAAAGAGTAAAAGGGCAAGATAATGCAATTGAGAAAATTTCACATGCTATACGTAGATCTAGAGTTGGTATAGGTGATCCTAATAAACCAATTGGGTCATTTATGTTTTTAGGGCCGACTGGGGTTGGAAAGACTGAATTGACTAAGACACTTACTGAGTTTATGTTTGATGATGAAAAGTCTCTTATAAGAGTTGATATGTCTGAATTTATGGAGAAACATTCAATTTCAAAATTGATTGGTTCTCCTCCTGGGTATGTTGGTCATGATGAATCTTCTACATTTACAGAGACAGTGAGACATAGGCCTTATTCTGTAATATTATTTGATGAGGTAGAAAAGGCACACCCTGATGTATTTAATGTATTATTACAAGTCCTTGATGATGGTAGACTAACAGATGGAAAGGGAAGAGTTGTAGATTTTAAAAATACCATAATAATAATGACATCTAACCTTGGTTCAGAATATTTGCAGAAAATGCAGTCTATTGGTTTTTCTGATAGTAATGATGATTCATATATAGAAGTTAAATCTAAAGTATTAGAATCTCTTCGTGATTTTTTCAGTCCAGAGTTTTTGAATCGTCTAGATGAAATTGTAATATTTGATGTTTTATCTAAAGATGTAATTCACGATATTATTATTAGGCAACTTTCTATTGTAAAAGATAGGCTAGATAAAAAGAATATAAAATTGAATTTTAAAAAATCTATTGTTAATTATTTATCTGAGAAAGGTTTCGATAAAAGGTATGGTGCAAGGCCTTTGAAGAGAGCTATACAGAATGAAATACTAAATTCACTAGCTCTTGATATGATATCTAATAAGATAGTGTCTGGAGATAAGATAGAAGTTGAATATAAAAAAGATGAGGTTGTTTTTTTGAAAAAAAATAAAAATAAAAGATCTTCAGTAGTAATAAAAGATAAGGTAGAAAAAACTAGCAAAAAATAAGGGTTATGATATACTTTTTGTGTTCTATTTTTTAGAACACTTTTGCGTCGGTGGCAGAGTGGTCAAATGCACGGGACTGTAAATCCTGCGACGTTAGTCTACGGGGGTTCGAATCCCTCCCGGCGCACATATGAAAAGTATTTGTATTTTTTACTGATACTTTTTTAATTGCTTTAAATTACAAATTAAGTATAATTCTTTTTATTGGATATTCTTATTTAATTGTAATAAATAGGTACTTATTATTCAATTAATGTATTAATTATTTAAATTATTATGTCACAAGACAATTTGATTACCTTGTATTGCAAGGAGACGGGTGAGCATATTACAACCCGAAAAAATAGAAAAAAATTAGCGAATGCTCCTAAGTTAAAACTTATGAAGTTTTCAAAGAAACTTCGTAAAATGGCTGAGTTTGTTGAAACTAAAAAAATATTTAAAAAGAAATAATTTTTTTGAATATTGGGCGATTAGTTAAGTGGTATAACATCGGTCTCCAAAACCGAAGTCGGGAGTTCAATTCTCTCATCGCCCGCTAGCATATTATCAAAAAATAGATGTATACACACCTATTTTTTGATAAATTTGTTTACCTCATTAAAGATAACTTTATTATCTTTAATTGGATTATACCAGTGAATATTTTTGTTTCTTTTGAACCAAGTTTTTTGCCGTTTTGCAAACTGGACAGTTGCACGATAGAGCTGTTCTATCATTTCATCATAGTTTATTTTTCCAAGAATATGTTTACTCATAAAACGATATTCTAAACCAAAAGATTGAAGTTTTTTATGACTTACCCCTATTTCTAAAAGTTTTTTTCCCTCATTAAGCATTCCCTTATCAAGACGATCAATAATTCTCTTATAGATACGTTTTTTAAGTGTTTCTTTTTCTAATTCTAAACCTAAAAAGAGAATATTATAATGTTTTTCTTTTTTTATCTTTGGAATGTACCCAAGTGTGTTTATAATTTCTATTGCACGTACTAGACGTACATGGTTCTTTTGGTCCATTTGTCTATAAAATCTTTTATTATGTTTTTTATATTTTTTTTTTGAATTATTTACCCTCTCTTTTAAAATTTTATTTAATTCTTCTATGTTCTTAGTTTGTAGATGTTCTCTTAGTTTTTTGTTTTTTTTCATTTTTGGAAATTGTGTTTTGTATACAAGTGAATCAATATAGAAACCAGTTCCACCGCATATAATGGGAGTTTTTTTACGAGAAAGAATATGATTGATAGCTTGTTCTCCATGATCTTGAAAATCTTTTACAGAAAAAGTTTCTTGTGGGTCTGCCACATCAAGAAGATGATGTGGAATACCTTGCATTTCTGCTTTTGTTATTTTTCCACTTCCTAAATCCATTCCTCGGTAGACTTGCCGAGAATCTGCAGAAATAATTTCTCCATCAATTTCCTTTGCAATCTCTACTGCAAGATCAGATTTCCCAGTGGAAGTTTGCCCAAGCACAACAATGAATTTTGGCTTTTTTTGAAAAAGTTTTTTTATTTTTATTAAAAGTTTCATTTGTTTATTTTATCTAATAGATATCATATATAAAATATGAAAAAAAGTATATATAAATATATATTGAGAATTATTATTGTTGTTATTTTCTTTTCTTCTGCTTATTTCGTTTTTAGTATAAGCAGTAATACTGATGTTTTTACTTCTTTTTATTTTAGAAAACAAACAGGAGGCGACTTTTTTCTTTCTGGTAATGACAAAGTGTTTATTCTCCCTAATTGTTCTCCTGTTTTTCGGTCTTTATTAAGCTCCACGGAAGAAGAAAACTTGCCTTATGTAAATTTTGGAGATAAAACAAAAATACAAGAAAAAAATATCTCTAAAATTCAAAATGAAAAAGAGATGCTTTTTAATCCAGAGGAAAATTGTTATTGGGTTTCTACACAGGTCATTGGGTCTTGTCATAACTCTGAGTGTGATTTTGAAATGTATTCTAAAAGATTTAAAATTGCAATTTTAAATATTAAAAAAAATACTCTTTATGTAAGTAAAATTGTTTACAAGAAGAAAACAAACTATATTGTTGAGGTATCACTGCAAGGTTTCATTTCTTTGAAATCAACACTTCGTCATTCTTTTTCACTTCTCCATTTTTATTTCTTCCTTGTTGCGCTTATTTTCTCTCTTTTTATTAAAAGATTCATAGCTCGTATTTATGTAAAAAAGAAAAGATTATCAAAAAAAATTACAAAAAGTGTTTTTTTAGGGACAATAATCACTTTTCCTTTTGTGTGGTTTATTTTCCCTATTCTTGATAATTTTTTCTATAGTATATTCTTAGCAGGAGTTTTTGTTTTTGTTTTTGAAACATTCTTTATTTTTTATAGAAATAAAGGAGAGGTTTCTCTTATACAAGCGTTTTTACTTTCTTTTCTTACAAATATTTTAAGTCTTGGAATAAGTTTATTTATTTTCCAAAATGAATTTTATTTTTATCAATTTATGCAGATTGTCACCTCTCAAGTTCACTATAGGATGATTCCTGTTGTTCAAAGTAATCTTGATACTCAAGCTCCTTCAATTGATTTTTAAGATTTTTTAGTTTTTTAAAGAATAAGGAATAGATTATTTCTGTTTTTAAATCTATATAGTCCCATTATATAAAATAAAATAAAAAACTGCAGAGCAAAGCTCCGCGGTTTTTTTATTTCCTTGCTTTAAACAAGAGTAATTTCTTAATTTCAATATATTTTCTGTTTGTAATAAAATATTCCTTATATATAATATAAGTATATTTAAAGAAATTTAAATATAATACGAATATTTCATTTATTCGAATTTATTACAAATCATAGTTATTATACGAAATATATTTCGTATAATAACTGGTTAGGCAAAATTTGAAAAAATAAACACTTTTAAATATGATAATTTTAGCAATTTTATGAAAGCAGAATTCTTTTTACAGTAGATAAAAAATGAGTTTCCACAAGTAGAGTGGAAAAAATATCGTATACTTACACATGGCTGGGATCATGTTGTAATTGTTTTTGATGAAAAACTCATTTTTCGTTTCCCAAAAAACAAAGAGTATAAAGAAGAATTTATAAATGAAATACAATTGCTCAAGTTTTTGAAAAAAAGAGTAAAAGTTGGTATTCCCGAGTATACCTTTGTGTCTAAAGATAAATCATTTGCTGGATATGAGATATTGAATGGTCGAGAACTGAAATTATCTCAATACAAACGTTTTACTCGCTCAGAAAAAGAAAAGTTTGCTAAACAAATGGCAGGTTTTCTTACTGATTTACACTCAACACCAAACTCGGCTATTTCGAAATTCAATATAAATCTAGATAATCCAAGTAAAGATTATAAAGAACTTGTTGTCAATGCAAAGAATTTTCTTTTTACTCGCTTAAATAAAAAAGAAGTTTTGGTAGCCGAAAAATATTTTGATGAATTGAAAATCGCTCTCGACCAAAGCAATTATCAAAATGTGCTAACTCATAGTGATTTAACTTGTGAACATATACTTTGGGATAAAAATAAAGTAAATATTATTGATTTCAGCGACCGTACATTTGGAGATCCAGCAAGTGATTTTGCAGGTTTGTGGAAGTATGGTCAAAAACTCGTCAATAGAGTTTATGAACTATACAAAGGAAAGAAAGATGACCAACTTTTACATAGATCGCAATTGTATTTTAAAAGAATTCCGCTTTTTATAATGAAAGGTGCTTTAGATGGCTATCCATGTACTTTCAAAGAAGGATATGAGATGTTTAGAAAAAGGTATAAAATTGCTAAAATTAAATAAGGATGTGTTTGTTTTTTCAAATTCAAGTGGACGTTGAACTTTCGCTCGTACACCTCGCTCACCTTCGCCTAACAGTGTATATCTGGCTCGCTCCTGCCATCCTCGACCCATATTTGCCTCCGTTTCACTACGGCAAACATCAGATATACGCAAACGTTGTTAAAAATTCCGCTCCGCTACATTTTTATTAAAAAAATAAATTATCTTAGTTTTTGTTAAGATAGTTTATTTTTTTAATTATGTATAATAATTTCATGTCACATAATGGATCTGTATTGCGTTTTGAAGATGCAACTTTTAAATATTCAAATATTCACACAATTCTAGATGAAGTGAATTTTACTATTCGACGAGGAGCAAAAATTACTCTCATGGGGCAAAATGGAGCAGGAAAGTCCACACTCTTTAAACTTATCATGGGTGAAATTGAGCTCTATGATGGATATATTCACAGGGGACATAAAATAAGTGTAGCTCTTGCCCGTCAGGTTATTCCACTTGAACAATGGGATATGTCTTTGAGAGAATATTTTTCCTCACAATTTCAAGAAAAAGTATATAATATTGACCCTCGTATTGATGATGTTCTAAATATCGTGCACCTTGACGCTGATAAGAAAAAACATATTCGTGATTTTTCTGGAGGACAGCAGGCGCGCATTCTTTTAGCTTCTGCTCTTATCCGAAAACCAGATATTTTACTTCTCGATGAACCAACAAATAATCTCGATGGAGAGGGAATTGAACACCTTACGGAATTTCTTAAAAATTATAATAAAACAGTTATTGTTATTTCACACGATGCTGAATTTTTAAATGCCTTTTCTACAGGGGTATTATATCTTGATATTTTCACAAAAAAAATAGAATACTATGTTGGGAATTACAATGATGTGGTTGAACAAATTGGTTTACGAGTTCTTAAGGAAAAGAGTAAAAATGCACGACTTGAAAAATCTATTCAGGAGAAAAAAGACAAGGCTAATTTCTTTGCAAAAAAAGGAGGGAGATTGCGTGCTCTGGCAAAACAAATGCGTGAGGATGTTGAGGAATTTGAAGAAAATAAAGTTGATGTGCGAAGAGATGACAAAACGATCAGAAAATTTCTGATTCCACATCAAAATGAAATTACAGGAAAGCTGATGTATATTAGCTCCTATACACGAATGTATAAAGGGAAAGAGCAACGACTAGATGTAGATATTAATATTACTAAAGGACACCATTTAAGAATTATAGGCCCAAATGGAATAGGGAAGACAACGCTTTTATCAAAAATGGCTGATAAAAATGATGAAGGTGTTAGCACACATGATGACGTACGAATTGGTTATTATCGACAAGATTTTCGTGGACTCGATTTTAAAAAAACAGTATATGAAGAACTTGCGTCGGTAATGCCTCGTCTCGATGAACACAAATTACGTTCTACTGCGGCAGGTTTTCTTATTGGAAAAGAAATGATTAATGCAAAAATTGGAACGCTTTCCGAAGGGCAAAAAGGACTCGTTGCCTTTGCTCAATTAGTATTATTGGAACCTGGGTTATTGGTTTTAGATGAACCAACGAATCATATTAATTTTCGTCATTTACCTGTAATTGCTCAAGCACTTCATGATTATAAGGGTGGAATGATTGTCATTTCTCATGATGACGATTTTATGGAAGAAATAAGAATTGATGAAACTTTTGATTTAGCAAACTGATATTTTTTATTAAAACATTTAAGGTTTGTTGTGTAATATATTAGAATTAAAAAAAAGAATGTATAAAAAACGGCTTTTGGTTATATATGAAAAATATAAAATATATGAAGGAAGACATATAGAAGATATATTGAAAATTACAATTAATGTTGTGATTATATCTGTTCGTGTAAGATTGTTAAATCTAAAAAAGTAATATACTATATATACAATGTTTAATTTCTTATTAAGAAGATATATCTATGAAAAATAAAGAGAAAAAAAATGGAGTTTATTTGATAATCTTATTTTTGATATTTCCTATAATATTTTTGTATTTTATACAATATAAATATATTATACCGTTTAGTTTTGAAAATATTATAGTAACTCTTGGAGAGTTATTTGGTTTGATTGGTATCGTAATGTTTTCCATTAATTTAATATTATCTGCGAGGTTTAGTTTTATAAATAAATTATTTCATGGTTTATCTGATATATATAAAAAGCATAATATATTAGGTCAGATAGCGTTCATATTGCTATTATTTCATCCAATATTACTCTTACCAAGATACACACCTTCGCTTTTAGATGCTTTTTCTTTTTTATTCATAGGTGATTCATTAGCTATAAATTTAGGTATTGTTTCTATTTGGCTAATGATTATATTGATAATATTGACTTTATTTTTAAAGCCAAAATATAATATTTGGAAGATAACACATAAATTTTTTGGACTTGCTCTTTTTCTTGGTGCATTACATGTATACTTGATTCCTAGTTTCATAATGGATAATGTATTGCTGAAAAGTTATATTTTAGGGTTTGGAATAATTGGTATTCTCGCTTTTTTATATCAGAGCATTTTTAAAAAATATTTTACTAGAAATTATAAATACATTGTAGATAATGTAATTCATTTAAGTGAAAAAGTAATTGAAATAAATATGAAACCTTATGATAAGAAAATTAATTTTAATGCTGGGCAATTTATCTTTATTTCTTTTAAACAAAAAGGTCTATCAGAAGTTCACCCTTTTTCAATTTCTTCTAGTCCAGACGATGAGTTATTAACTATAACAGTAAAAAACCTTGGTGATTTTACTAAAAAATTAATAAATGAATTAAATAATGGAACTATAGCAATGGTTGAAGGACCATATGGAATATTTTCATATAATATAATAAATAATGAAAAACAGATTTGGATAGCTGGAGGAATAGGAGTGACTCCTTTTGTAAGTTTTGCGAAAGATTTAGTTAAAAAAAAGACTAAAGGTCTTAAAATTACACTTTTTTATTGTGTTAAAAATAAGGAAGAATCTGTATATCTTACTTTATTAAAAGATCTTGAAAATAAGATAGATGGTTTTTTTGTAATTCCATTTTATTCACGAATAAATGGTCACATAAATTCTAGTAAAATTAAACAAAATATTAATAATTTATCAGACAATGATTTCTTTATTTGTGCACCACCAACGATGATCCAGTCTTTAAGGGTTGATCTAGAAGATAATAATATACATAGGTTAAGAATTCATTCAGAAGAATTTAATTTTTAAAGTAATAATTATGAAAAAGATTACATTAATTTCAATTGTTATATTTGTTTTAGTTATTGTTATAACTTTTATAAGTAGCAATATACTCGAGACAGGGCAATTATCACAAGAAACTATATTAAATAATAATAAAATAGAAAAATTTAAGTTACCAGTTAATCTTGTGGAAGATTCTTCTTTTGCAAATTATTCATATAAAAGTATTATTAACCCTCCGTTGATTAACATAAATAATTTAGTGTTTAATCTAGGACGATTATCTAAAGATTCATTGACTATTAAGGATGTTTCGAAGCATAATACAAAGAATAATTGCTATCTTATTATTAATAATAAAGTATATGATGTATCACCATACATAGGATCTCATCCTGGTGGTTCTAGAAAAATAATTTCACGTTGTGGCAAGGAGGTCACTGGGGTATTTTCAAGAATACATTCTAATAGAGCATGGGATATTTTGAAGAAATATAAAGTAGGAATTATAGATACTGGCAATCATGACATAACATATGAAATATTAACAGAAATATCAGATACATTAGAAAAGGCAAATCCTGATGCTGAAATTATTAAGGTCAGCCCAAAGATGAATTTTTATGTTGCAAAAATTATCTATAATAAAAAAATATATGAAGTACATATAGATAACTTAGGAAATATAATAAAAGAAGAAGTAGAAGTCGATGAGGTAAATTGGGATAATTGGGAAAATGATTATGATGATAAATGATTTATCATAATTTTTTTGATAAATAGACAGTTATTTATATTTTTTTTAAATAAGTTTTGTGTTATTATATAGATATACTTAGAAGATATAGATTATAAGTAATTTATTAGATTAATATTAAAAAATATTATGGAAGAATTAGATATTATGGAAATGCGACCTCTACGGATAGGGGATACGCTTCCAGAATTAGAACTTGATGTATTTTATCAAGGAGATGAAAAGAAGTTAAAGACAGTAGATTATGAAGGAAAATGGCAAATATTTTTCTTTTATCCTGCAGATTTTACTTTCGTATGTCCAACTGAATTAGAAGAATTAGCTGGAATGTATGAAGATTTTAAAAATGCTGGAGCAGAGATTTTTTCTGTCTCTACCGATACAGTTTTTGTTCATAAGTCTTGGAAAGATCATTCTGATGCTATAGCAAAAGTAGAGTTTCCAATGGTTGCAGATCCAACAGGAGAAATTTCTGAACTCTTTGGAACTTATATTTATGATGAAGGAATGGCATTACGTGGGACCTTTATTATTGATCCAGATGGAAAGCTTGTAGCTATGGAAATACACGACAATAGTATTGGACGAAGCGGAAAAGAATTGATGCGTAAATTACAAGCTGCAAAATTTGTTTATGAACATGGAGATAAGGTTTGTCCTGCTTCGTGGGAACCAGGGAAAGATACTTTAGAACCAGGAATGGATTTAGTAGGTAAGATATAAAAAATATGGAGAAGAAAAATAACAGAAAACACTGGCTATTCGTTATTGTCCCTATTTTTGCTTTTGCAATAGGAATAGCGATGGCTTCTGTTGGTGGAATTATGACCTTAAATGCTACTGCAAAAATGTTTCTTTTTGAATCAGGACCTTATGCTTATATATCACCAAATGAATGCCTTTATGATGATTTTCCTGCACCTATTAATGTAGCATATAATGTGAATGGTGATGGTGCTAAAGATATAAAGAAACCAAGACAACGAAGTGAAGAGGAAATCGAAAAATGTTTTGCAGAGAAAAAAAATGAGGAAAAGATACGTTTTTTAAATAAAGAAAAACAATCCGTTGTTGATGGACTTTCTGCACTCGTTGTTGGACTTATCCTAATATTTATATTTAAGAAAAAGAACATTTTGTAGTTCTTTTTTGTTTTTTATATTTGTCTGAGTATACTAAAAATATGAAACGTATATTTATATTTTTTTTATTTTTATTTCTCACATTTATTTCTCCTGTTTTTATAGTAATTCCATTATTATTTATTTATACTGTTATTTCAGATAGTAGAATGTTTTATGAGATATTCGCTATTGGATTAATAATGGATATTATACATATCGATAAATTTCCAATATATTTAATTGCAGTTACTATTATATTTATATTTAGTAATTTTTTACGTAAAAGAATAATTATTCATGTTTAGTAAGATTAGGAAAAGAAAATATAAGGATTACAAAATAGATCCTGATGAAATATTTATTGATACAATAAATGTTTCTGATATGGATATGCAACAATTTGAGGGTGTAATTGAGAAGCCTATAAAAGTAAGAAATTTATTTATAATAGGAATTATATTTTCTATATTTGTTTTGTTTTCTATAATTCGTTTATTTGATTTACAAATAAAGAAAGGTGATGTATTTTTTGTGAAATCTGAAAACAATGTTTTGAGGACTAAGCCTATTTTTGCAGAACGTGGAATTATATATGATAGAAATGGTGTAGAATTAGCATGGAATGTAGAATCAGGTGATAAAAATATTTTTTTACATAGAAGATATATTGATGAAACAGGATTCGGACATATTTTAGGTTATGTTAATTATCCTGCTGCAGATGCAGATGGAAATTATTGGCGTAGTTATATTGAGGGAAAAGCTGGTTTAGAAAAGAAATACAATAAGGAATTATCTGGTGAAAACGGATCCAGTATATTTGAAGTTAATGCTGTAGGAAAGCAGATATCTGAAAATAATATAAAAGAAAGCATTAATGGTACTAATTTAAAAACTACGATAGATAAAGATGTACAACATTATCTTTATGAAGCTATAAAAAAACAATCTGAGGATTTTAATTTTGTTGCTGGTTCTGGTGGAATTATGAATATAAACAATGGAGAGTTGATTGCATTGGTTAGTTATCCAGAATATGATCCATATATTCTTGCAGAAGGAAATGATATAGAAAAAATCAATAAATTTTTCAATTCTTCTAGTAAGCCATTTTTAAACCGTGCTATAAGTGGATTATATTCACCAGGATCTATAGTGAAACCATTTATTGCTATAGCTGCATTAAATGAAGGTATTATCACGGATAAAACTAAAATATTGAGTATAGGAAGTATTAAGGTTCCGAATAAATATAACCCTTCAAAATATTCAATATTTAAAGATTGGAAATTTGGAGGACATGGATATACTGATGTTTATCTTGCTATAGCTGAGTCAGTAAATACTTTTTTCTATGCTATTGGAGGAGGTTATAAAGACCAAGAAGGTTTAGGTATCACAAGGATAGAAGAATATTTACGTGCGTTTGGTATATCTGAAAAAACAGGAATTGATTTTGGAATGGAGTCAAAAGGTACAATCCCTGATCCTGAGTGGAAGAAAAGATTATATAAAGATGGTACATGGAGGTTAGGAGATACATATATTACATCTATTGGGCAATTTGGATTTCAAGTAAGTCCAATTCAAATGTTACGTGCTATTTCATCTCTTGCTAATAATGGTGTATTACTTGAACCAATTTTGGTAAAAAAGAAAGCAAAGAAGGAATTAGTTTCAAAGAATATATTTAAAAAAGATTATTCAATAATAAGAAAAGCCATGAGAGAAACTGTTACGAAAGGAACAGCTAGAAATATAAATGTATCTTTTATTGATTTTGCTGCTAAAACAGGTACAGCTCAAGTTGGTAAAAATAATGAATTTTATAACTCTTGGATAATTGGGTTTTTCCCATATGAAAATCCGAAATATGCTTTTGTTATTAATATGGAAAGAGGTGAAAAAGGAAAAAGTGGCTCTGCAAGTAGAGCTATGAGAGATTTCATACTTTCAGTAGAAGAATATTATCCACAATTTTGTGGTAATTTGGGATAGAAGTTTAATATTTTTTGTTGCAAAAAATACCTTGGTGTTTATACTTTTTTTATGAATACAGAAGGAGAATTTTTAACGAAAGAAAAGAAAGTAGAACTTGAAAAAGAGTTGCAATACAGAAAAATAGAAAAACGACAAGAAATCCTCGATCGTTTGGCTTTTGCGAAGTCTCTCGGCGATCTTTCAGAGAACGCTGAATATCATACATCAAAAGATGACCAGGGAAAAAATGAAGCTCGTATATTACAAATTGAAACTATTTTAAAGGATGCTGTTGTTGTAGAAGCTAATACAGATGGTGTTATAGGTTTAGGTTCAAGAGTTATTATATTAAATATAGGCAAGAATACAGAAAAAGAATATCAGATCGTAGGAGATGAAGAAGCTGATTTTTCTTTAGGGAAGATAAGCTTCTCCTCCCCAATTGGGTCTGCACTTTTAGGAAAAATAAATGGAGATCTTGTAGAGGTAGATACACCACGCGGCAAAACTAATTACAAAATAATGTTTGTAAGATAACGTTTTAGAAATATTTATATATTATGTCAAGTATACTTTTATATAAAATATAATGTATACTGTTTTATATATTATAAATTAATTGGGTATAAACCCTTTTACATGAATGTAAATTATTATGGATAAATTTAATTATTATTTAGATGCTTTTAAAAAATATACAAAGTTTGACGGACGAGCAAGCCTATCACAATTTTGGTACTTTGTATTATTTAATGTAGTTATAAGTATATTACTTGGTTTTATAAGTCATAGCTTATCAGGGTTATACGGTCTTGCAGTTTTAATCCCTAGTTTAGCTATAGGGTCACGTCGTTTACATGATATAAATAAAAGTGGTTGGATGCAATTAGTTATGCTTATACCTATTATAGGTATAATATGGCTTATTATTCTTTTTGCAAAAAAAGGTGATGTTAGTGCAAATGATTTTGGGGAAAAAGCTTTGAAGACTGAAACTATCATAAAAGATGATTCAGAATTTGGGAAAAAAGTTAATAAAATTACAGATAAGATAGAGGACGTTGCTAATAAAGCTTCAGACAAGATAGAAGATACTGTAAATGATATAAAAGAAAAGACAAATAAAGATTCTAACAAAAAAGAGGAATAAATAAAATAAAAAATATGTAATTACATATTTTTTTTATTTTATAACTTGTAAGTTACATTAAATAACATATAATTTTTTTATATGGCTTCTTTAGAAGAATTAAGATCTACAAGGATCGAAAAAATTAAAAAATTAGAGAAAGCAGGAATGCCAGCGTACCCAATAGAAATTGAACGTGATTACACATTAAATATATTAAATAAATCTTTTGAAAAATTTAATGAAGATGATTACGTTACTATTGCAGCTAGAATAATTGCTATACGTGGGGGTGGTGCTATTATTTTTGTTGTATTATCTGACGGTACTGATGAGTTTCAGGCTGTATTAAAAAAAGATGAATTAGAAGATTCTTTATTTATTTTATTTAAAGATACAATTGATCTAGGGGATTTTATACAATTCAATGGTAAATTGTTTATAACAAATAGAGGGCAAAAATCATTATTAGTAAAATCTTGGAAAATAGCAGGAAAGACACTCTTACCTATGCCAGAAAAATGGGCTGGTATTTCTGATGTTGATGAAATTTATCGTAAGCGTTATTTAGATTTAATGTCTAATTTAGATAGTTTTAATAGATTTAAGCTTCGTTCTAAAATAATCAAAGGAATTAGAGCTTTCTTTGACGATAGAGAGTTTATTGAAATTGAAACACCAATTTTACAAAACCAGGCAGGTGGAGCTATGGCAAAGACGTTTAACACACACCATAATGATCTAGATATCGATATGGTACTAAGAATATCTTTAGAGTTAGATAATAAAATGATTATGGCAGGTGGTTATAATCGTATATATGAAATTGGTAAAAATTTTAGAAACGAAGGTTCTGATCCTACTCATATTCAAGAGTTTACTATGATAGAATGGTATGCTGCATATGAAACTTTAGAAAAGAATATGGATTGGACAGAAGAACTATTAAAACATCTTGCAAAAGATATTATAGGTAAGACAAAATATAAAATATTAGATTGTAATAATAATGAAATTATTGTTGATTTTGATAAGAAATGGGAACGTGTTGATTTTTCTGAGCTTCTTATTAGAAATGCAAAACTAGATATAAAAAAAGCAACTATAGACGATATAAAAAGTAAAGCAATCGAATTTGGCATAGATAATGATGAATTAAAAAAGAAGAGTAAAGCAAATTTATTAGATTTTATTTATAAAAAGTCTTCCAGAAATAAGATTATTGATCCTACTTTTGTTATGAATTACCCAGGGGAATTAAAGCCACTTGCACAGCAAAATTTAGATGGGACAGCAAGAGTTACTCAATTAGTTATAGCAGGTGCAGAAATAACAAATCAGTATGCTGAACTTGTTAACCCATTAAAACAAAGAGAATTATTAGAAATACAATCCATAGCAAGAGATAATGGAGATGACGAAGCTATGGAAGTTGATGAAAGATTTTTAACAGCAATGGAACATGGAATGCCACCTATGACCGGCTTTGGTATGGGAATAGATAGACTTATAATGATTTTGACTGAACAAAATAATCTTAGAGATATTATATTCTTTCCTATAACGAAAAAGAAAGAATAAAAAATAGATTAATGATATTTTTGTATTGTTATTCTTTTTTTGCTACAATAACTATTGTATGAAAAAAAATAGTAATTTAAGAATAAAGGGTTTATTTATATCATCATGGAAAATATATAAAGATAATTGGTTTAATTTTATTTTAATAGGTTTAATATTTTTACTTGTAAGTTTAATAGGTACATATTCAAACGGTTTTGAATTTAATAATATTACAGGTGATGTTGTTTATAATACATCAACTATAATGAAATTTATATCTTATATAATATATGTTTATATAAGTATTGGTTTTGTAAGATTTTTACTAAAATTAGTTGATGGTAGAAAGGCTAAAATAAGAGATATATTTCATGGCGTCGATTCAATAGAACATTTTATATTTGTTATTCTTGTTGCTATTATAACTTCATTTGTAATTATGTTTGGAACTGTGTTATTTGTTATACCAGGTATAATAGCAGCACTTGGTTTGATGTTTTCTAAATATATTATCATAGAGAATAAGGGTGGAAATGTAGAAGTTATAGATGCTATAAAAAACAGTTGGTATATTACTAAAGGTTACAGGTGGAGGTTGTTATGGATATGTATTATACTTATATTGTTTAATTTTATCGGATTATTGTTATTGATTATTGGGTTAATTATAACAGTTCCTGTTTCAATATTAATTACGGTATTGTTATATAGAAAATTAGATAATATATACAAAAGTAAATTAGATTTAAGTAAAAAAGAAGATATTAATTTAAAAGATAAGAAATAAAATAAAAAACAACAATATTGTTGTTTTTTATTTTATTTCTTATCTTTTAAATTAATATCTTCTTTTTTACTTAAAT
>CAMZLR010000041.1 GCA_947311725.1 Candidatus Campbelliibacteriota bacterium | reverse complement strand
GTAAATAGTGATTTTAGTATTGATGCACACGAAAAAGGTGAGTGTATATAAATAAAAAACAACATATGTTGTTTTTTATTTATATACACTCACCTTTTTCGTGTGCATCAATACTAAAATCACTATTTACAAAATAATAATTCCAATTTTCTGGGCATTGCATATCCATAAATCTCCATCTTTCATTAACACAGTCTAAATTCATTTTATGGAAGAGATTCTGGTCATGAGTTTTAGAAGAATCAAGAACATCACTACGTCTCATATTTCCACAAATTTCAAAATTATTATTAACATTTTCTTTTTTAATACTATCTATAACACCATCTTCAACATCACTAACTGACACATCCTTTTTATTATTTTTAATCTCTTTATCTTCAGATAAAGTATAATTGTTAAACTCTTCTTGTGTATATTTATCTTGATTAATTTCCTTTACATTTTGTATGATGAAAGTATTTCTATTTTCATAATTATTATCATGATAAATATATACCACTGTAACACTAATAATTACAACCAATACAATAAGAATTGTTCCTATAAAACCTCTATTTTTCACATATATAATTTATTATTTATAATTATATATTTCAAAAAAAAAGAAACTATTGTTCCTAATAAAAAACACCTTTCGGTATTTTTTTTATTTTACAGAGGTAATTTTTACCTTCATAAATGGCTGTCGATGTCCTTTTTTCTTGAAATATCGAGACTTAGATTTATAACGAATAACAGTAACTTTTTTAGCTCGTCCTTCTTCTACTAATTCTCCAGTAACTTTTACTCCAGCAAGGTATGGGGTTCCAATTTTACTGTCTGACTCTGTGTCAGTCATTAAAACCTTTTCAAAAACAATCTTATCTCCAGTGCTGAATTCTTCTTTTATTTTTTCAATAGTGATTATATCACCTTCTGAAACTCGGTATTGTTTCCCACCTGTTTCAATAATTGCGAATTCTTTATTCATAATGTTTTCTATTATACATATAAGTCTTTAAAATACAACAAAGAATGATATACTTTATACATGAAAGTATACAATTCACTTACAATGAAAAAAGAAGAATTTAAGCCAATAACATATGGAGAAATCTTAATGTATAATTGTGGACCAACAGTATATGATTATGTACATATTGGTAACTTACGCTCTTTTTTCATGGCAGACATAATACGACGAACATTTGAATACATAGGCTATAGAGTAAAACAAGTAATGAACATAACAGATGTAGGTCATCTTGTATCTGACGGAGATAGTGGAAACGATAAAATGACTAAAGCGTTAAAACGACATGACTTAGACATAACATTAGAAAATATGTTAAATGTTGGTAATATATACACAAAAGCTTTTAAAGAAGATCTCAAAAAACTTAATATAAAAATACCAGACTATCTTCCAAAAGCTTCAGAAAATATAAAAGAAGATATTGAAATGATAAAAATTCTTGAGGAAAAAGGTTATACATATAAAACTTCTGATGGAATATATTTTGATACAAAAAAAATGAAAAGTTATGGAAAACTTGGTGGTCTAAACCTAGACGAAGAAACTCAATCTAGAGTATGTACTAATAATGAAAAGAAATTTCATGCAGATTTTGCATTATGGAAATTCGATAAAAAAAACGGATGGAATTCACCGTGGGGTAATGGTTTTCCTGGTTGGCATATTGAATGTTCAGGTATGAGTAAAAAATACCTTGGAGAAACAATAGATATACATACTGGTGGATATGATTTAAAATCTGTACACCACAACAATGAAATCGCTCAATCTGAATGTTCATCTGGAAAAACTTTTGTAAACTACTGGATACATGGTGAGTTTTTAAACATAAATGGTGAGAAACTTTCAAAGTCAAAAGGAGGAAATATAACAATAAAAACATTGGAAGAAAAAAACTTTTCGCCACTTGATTTAAGATATTTGTATTTACAGTCTCATTATAGATCAAAAATGGATTTTTCTTGGGAGATACTAGAATCTGCTAAAAATGGTTTATCTAAATTAAGAAAAAAAATATTAAAATTAAAGACAAATAGAAGTGAAGAATATATAGAATTCAAAGAAAAAATTAAAGTTTTTATTTCTGATGATTTTAATACACCGATGCTATTAGCGGAATTACATAAGTTACTAGATGACAAAAACATAGGGATATCAAAGAAAAACTGGTGCATAGAAGAGGCAGATAAAATACTCGGATTGGATCTTATAAATTCTAAGTCGAAAGAAATTAAAATACCTGATAATATCAAAATATTATTATCAGAGAGAAAAATGGCAAGGGAGAATAAAGATTGGATAAGGTCTGATGAAATCCGTGATGAGATATTAAAATATGGATTTAAATTATCTGATGTTAATGGTGAACAAATAATAGAAAAATAAAAAGTGCTATCAAATATATAAAGCACTTTTCATAAAAATATATTATTTTCAACTATCTTGGTCTACTAATTTTAACAGACCTGAATTTACTAACGTTAACATAACATCAGAAGAGTATCTCGGTATTTTACTAGACACAGTTATCAATTCTCTTTTGTTAATACAAAACTTATTATAAGCAGTAACTATAAGCTTATCTGCATCAATAAAATCATAAGAGATTGTCTTATTTGCAATATAAATCAATGATACCTTTCCTAATATTATTAAATAATCATTAGGTATATTAATATTATATACTTCACCCCTAGAAAAACCAACCTTTTTGTCTCTTTTTGAAAGCTTTTTATATGGAAAATCCTTATTGTATGTATAATCAGCATTATCACCAGATATAATTGATGATATAAAGATTTCTCCAATAATTTCTATTATATTATCTAATTCTTTTTGATCTGTAATAAACGGGAAAAATCCTGTATTATAATCATAATTCATAAAATTAAAAAGGTTTATAACCTTACCTAATTTAAAAACGAGCATGCTTCCAATAAGCTTTAAGTCTGATTCTTTAATATAATCAATGTCTGTGTACTTTTTTTTACCTTCCATAATAAGATTATTAAATTAATATTTTTTGTATTATAACATAAACAAAAGATAAATACAAATTAATCTATATTTATATATAAAAATTAATAACCTTCTGATTGTAATACTTCTAATGCTTCTTTGGCATTTCTAGATAATTTTTTAGGTATATGTATATTAATCTTCACCATAAGATTACCTTTAATCTTCCCTGTATTAATACCTTTTCCACTAACACGTAAAACTGTACCAGATTGTGTTCCAGCTGGTATCTTAATATCTAGCTTAGAACTATCTGGTAATATAATCTCACGTTTAGAACCCAAGATTGCTTCCGATACAGTAACTTCTTGATTCAGAGTCAAATCATAACCATGACGACCAAACCTTTTATCTGGAGAAACACTTATTTGAACAAAAAGATCTCCAGCAACACCACCAGATATTGCTTCACCTTTATTTGATATACGAAGTGTGTCGCCATTGTTAATTCCAGCAGGTATTTGAAACTCAACTGTATCTTTTTCTCTGACTATTCCAGCTCCACGACACTTTTTACATCTCTTTTTCGGAATCTTACCTTTACCATTACATGTAGGACAGTCAGTAACTGTTGCAAAAATTCCCATCATACGCTGTTGTACTTTTCCAGAACCACCACACTCAATACATACTTCTAGTTCAGATCCTTTTTCTGCACCAGTTCCACCACAATCATCACAAATCTTATTATGATCAATATTGATGGTTTTTTTCACTCCAAAAATAGACTCATTAAATGTTAGATTAATATGAACCTGTAAATCATTACCTCTTTTCTGTGTCCTTCTTCCACCAAAACCTCCACCAAAAATATCACCTAAATCTATATCACCAAAATCAAACCCATGGTTACCACCTTGTTGAAATTGAGAAAAATCAAAACCACTAAAACCTTGATCTTGTCCACTACCAAAGCCACCCATCTGTGACCCAGAAGAACCAAAACGATCGTACTGTGCTCGTTTTTTTTCATCAAAAAGATTCTGATAAGCTTCATTAGCTTCTTTAAACTTTTTTTCATCACCATCTTTTTTATCTGGATGGTATTTATGAGCTTTTTTCCTAAAAGCTTTTTTTATTTCATCTTGGCTAGCTGTCTTCTCTACTCCAAGTATTTTGTAATAATCTTTTGACATAATAATTAATAAATTAGTTACTCAATGATAGCAATATATAACTATATTGCTACTAAGAAAAACTAATTTTAGTCTAATCAAATAAATTAGCTTTCTTTATCACCCTTATCTTCATCCACCACTTCTGCTTCTTGTACTTCTGGCTCTGCATCTTTTACTTCACCTTTTTCGTCAGTTTTTTCTGCATTTGCTTTTGCCATTTCTTCTCCTATTTTTGACATAGCGGTAGAAACTTTCGCTGTTTCTGTTTCAATGGCAGATTTGTCATCGCCATCTTTTACTTTCTTCAAGGCATCAATAGCTTCGGATACTTCTTTCTTAGTATCTTCTGATACCTTATCTCCATATTCCTTCAAAGATTTTTCTGCAGAAAAAATAGTTGATTCAGCCATATTCTTAGTATCAATAAGTTCTTTCTTTTTCTTATCTGCTTCTGCATTATCATCAGCATCTTGTTGCATCTTCTTAATTTCTTCATCAGTAAGTTTAGATCCGCCTTCTATCCTAATTGAATTTTCTTTTCCAGTAGCCTTATCTTTAGCTGATACCTCTAAAATACCATTAGCATCTACATTAAATGTAACTTCTATTTGTGGAATACCACGTGGAGCAGGGGCAATCCCCTCGAGAATGAATCTACCAAGTGATTTATTATCTACTGCCATAGGTCTTTCTCCTTGGGTTATATGAATTTCTACTGATGGTTGGTTATCAACTGCTGTAGAAAATACTTGTGAAGCAGATGCTGGAATAGTTGTATTTTTTTCTACAAGTTTTGTAGCAACTCCACCCATCGTCTCTATTGACAGTGATAATGGAATAACATCAAGCAATAATACATCCTTAACATCTCCCTGTAAAACACCACCCTGAATAGCGGCACCCATAGCAACAACCTCATCAGGATTAATAGATTTATTTGGTTCTTTTCCAAAAAGTTTTCCAACTTCTTCAGATATCTTTGGCATTCTTGTTTGTCCTCCAACTAATATAATCTCATTAATATCTGAAGCTTTCATACCTGCTGATTTTAAAACATCTTTTGTTATATTAATTGACTTATCAATATACTCTATAGCTAATTCTTCCAGTTTTGCACGTGAAAGCTTAAGAAGCAAATGCACTGGCCCAGAATCTCCAGATGTTATAAACGGAATATTAATTTCAGCTTCTGTTGTATTTGATAATTCATGTTTTGCTTTTTCAGCTGCTTCCTTTAATCTCTGTAGAGCAAGAACATCATTTGATAAATCAACCCCTGTCTCCTTTTTAAACTCATCTGTCATCCATGAAATAATTGCACGGTCTATATCCTCTCCACCCATATGAGCATCACCACCAGTAGCCTTAACCTCAACAACATCATCTCCAACTTCTAGAACAGAGATATCAAAAGTTCCACCACCAAAATCATAAACTACAATTTTTTCATCTTTTTTCTTATTAAAACCATAAGAAAGCGCAGCTGCTGTAGGTTCATTTATAATCCTTTTAACGTCTAATCCAGCAATTTTACCTGCATCCTTAGTTGCTTGTCGTTGTGAATCATTAAAATAAGCAGGAACAGTAATAACTGCTTCAGTTACTTTCTCTCCAATTTTATCTTCAACATCAGTTTTTATCTTTTTCAAAAGCATTGCTGATATTTCTTCTGGACGCATATCTTTTCCATCCATCTTTATAACAACACCATCATCCTTTCCTTTCAAAATTTCAAATGGAGAATGTTTTAAATCTTTTTGTATAACATCATCTGAAAACTTATGCCCCATATAACGTTTTACACCAAAAATGGTATTTTTTGGATTTGTTACGGCTTGACGTTTTGCAAGAGTTCCAACCAATCTATCACCATTTTTTCCAATAGCCATTATCGATGGGGTTGTTCTGTTTCCCTCTGCATTTTCAATAATTTTTGGTTGTCCACCTTCGATGATGGCAACCGCTGAGTTTGTAGTACCCAAATCTATTCCTATAATTTTTGACATAATATTTTTTAATTAATCTTAATAATAATTTATCTAATTTGTTTTTATACAAAGATCTTATTCTTTCTCAGTTTTCTCAAACTTATAAACTCTAACCTTTGCTGGTCTTATAGTATTCTTTCCAAAAATATAACCTGTTTGAATTATACTAGCTATTTTATCAACTTTATTTTTATCCTTAGTTAATAAAATATCAGACTGTTCATGAATATTTGGATCAAACATAGTATTAATCTCATTAATAGGCTTAACATTATATTTCTCAAGTATATTCATAAATTGTGTATGAATATATTCAACACCAGTACGCCATGCAGAATCAACCTTTTCCCAAGATTCTTTATTAGAGAAAGCCATATCAAAGCTATCTAAAACTGGAAAAAGATCAGAAATAAAATCAAGCTTAATCATATCTATTCTGCTCTTACGAATTTTTTCCTCATTAACCTTATAATTTGCGAAACTAGCACGTTCTTTTTGCCAACCAGTAAGATATTCATGTGATTGTTTTTTTTCATCACTTAACTCTTTCCGAAGTTTCTTTATTTTATCCTTCTGAGAAACATCTTCATACTCTGTTTCTTCTATTTCATATTGAATATCTTCCAAATTTTCATTAGAAGACTCTTCGTTATTTTTACCTTTTTTTTTACTCATAATAAATTAAATAAAAACTAAATTAATTAGTTCATTACTAATATACACGAATAATTTTTTTTGACAAGTTTTTCACATATATGAAAAACCAATCAAATACTTGCTATATATGATTTTTGATATATAATTAAATATTATGAAAAACCAATCAAAAAAATCTATACAAGAAATTATTTTAGATTTCTTATCAAATAAAAAAGCATTAAAAAAGAAAAAACTAAATAATAAAATTGAACTATTTATAGAGGAATCAGATATAGATTATTGTGGTAATACTAAACCAAAATATATAATAAACAGAACAATTAAAAAAATGATAGAAAATAACCTAATAAAAGAACATGAAACAGGGTTCTCGTCATTTTTATCATTAACTAAATCTGGAAAGAATAAACTCAGAAAAATTAAATTAACATCAAAAAAACATCTTGTGTCGACAGAATGGGATGGTTATTGGCGTATTATTATAATTGATATACCAGAAGAAAGAAAGAGAGAAAGGGATGCACTAAGATATTTACTCTCAAAAGCACAGTTTGTGCAAATCAAGAATTCTATGTGGATCTCACCATTTCCAATGGAACACATAATGATAGCTATGAAAGAAGATATGGATCTGCATGAAGAATTAATGATATTTATTACAGATAAACTTGATACAGGGACTGAACAAATACTAAAAGATAGGTTTATACAAAATTGTAATTAAACATTTTTTATTTCCTTAGTAGAAATTCCATGCTTTTCTAAAATCTTATTATATTCAGCATGTTCTAATGTCTCTATTTTTAGTAATGTCTCGGCAATATCAACAAAAGCATCATTATATTCATTCAAAACATTTTTAGCTCTACTTAGCCCATCTTCAATTATAGACCTAATTTCATTATCTATTGTTTCAAGTAGTTTATCAGATCTCTTTGAAGATGGAACATGACCACCAAAGATTGTAGGAGATGATTCCCCAGTAACAACAACAGGACCTACAGATTCATTCATACCAAATTTTGTTACCATATCACGAGCAGTAGCTGTTGCAACCTTTAAATCATTCGATGGACCAGTAGTAACATCACCAAACATTTTTAATTCAGCAGCATATCCACCTAATCCCATCGCAATATCATCAAGATATACAGCTCTTGTTGGTAAGCGTCTTTCATCTAATGGTAATTTCATAGTAAAACCTCCAGCACTTCCACGTGGAATAATTGTTATCTTATGAACAGGATCTGCATTTGGTAAAACTGAAGCTACAATAGCGTGTCCAGCTTCATGGTATGCAGTAATACGTTTCTCATGTTCACTAGCAAGATGTGATTTACGTTTTGGTCCCATTAAAACTTTTTCAAAAGCATTTATCAAATCGTCCTGCACTATTTTCTTATGATTAAGCATAGTGGCAATTATTGCAGCTTCATTCATTATTGACTCTAAATCAGCACCAGAAAAACCAGCAGTACGTTCTGCAATAACCTGCAAATTTGTATCTACATCAAGAGGCTTCTTCTGTGCATGTATATCTAATATAGCACGACGATCTTTTCTATCAGGTAATTCTATATTAACTCTTCTATCGAACCTACCAGGACGTAATAAAGCCTTATCTAAAACATCATCTCTATTTGTAGCTGCAATTACAATAACTTTTTCATTTGTTTCAAATCCATCCATTTCAACCAAGATCTGATTCAACGTCTGCTCTCTCTCGTCATTTCCACCACCTATTCCAACACCACGAGAACGTCCTACTGCATCTATTTCATCTATGAATATAATCGATGGTGACATTTTTTTTGCCATCTTAAATAAATCACGCACACGACTAGCACCAACACCGACAAACATCTCAACAAAATCTGAACCAGATAAATAGAAAAATGGAACCTTAGCTTCGCCAGCAACAGCTTTTGCCATCATAGTTTTTCCTGTTCCGGGAAGCCCTGTCATCAAGACACCTTTTGGAATCTTTGCCCCCATATCTATAAACTTCTTTGGATTTTTCAAAAATTCAACCATTTCTTGTAACTCTTGCTTTGCATTTTCATTTCCAGCAACATCTTTAAATAATATTCTTTTACTTTTGTCTTTCGGATTAATCAATCTAGCCTTAGAATTTCCAAAACTCATAGCTTTATTATTTGATCCTTTCATTTGCTTCATAAAAAACCAAACAATAAAAAGCAGCCCAGCTAATGGTAAGAAAAATGGTAATAACATACTCATCCAATACATAAACCCGGATGGTTCATTAATATCGATATTTAAAGTTTTCAACATTTCTGGAGTTACACCATAGTTTACAAGAGTTTCAGATAAAGCAGTACCCTCTTCTTTTTTTGATTCTTTTTTTACAAATTTTCCATCATTCTTTTCAATAAGTGTAATATCTAATTTATCACCCTTTACTATAATTTTATCTACCTTATTTTCTGATATCAATGTAGTTAATTCAGATAGTGTTATATTTACATCTTTTTTGTTTTCAAAAAAGTGATCTACAACAGTACCTATCATTAAAAATAAAATAATACTAGTTAGCATTTGCATAGCAAAGGATGGCTTCTTACTCTTTCCTCCTTTCTTTTTCTTTTTATTATTAAGATTTATAATTTTTTCAAATTTAAATTTCATAAGTTGAGTATAACAACGGATATATAAGTATCAAGTGCTTGACAAATTATTTAAACATGATGAGATATTAGTAAAATTAAATATTAAATATTAAATATTAAATAAAAAATAAACATATGGCACAAGAACATGCTTTTTCAATAAAAAACCCAGGAGCTTTTCAAGCTCAAGGTGGGGTTAAAAATCTGTTTGATGATGCTTCTTGTTTGGGGTGTCAAAATAATACTCATCAAATTTTTGATGAGGAAAATATTGAACTAAACAAAAAAGAATATAGTAACGAATACGAAAAGATGGTTGAGCAGTTCGGCTCCCATAGATTCAGTATTCGTTACTTGGTATAAAATTTAAAAAAAAAGACAAAATCAAAATTATGAAGAAAAAGAAGAAGTAAAAAAAATAAAAAATATTTTAGGAGGAACATTGGTTTCCTCCGTTTTTTTATTCACCTTTTTTATTTTTTAATTATACTTAAGCTATGAATTTACTAATTAATAAAAAATTAAATCATAGTTATGAAACTTTAGATAAATTTGAAGCAGGAATAGAACTTACCGGTTCAGAGGTAAAAAGTTTACGCAAGAAACAAGGTTCGCTCAGAGAAGCATATGTAGTTATGCAAAACAACGAAGTATTTCTTAATTCCTGTCATATTCCACATTTTCAAGGCGGACATAAGATCTATGAGAATCTTGATACCTACCGCTTGAGAAAACTTCTTCTCCATAAAAAACAAATAGAGAAACTAAAGGAAAAAACTAAACAAAAAGGACTTACTCTTGTCCCGGTAAGAATGTACACAAAAGGAAATCTTATAAAAATAGAAATTGCCGTTGCTCGTGGTAAAAAATTACATGATAAGAGGCAAGATTTAAAAAATCGCACTAACAAACGAGAAGCGGAAAGAGCAATGAAAAATATCTCATAAAAGATACTTTTCATATCGCTCTTATAATTAAAATAAAATTTTATTAAAATTAATTATTAATTAAATATTCTATATATAGAAATATCTTATTTTATATGATTAATAAAACAAAAAACTCTTTATAAAATTAAAAAGAGTTTTTAAAATATCATATAAAACTATTATCTAAGAAAGAATTTAAAACAAGATCTTTACATAGAGAAATAAAATGTATTCTTCAGCATTTTTACCGTAATAGATCCTTGGTCATTTATACATACATTCACATTAAACGGTGAATTTTCTTGAATTGGAACATTCTCTGGGTAAAGAGTTATACATGGAAAGTCCTTACTTGCATTCTCCTCCGTGTCTTCAAAAAGGCAATAATCTGCTGCTTTTGGGAATTCAATTATATCATCTACATTTTCATCTTCTGTTGGTACTCTCATTCTATCCACATTAAAATCTTTTACTAACTGCCAACCTTCTATTTCTATTGGCTTAGTGTACATTTTTATATTTCCATTTTTAGAAAACAGCATTCTGGTAGGAATTTTCTTAGAAGTGTCTCCGCCAAGCCCATGATAACCTTCCCACTCACGGTCTTCTGGGTCTAAATTTTCTTGGGCAATCATTGAACAGAAAGTAATCAAACATTTACCACCATACAATGGCTCTTCCGGATTTAACTCTGGATCTTGTAAATCAATTTCACCCGACACAGCATTATGAGATTTATTAATCTTATTATTATTTCCTCCAAAAAATATTACACCTGCCCCAACCACAACTAATCCTATCAAACCTATTAATATGTTGTTTTTCATAAATTTAATCTTAAATCTTATAATTATCTATTATACTTTTCTCTCAATTCATTTTGTGCTGTAATATCTGTAGCATTATAAAACATTTTTGGAGTTCCATTATTCACAACTGTTATATCTACTTGATATTTATCAACATCACCAGAAGCCATAAATCCATCATCACTTTCTGTGTCTATTTTTAATCCAAGATCTTGAGAAATTCTTTTTGATTCTGATATCAATTTTTTAATATTTCCTGTATAAACAGCTGAAAACATATCTGGATAAGCATCTTTTGCTTTTGTAATATTTGATTCTTCGGTAATCAAAGTTAATCCTTTTGGCTCTACAATATTTAGTGCCTTAGCCCAACTTGGCATACCATTAAACTCGGAGATATTATCATTTGTATTTTTCATAGATTCCTCTTGTGACTCCATTTGAGATTTAATTTCTGCTGCTAATTTTTTATACTCTTCACTTGTAATTTCTCCATTTTGGATTTTTTCAGCCAATGCTTCAAGTTTACTTATGCCTTCATCTCGAGACAATTTTTTAGAACTGCTAAAAATTCCATTTTCATTAGATGACTTTTTATCAGAATCTCCTCCCATAAACATTATACCTGCTCCAATCGCAAGTAACACTACCAACCCAATTATTATATTCTTTTTCATATTTTTTATATTTAAATTAATTATTAATTAATAACGTTTAAAGATTTTCTATCTAAAATCTTTTTTTGCTTTAGCCAAAATACTACATCGTACTGTCCAATCTCGTCTGGAGCAGTCATATTTTTTGTGCCGGTCGCGGTGTTAATACTATACAAATTACCACCAACATGATCATTCCAGTTAGAAGAACCCAGTGGCAAAATTGTAATAGCATTCCCCTTATTATTTGGACCCTCCCAAGACACAGGGAACTTAGCGCCCTTCTGAACAGTGGCAGGGATGTTGGTCATCTTGGCCGTTGTCTCAGCTACTGTAAATGATTCTCTCGTTAAAATTTTCTCACCGTTTAACCAGTAAACCATATCATATTCACCAACTTCAGTTGGTGCTGTTATAATACTTTTACCATTTTTACCATCTAAATAACTAAAAGTTTTCAAGTGATCATTCCACCTGGAAGAACCTTTTGGAAAAATTCCAATATCATCATTATGCTGACTTGGTCCAGTCCAAACAACTTCTATTTCAGAACCCACACTAACACTACCTGGAATAATTAAAGTAGCTTCAACTTCACCTACCTTAAAAGAAGTTCTTCCTAAAATAGTTCCGCAGTCTGCAAAATAAACTACATCGTAATCACCCACTTTTGTGGTAACTAAAAGCTCACCAGAGCCATTTTTATCATCTAGATAAGTAAAGGTATTCAAATGACTATTCCATTCTTTAGAATTCTTTGGGAAAATTCCGATTTGGTCATGTCTCTGATTAGGACCAGTCCAAGTTATCCTCATTTTTGCTCCAGCATTCACATTGGCGGGTGCTGTAATAATAGCTTCTCCCAATTTTTCTTTACTACAACTAGATGCTTCAACTGTTTTCTTTAGGGCTTCATCCAAATCTTTAGCATTTTTCGCGGAAGTAAATGTTCCTCCAGTTTCTGCGGCTAAACATTTTAGTCCCGCTGTTTGTTCCTCTGTCATATCAAATCCAATCACATGAGCTGTAAAATCTACACCAGCTTCTTCAAGCTTTTTTCCTAGTTCACACAAATCAACATCACAGGTCTCAATTCCATCAGAAACTAAAATAATAGTTGCTTTTTGTTCTGTATATTTTAAAGACTCAGCCGCCATCAAAACAGAATTACCCATTGGAGTCATTCCCTTTGGCGAAATTTTATCAACCATTCTGGAAATACTTTCTCCATTATTTTTTGTTGGAGTTGTTAAAATTTCAATGTCTTTACAATCACCTTTTCGCCGATGCCCATAAGCCATCAAGCCCAATTCCATATCTTTAAAATTTGCTACCGTTTTTTTAACAACCTCTTTTGCGATATCAATTTTTGCTTTTCCCTCAACCTTACCCCACATACTACCAGAAGCATCTAAAATTATAAGTGTCTGTTGCTTCAGAACTTTTGGTGTTGCTTTTTTACTATCTTCTTTATTTATTATAGTATTTTCTTTACCTTCAACCAAACAAGCACATGGGCAATTTAAGCCTTCAATTTTTCCAATTAATTCCCCATCGTAACTTGTTTCACCAAGAGTGTTGAAAACTTCTCCACCTTTAGCTGTACAATCTTTTTCTGAGATTACATTTGTTGGTAACTCAATTGAATAAGTTTCTGTTGGCACAAAATCTTCCTTAATTGGTTCTATTTGGTTATTATTTTGATAAATCAAATATCCGCCAATCAAAATTACCAGCACCACCATTCCTAAAATTATTTTTTTCATAATATTTATACTATATACTTTATATTATTTAAAAACAATATATTAAAATAATTATCAGATATATGATATTATGAAATAGTTATTCACTTAAATAAGAAATAAAAATACTATGAACAATGTATATGTTATCGCTAAATTCACATTAAAAGATCCATCACTAAAAGATGAGTGGAAAGTACTTTCCGATAAAATTACCGAAGATATCAAAGCCAACGCAAAAGGATTTATTTTCCGAGATGTACTTGTGGACGATGAAGGAAATGTACAATGTATTCTTAAATGGGAATCACGAGAAGATCAAGAAGCTTTCAAAAAAGTAATGGATGAGCGTTTTAAAAACGAACCAGAACTTATGGAACAAATATCAAAATTTGCTGATATGTCTACCATGTCAAAGGAAGTTTTAGAAGTACTTTAAAAAAAAAGCGGAGAAAATTTTGAAAAAAAACACATTTTGCAAAGCAAAATGTGTTTTTTATAATTCATCAAAAGGACTTTTAATTTTCCTTTTTGTTTGATCGGTAATATGGGTATACATTTGTGTAGTTTTGATATTTTTATGACCAAGGAGTTCTTGGACAATTCTAATATCTGTCCCATTTTCAATTAAATGGGTAGCAAACGAATGACGTAAGGTATGAATCGTTGCATGTTTTTTTATTTTTGCTTTCTTAAGCGCTTTTTTTAAAATTTCCTGAACACTACGCGCAGAATAAGAACCTCCTTTCTGCCCCTCAAACAAATATTTTTTAGGTTTATATTGTTTAAAATAATCTCTCAATAAAAGAAGAATCTTTTCAGAAAGCATGACTTCTCTATCACGATTATTTTTACTTCCTGAAATACGTATACGCATTCGGTCAGAATCAATATCAGAAATCTGTAATGATAATAATTCAGAGATACGTAACCCTGCACTATATATTAATGATAAAATTGCTTTATGTTTAATATTTAAAATGCTATTTAAAATAGTTTTTACCTCATTTTGAGACAATACATTTGGAAGTTTATATTCCTGTCGATCAGGATAAAGATAATCAATATCAATATTTTTATGTAAAACAAGTTGATAAAACAAACGTATCGTTCCAAGAATAGATTTTTGAGTAGAAAAAGCTATTTTGTCTGTTTTTATACATTTTTTAATATACGTTTCAATTTCTTTTATTAAGATTTTATTCGCATCTTTTTGAAAAAAATCTAAAAATATCTGTATTTGTGAAATATACGTACGAATAGTGCTTTTTGCATATCGTTTTATTTCTAATTGATTCTTATATTGCGCGATATACTCCTTATTCATACATATATAACAATATCATATTTTTAAAGAATGTGTATACTTTATATTATACTCATAGTAACAAGTCGAGTTGCGTATATACGAGTGTTAGGTGTCATAAAAAAAGATGTGTGAAAAAAAAGGAAAATCTGATTTAGTAATTAAAAAAAGTAGTTTTCATCCTTCTTGTGATTTAAAAGATATGTTTAATTATAAAACATATAATAGAATTGAAAGAGATGGAACTATTTTTGAACGTGTTTTTTTGGACATACCAGATATGACAATTAGAGAGAAAGTAATTTGTTTGCATTTTTTAAAAAATCAAGTTATGACTTTTTATACTAAAGAAGTAGCATTCAATATTATTTCAAGAGATAAACCTTGGGACTTTAAAATTGAATTAAGCACAAAAGAAATTTTTAATATAGAAATAACTTCAATTGCAGAAAACAGTCAATTATTTGAAAAATTAAAAAAGGAAGAGAGATTTATTTCAAAGAGTAATGAAGACAAAATACCTTTGCACGAACTTGAAAAATTAAATACTTTTTTTCCAACTATTGAAATTACAAAATCAGTTGAAATACATAAACAATTAGGTGTTACCAAAAATGAATTAGTTAATAACCCGTATTACAAGCACAAAGATAATATATTCTTAAGTTCTGCTCATTATGAAGAAATTGAATTAAAGAAATTAATTGAAGATGCAATATTAAAAAAGGAAAGAAAAAAGCATTCAGAAAAAGAAAACACCATATTAATTATTGACAATCGAACTTTAACTTATGAATATTCAGACCTGTTTTTAGCAATAGAAGGGCTGGAAGATAATTTAAAATTATCCGAATTTAAAGAAATCTGGTTTTATACAGGTTATTGCAGTGAATTGGATGGTAATAATGCAGAGTTTAGTTTAGCACCTTTAAAAATAGGTTTAAAGAAAAGAAAAATAATCGAAAAATCAGTTGAACATATTGAACCTAATAATAATGGAATTAGATACCTATAAAAGCAAACGCCACCTAACAAAGTGTAAAAATAATAAGGGTTTTGGTGCTTAATCCAAAGTGAAGTGCATTTTACAAAGTCCGCAAAATTTACAATTTTGCGTGTCTATTAAAAGAAAAAATTGTAAATTTGGCTAAGTGATAAATTGAAAGTTCAGTCCTTCGAAATCCCTTTCTATTCTTACACAAATCGTTGGGCAGAATAAAAAATCACGTATCATAATCGAATATTTACGTATCATATCGTATCATAATGCTGTTTTTTATATATTTGCAGTATGGAAAATAAAGTATTTAATTTTACACTTAATTTAGATTGGAATTTACTTAAAATTGTTAGTCAAATAG
>CAMZLR010000040.1 GCA_947311725.1 Candidatus Campbelliibacteriota bacterium | reverse complement strand
CTGAAGATAGAAAAAAAATAGCTATTCTTGGTGATATGTTTGAACTCGGTATTTATGAGAAAGAAGAACATCAAAAAGTATTAGAGAAAGCCGTAAGTCTTTCATTAGATGAGATTATCTTGGTTGGAGAAGTATTTTTTCAACTAGTTATTCCTGATGGAAAAAATATAAAAGCATATAAGACAACAGAAGAGGCGATTTTTGCTCTGCAAAAATCGCCCCAACAAAATTCTTATATTCTCATCAAGGCTTCTAATGGAATGAATTTTAAAAAAATATTTGATGATGTCGATTGGTAGTAAAATACTATTGATTATTCTTTGGACATATATTTAGTGTTTTTTATATAAATATTTTTTCTTGCATGTTTGATATTTTAAGATATACTACCTTTTAGTAGTTCTATTTAGAATTATGAATTTGGGCCTGTAGCTCATCTGGCTAGAGCGCCTCACTTGCACTGAGGAGGTGGCAGGTTCGAGTCCTGTCAGGTCCACAATAATTTATTGTTAATATTAATATTATTTTAATATAAAAATGCCAAAGATAGAAACAAAAAAATGTAAAGTATGTCATTCAGATATTCCAAAGAAAGCCAAGAAATGTTCTAAATGTATTACAGATCAAAGGTCATGGGTCGCAAAAAATCCTATTAAGGCTATTTTAATAGGATTGATTGGCCTACTAATACTTATCGCAATAAGTACCAATAATTCTCAAGAATCAAAAGAGAAAGTTGTTTCGACTTTTAATGAACAATCTAGGCAAAGATTTGATAAAATTAAGGAATCTTTTCCTGAATTAGATAGTATTGGATGTTACAATGATGATTGTACTAACGTTGTGTATTTCAATTTGAGTAGTATACCAGACGACTTGGAATTTATTATAAGAAGCAATACAGCAACTTTTTCTAATTTTAAACTAAAAAATACTGGTACAAGTCATGTAACGATTTTTGCGACATATAATAGTAAGACAATCTTTCAATGTGATGGATTAAAAGGAATTGTAGATAAATGTAAATAAATAGTGTTAATGGTATATACTGTTCAGCTATAGCATGGTCACTTAATTATATTATTTTATTCACTTATGTGGTGGAAAATTATACCATTATACTTGACAGTAACATTATATATACAGAAACGTTAAATTAAATTTTCAAAAAACACTCAATATATATTGAGTGTTTTTTTGTTTAATTGATCTTACAGGACTCGAACCTGCCACCTCCTCAGTGCAAGTGAGGCGCTCTAGCCAGATGAGCTACGGGCCCAAACTGAAAAATAGTATACACGATACAAAAAAAAGAATCAAGAATAATGGTGTTTACTTTATAAAGTCATAAAGTTAATTGACTTTATAACTTATGAATTAATGTTATAAAAAATGCTTTTTCAAGGAAATTATGTATACTTTATTTATGAAAAATACTAAAAAAGATACATTTTATATATATGGTAAAAAACCAGTTGAAGAACAACTTATACGAAATCCTAAAAATGTAATAAGAATTTTTATATCTGATGTCGTTTCTGGAACAAGCAATGAATTTACTTTATTAAAGGAATATGCAAAAGAACATAATCTTCCTTTTAATAGTATCTCTAAACATAAGATTAAGGAATATGTTGGGGAAGTTAATGCTCAGGGTGTTTTGGCTTTAATAAAAAAATATGAATTTATTACTTTTGATGAGTGGAAAGATGGTATAAATATTGAAGTGATGCCATGTGTTCTTATTTTAGATGGAATTCAGGATACACATAATTATGGTGCTATTTTAAGAACAGCAGCAGCAGTAGGTGTATCTGCTGTTATTGTTGCAAAGGATAGACAAGCTCCTGTTAATGGAACAGTATTTAAGACGTCAGCTGGTGCAGTATTAACTGTTCCAATTATTCAAGTATCAAATATCAATCAAACAATCAAGAGACTCCAAGATATGAGATTTTGGGTCGCTGCAGTTGATATGAATAAAAATAGTAATGATACTATTTGGAATCAAAAATATGATACAGCAATGGCTTTTTTGGTTGGGGCAGAAGGTAAAGGTATACCTGAAAAAACAAAAGAGCATGTTGATTTTAATTTAGCTATCCCAATGGAGCGTGGTATAGAAAGTCTGAATGTCTCTGTTGCAACAGCTGTTACATTGTACGAATGGAAACGCCAAATGTTAAATTTTAGGAAATAAATTTTTACAAAAATAACATTGCAAGTTTTATTTCTTCATAAGATATTTCTTCATTTAATTTTTTAAATATTGCAGATAATTTTATTTTTCCGTTTTCTGTAAAATTTTTTTTTAAATTTTTCTTTCTTATACCGTTTATCGCAATTTCTACTTTTTCTATAATATCACTATTAGGTTGTAGGTAGCTTATATCAAACTCAGGATCATCTTCTATTATTAATTCAAGATGGTTTAATATAGTCTGCTCTGATATTTTCCTATCTTTAGATATCTCTGAAATAGTTCTTTTTTGTTCAAAAAAAGGTTTTGATTTTAGAAAAGATTTTATTTTAGATTTTTTTTCTTTAGATATTTCTTTTTTATATGTTTTACCTTTTTCTATACTACCACCAAGATACTCCATATACTCTTTTATGGATTTTTCTTTTTCTGTTTCACTAATTTTACTATACATCGAAATTATATCTTTGGAGTGATTTTTCATTACATTATCTCCTTTTAAAACATCATTATCTATTTTGAGTGCAATATCGTTTAGACCCATTAGTTTTAATCCATTGATAGATTTTATACGTGACAATGCAACATATCCTTGACCAGGTTCAAATGCTCTTGATAAATCAATCTCTGCTGAATCTAAGGTCATACCTTGTGATTTATGTATTGTAATAGCCCATGCTAGACGCAATGGAATTTGTTTTATACTTGCTTTTTGATTTCCATTATTATCTGTATATAACCACTCCATACTCTCTGCTTTTATTCTTTTTCCATCTTTTGTCTCTATTATTGGAATATTGAATACGTCAAAATCTATGATAGTTCCAATAGTTCCGTTTATATGCCCTTTTTCATAGTTGTTTTTTATAAAGAAAACAAGCGCACCAAGTTTCAATTCTAGCTTTTGTAGAACTAAAGAACTTCCAAATATACGTTCATACCATTTTTTTGATCCAGTTGTTTGCGCATTATATATTTTTAATGGTTCTTTTATCTTTGATAATTCTTTTTTATTAATCTCATCTACATCTATGTTGTGTGTATATAGTCTTGTTATAGATATATTATTTTTGTTTTCTTTGTCTTTATTTTGTATGGGGTTTTTTCTATACCTTGATCTGAATATTCTCATCGACTCTTCTGATATATTTCCATTACGTATTTCATTAAGTATATTTAGAAGTATTTCATCTTTATGTCTATATGATTTGTTTAAGTAGCATGTATATAGATCTAGACTATTCCATGTATCAGTTTGAAATATAAAGCGTTCACTATTTTTTTCTTTTTGAATAGGGGGTAGTTGGAAAAAGTCACCTACAAGTATAACTTGTATTCCACCAAACGATTCAGTGGAAAACTTAAATGTGCGTAAGATGTTATCTATAGATATGAATAATTTTGGAGACAACATAGAAACTTCATCAATTATTAATACTTTAAGATTTTTTATTCTATCCCATATATATTTCTTTTCCATCAATTCTTCTATGTCATACTGTGAAAGTGAATCTTTTATTCCAATTCCAAAAAAACTATGTATGGTCATACCACCTATGTGACTTGCAGCAATACCAGTTGGTGCTGTTATTGCTGCTTTGATTCCATGTTTTTTCAAATATTCTATATATTTATTTAGAACATGTGTTTTTCCTGTACCAGGGGCTCCTGTTATAAAAACGTTCTTTCCTGTTTTCATAATATGTATTGCAGATTCTTGATTCATATCTATATTATATCAGAAAGATATTAATTTATTTTTTAGTATTAAGAAAAAATTTTTTAGGTTATAATAAATTTATGTTAAAAATTATTTGGAAGGTAATATTAGTTATTATAATTTTATATGTTTTGTCTCTCTTAGTAAGAGAATCTATTGGCTTTTCTTGGAAAGATTTCAATTATTTAAATACAGATAGAAAATCTAATGTAATAAATATTGGATTTATATCTTCTTTGTCTGGTCCAGGGTCACTTGTTGGTGTAAAGTCATTATCAGCTGCAAGATTAGCTGTAGATGAGATAAATAGTGACGGTGGAATAAATGGTAAAACATTAAAATTATTAGTGGAAGATGGTAAGTGTACTAAAAAAGGAGGTTCAGATGCTGCTCAAAAATTGATATCAGATGGCGTAATCGGAATAGTTGGTGGTCTTTGTTCTTCTGAATCTATCGGTATGATTGATAAAATTAATTTATATAAGGTACCTACAATATCACATTGTTCTTCATCTACTAAATTATCTGGCGTAAGTAAATATTTTTTTCGTGTATACCCATCAGATTCATATCAGGGTGTATATGCAGCTGATTATATAAAAAATAAATTAAATATAGAGCGTGTCTCTGTTGTATATACAGATGAACAATGGGGAAATGATTTGAAAGATGTATTCATTAAGTCGTTTATGTTAGATGGTGGAAAGATTATATCTGAATATCCTTATAAAAATGATAATTTTGATAATATATGGGGTAAGATAAGAAAAGAAAAACCAGAATTAGTTTATTTTTTAGGGTTTGATAATAGTACTGTCGCCGCTTTTGAATCATTAAAACAGTCAGATAATTTTATAATGTTTGGTACATATGTTTGGGATGATGATAATATATGGGATAGATTAGATGTTGGAAAAAATAAGATAATGTATACTATTGTGAATTATAGTGAATATAGTCCAGATTTTATAAAAAAGATTAAAGAAAGGGGTGTTCATTCTGTTTACTCATGTATACCACAAGCCTATGATGCAGTGAAAATTTTATCTAAATCTATAGAAGATAGTGATGGAAATGTAGAAAATATAATAAAGAATATAAAAGATACTAAATATATAAATGGTGCTTCTGGTGGTAATATTCAATTTGATGATAATGGAGATATCTCTAATGTTCCTTATATAGTAAAGAAAGTTAATTAAAAAAACTAAAAAAAGTAACAGATATTACCTGTTACTTTTTTTCTATTAAGAATTTTTGAACTCTCTCTATTAAATCATTACCTGCAAAAGATGATTTTGGTAGATAAAGATCTGCACCTAGATTTTTTGCTCTTTCCCGATCACTCTCTTGTGAAATATTACTCCATATTATTATTGGTATTTCACTTTTCTCTTTAGATAAATTATTTTTTATACTTTCTAATACTTCGAAACCACTCATTTCTGGCATCATTATATCTAAAAGAATTAAATCAGGTGTATTGTCTGCTAAATAAGTTATTCCATCAAATCCATTATTAGCTATTGCTATATCGAAACCTGCAATTTCAAATCTCATTTTATATATGTCAATTAGCTCTTGGTTGTCTTCTATTATTAAAATTTTCTTATTCATACTATAATAACTATATCATGAAATCTTTAAAAACAACATCAATTTTACTTATATTTGTAATTATATCTATTGTTGCAATTATTTTTATATTTTACGGTATTTTTTCGAGGAGCATTATATCATCTACGAGTAAATATTTGTCTACTGTAACCTCATTAAAAAAAGAATCAATAAATAGTTTTTTAGATAATATTGAGCATTCTATGTCATCAATAAATCAATCAAAAATTACACAAGATATTTTTGATGGTAGTTGTATAGATGGTGATATTGAAACATGTAATTATATACTTAATGAATCTACTGTTTTTTATTCAAATGATAGTTTTGATGGTTTTTATTTTTTTGATAGTTTAGGAAAATTATTTTTATCATCAAATACAAATGAAAATTCTCATGATGATGATTTTAAAGATATAATATCTGATCTAATTGATAAAAATTCTATAAATAATGAAAATGTTTTTTTACCAATAAAAATAAATAAAAGTGAACTCCATAGTCAAATATATTTCTCTGATATTTTTGATAGAAATAATTCTCCATATATGTTTTCTATGCTTGTCGTATATAATGATCAGGGAACTTCATTAGGGTCTATTATTGGGAAAATATCTGTTTCAAAATTATACAAATTAATTGATAATAATGATAGTTTAAAGAATAGTGAGGATATATATATAATAGGAAATGATTTTATAATGCGAACAGATTCTCGTCTTTTTAGTAATCCAACAAAATTTTATAAAATAGTTGATACTGAAAATGCTAAAAGATGCTTTAGTGGTGAAAAAAATATTAATGGTTTTTTTGAGAGTTATAAAAAGACTTTAGTTATTGAAGCACATGAATATATTTCAAAAGAAGATTGGTGTGTTATTGCTGAAGTTGATAAAAATGAAATAATGCATGTTAGAAGTATTCTTATAAAGATATTTATCTTGTTAGGTCTCATGTCTGTGGGAACATTATTATTGTTTTTTGAAAAAATAGTTATTAATACAGGATATCTAAAAAAGAGACAATTAGAGCTTACAAAAGCATTATTTGAAAAAGAGAAATTTAAAAAGGCTTTAGACACTTCAGAAGATAATGTGTTTATTTTAGATATTAACGGAAGGGTGATGTATATGAATAAATCAGTTTCATCATATACTGGATTTTCATCTGATGATTCTATAGGAAAAAATATAAATAAACTATGGTGGTCAAATGTAGATAAAGAATTGATTAATGAAATCTTTGAAAAAATATTTTCTGAGAATAGACCAGGTACATGGGAAATAAAGTCAAATAGAAAAGATGGTACTATATATAATTCTGAAATATTCATAACACCAGTTTTAAAAGGTGGAAAACTTACATTCGTATTAGTTATTGAACATGATATAGATAAGAGAAAAAAATTGGAATCTATGAAAGATGAATTCATTGGTATTGCATCACATGAACTTAGAACACCTATGACTGTCATACGTGGATATGCTTCATTATTACTTGATAAGATGCTTGGCCCATTGACAGATAAACAAGCAGAGACATTAAAAAAGATAGATGGTAATTCAGAAAAGTTGATTAAACTTGTAACTGATATGCTGGACCTTTCTAAATTGAATAATATGCAAGATAAAATAGATGATACCGATAAGGCAGAATTAGATTTGGAACTTTTAGTTGAAGATGTATCAGATGGTTTCAGAATTCTTTCTTCTAAAAAAAATATTACATATAAAACTAAATTCAATACTGATACTAAAATAATATCTAAGCCTAAATTAATAAAAAGAGTTCTAGTTAACATTATAGGGAATGCAATAAAATTTACACAAGAAGGTGGTAATATATCGGTGAATGTAGTTAATTCAGATAATAATAATTTTATTAGAATAGAGATTTTTGATGATGGTCAGAGTATTCCAGAAAAATATAGAGATGTCGTTTTTGAGAAGTTTTCACAAGTAGAAGATTATATACATAAGAATAAATCAAATGAGGGTACTGGATTAGGTTTACCTATTTCAAAGAAAATTGTTGAATCACTTGGTGGAATAATTGATTTTAAAAATGTAGATGGTGGTGGAATTATATTCTTTTTTGAAATACCAAGAAAATAATTTATATAAAGTTTAAATTAAAAGATCTGTAAAAAGATTTTTTAATTTCATTAAATTTGTAATATTATACAATATAAATATGTATAATATAATTAAAATTATTGATTATTCTTTTAAAGCTAAAAAGGGTATAAATAATACAAGTGAATTAGCTACAGATATTTCTTTTGGTCCACTTGAGGGTCTATTTATTATAAGTTTTATATTATTTGGAATAATAGTTTTAGGTCTAGGTTTTGTAGCTTTTCATTTTATAAGTAATATTGCGTTATTCTTTGCTATATTATTTTTAGCTGTATTAGTTTTTGATATTTGGTTGTTTGTCAATGTAAAATTGTTTTTCAAGAAACTTAGCAAAAATGTAGTAGATCTATCTAAGAGAAAATATAAAAGTATTAAATCAAATAATGTAATAGATATTGAATATGAGTAATAAAAGAAAATTTTATATAGTTTCTACACCAATTGGTAATTTAGAAGATATTACTTATCGTGCAATAAGAATATTATCTGAAGTAGATATAATATTGTGTGAAGATACACGTGTTACTGGGAAGTTACTATCAAATTATAACATATCTGCAAAGCTCGAAAGTTATAATGCACATGCTAGTCAACACAAAGAAAATAAAATAATTGATAACGTTAAATCAGGTGTAGTATATGCATTGGTATCGGATGCTGGTACACCAACGATTTCTGATCCTGGAGTTAAGATTATACAATCTTTATATAAAGAATTAGGAAATGATATTGATATTGTCTCTATTCCAGGGGCAACGGCCTTAATAACAGCACTTTCTTCAAGTGGTTTTATTGGAAATCAATTTACTTTTTATGGTTTTTTACCACATAAGAAGGGAAGAAATAAGATATTTAAAGAAATTTTTAATTCAGATAGAATATCAATATTCTATGAATCTCCACACAGAATAATTAAAACTTTAAAATATTTATGTGATAATTATCACGACAGTAATAGGAATATTTACATAGCCCGTGAATTGACAAAGCTATATGAAGAAAAAGTAATTGGAAATATAGACTATATATTCAATTATTTTGATAATAATAAAGATAAGGTAAGAGGTGAATTTGTAGTAGTAATAGATAAAAATAATAAATAAAAAAAACCCGTAAAATAAATTACGGGTATAGGTTTTTCCTAGATTACATAACAGTCTAAACCTTTTTTAGAAACGACCATTATGTTTGCACTCCCACTTCGATGACTAATTCCGAAAATTAGCTGGAGTGTCTTTTTTTTTGTGCTTGGTTCATTCTATATGAACCATCCGTTGCACATTACATAATATACACCTTTCTTAAAATATGTCAAGTTATTTTAACTGTAACTGTGGATAACTTTTTTTATAAAAAATATTTATTTTCTATTTTAATATTATGTATTTTTGTTACAATGATTTACATGAAAAAATATTTTAATATTATTTTAATAGGATCTGTTTTATTATTAATATTTCCATTTTTGGCTCTACCAGAATTATGGGAACATATATATGTTTTAGTAATTGCTTTTATAATTGGTTATTCTTCTATGTTACTTAGGAGTAAGATAAATCATTCAATTAAAGATGATGATGAAACATCGTTACAAACTTATGTACAAGGATTAAAAGAGCGTTTTAAGAATAGTGATGGTAATAATATTGAACGTTCCGTTAGTGACAGTTTAAACGGTATTTCAAAAATAAATCTAGATGAGAAATAATAAAATTTTTTATTTCTTAATATTTATAATTATACTTTTAATTTTATTTTTTACATTAACTATGTTTTCTGATAAGGAAATTACACCTTTATCAGATCAAAATTTCTTTTTAAGAGTTGACCGTATTCGTGATATCAAAATAAAGAATAGACACATTGAAACACCAAAAAATGTTAGAGCTATATATATGTCTAGTTGGGTTGGTAGTAATAGGAAGATGCGTTCTGTTTTAATAAACTTTATAAATAATTCAAGAATTAATTCTGTTGTATTAGATATAAAAGATTACTCAGGATTGATATCATTTGATATTGATAACGAACTTATAGATAGATATTCTACTGATAGTAGTAGGATATCTGATATTGATAATTTAATTGATGAATTACATGATGATAATATATATGTAATAGGCAGGATTACTGTATTTCAAGACCCATTATTAGCAAAAGTAAGACAAGACTTTGCATTTAACAGAAAAGATAACGGATTAGTATGGAAGGATAAAAAGGGATTAGCATTTATTAATCCACAGATAAAAGAGGCTTGGGAGTATTTTGCAGTAATAGCAGAGGAATCTTATAAAAAAGGGTTTGATGAAATAAATTTCGATTATATACGTTATCCTTCTGATGGAGATATTTCAAATTTAGATTATGCTCTAAACGGAAATACTAAATTAGATGTTATGAAAAGTTTTTATAATTTTTTAGATAAACGTTTACATAATCAAGATATCCCAATAAGTGTAGATTTATTTGGTTTTACTGCTTCTAGAGAAGGAGGACTCACAATTGGGCAAAATTTCAGCGACGCATTACCACATTTTGATGCTGTTGCCCCTATGGTATATCCTTCTCATTACCCAAATAACTATTTAGGGTTTTCTAATCCAGCTGAACACCCATATGATATTGTATATCACGAAATGAATCTAGCTATGAAAAAAGTTTTAAAACTTGGTTTGCCAAATACTAATATAAGGACTTGGATTCAAGATTTTAATCTTGGTGCTAATTATGGTTTCAAAGAAATACACGATCAGATAACTGCATCATATAATGCTGGTGTTTTATCATACATGGTATGGGATCCAAATAATAGATATACTAAGAGTGCTTATTATGATAATCTAATTATTAGTGAACATGAATAAAGTATTTAACAAAAAATACATAATTATTATTATAACTGCAATTATATTTTTTATGATTGGTTTTTATGTTAATGTTATAAGAGTAAATAAAATAGAAAATAAAACAGAAGTACCAAATAATGAAGATTTTACTTTATTTTGGGATGTATGGAGGACTCTAGAAGAAAAATATCCATTTGATGAGCCTGATGAATCAGATAAGCGTTATGATGCAATAAGAGGTCTTGTTGCTTCATATAATGATGACTATTCAATATTTTTTCCACCAAAGAAATCTCAACAGTTTAAAGAAACTGTAGTTGGAAAATTTGGTGGAGCTGGTATGGAAGTTACTAAGTATAAAGGATATCTTGTTGTAATTTCACCGCTAAAAGGATCTCCGGCGGAAAAAGCAGGTTTTTTGCCTGGTGATATTATTATAAAGATAGGAGATACAGATACATATGGTGTAGATCTTAACGATTTGATATCTCTTATTAGAGGTGATGTTGGAACTATTGTTAATATGACAGTTATTCGTGATAATAATGATGGTACTATTAAATTAAGTTTAACAAGAGATATAATTAAAATACCTGTTTTAGATACAGAAATTATTGATGATACGTTTGTTATATCTTTATTTAATTTTAATAAAGAATCTGATAATGATTTTAAAAAAGCTATTTTAGAATTTAAAAAATCTGGATTAAAGAATCTTATTTTAGATCTTAGAAATAATCCAGGCGGTTATATGTCATCAGCTATCAATATAGCAAGTTATTTTATCGATCAAGGTAATATTATAGTAAAGGAAAATTTTGGCGATTCTGGAGAAAAGGAAAGTATTCATAGAAGTAAAGGTTTTGATGATATAAGAAATATTGATTATAAATTAGCTGTTTTGATTAATAGAGGATCTGCTTCTGCATCAGAAATTGTAGCTGGAGCATTACAAGATAATAACAGAGCAATAATTATTGGTGAAAAGAGTTTTGGTAAGGGTTCTGTTCAAGAGCTTATAAATATGAAAGAAGGAACTTCACTTAAGGTTACTATTGCTAAGTGGTTTACACCAAACGGAAATCAAATATCGAGAAAAGGTATATCACCTGATGTTGAAATGGGAGAATTTAAGGATTCAGATGATTACTTCGATAAAGCAATAAATATATTGAAAAAAAATTAAATTGTTTATAATTAGTATATGAAAATAATTTTAACAAAATTTGTAAAAGATTTAGGTATAGAAGGGGATATAATTGATGTATCAGATGGTTATGCTATTAATTCATTATTTCCACGTGGTTTAGCAAAACAGGCTACAGCAGATATCATCAATAAACAAAAGATGGCTGAGAAATCTGCATTTATCAAGGAAGAAAAAGAACGAAATCATATTATTTCTATTTTGGATAAAATTGATAATAAGAGTGTAATTTTTAAAGAGAGACTTAATTCAAATGGTAATTTATATCATTCATTGAGTATAAAAGAAATTATCCGTTCTATAAAAGAGCAATATGGAATAGATATAAAGAATAGTTTATTTAATGGTAAATATGTATTTAAAGAATCTGGAAAATATACAGTCGAATTAGAAGCATATAATAAAAAAATAAAGGTGTTTGTAGTTATAGAAGGAAAATAATTTTTAATAAAAATAAAAAAAATCACTAATAAGTTTACTATTAGTGATTTTTTTGTTTATTTTTAAGTATTATTTTTTGCAAGATAAGATATTAATTTATATCCAAAATACATGAATATCAAGAATTCTATTATAGCTAGATAGAAGCTCTGAAAATCTGTTACATTAGCACTACTATCTTTTAACATCATATTTTCTAAATTTATAACATGAGCAAATGATCCAATAATAGTGATTATTAACATAAAGACATAAAACAATATTTTAGTACTTTTCATAATATAAAAATTAAATTTTGTGAAATATTTCATATCTAGTATAACAAGAGAGAGAGTTGTCAAGTGTTTTTATGTTATATAAATATAAAAAGTAAAAATATTAACTTAAATATTTTTACTTTTTAGTTCTAATCCTTTTTTCCATATATCTCCAGCTCCTGCGGTTACTACAATATAATTTTCATTATATTTTTTTGATTCGAATATTTCTTTAAATTTATTAGGTTCATTTATTATAAAAAAATTATCTTTTTTATCTATATATTTTTTCAGTAAAAAATCTTTTGCTTGTTGATATTTTTCTCTTGCTTTATAGACAGGAAATAAATATAAAATATCTACAGTAGATAATATTTTTCCAAATTCTTTTTTAAAATCTTCAGTTCTTGAATATAAATGTGGTTCAAAAATTAGAATTATTTTTTTATTTATATATTTTTTATTTATAGTCTCAATAAGAAATTTTAATCCTTCTGGGTTATGTGCATAATCATCAATTAATAATGATCCATATTTTGTAAATCCAACTTTTTCCATTCTTCTTTTTGTCCCAGAAAATTTATATTGTAGATAGTTAATTGCTCTGTCTACATCTAATCCAATTGATTCAATAACAGATAGAGTTGTAGCCATATTTTGTTTATTATGTTCACCTGGGATTAATGGATTATAGTCATCTAATAAATATTTCGAATAATCGTATATTTTAATTTTGTTCTTTTTACTATACTTTACTATTGGATTAAGTTCATTTAGTTGTTCATTACAAATAAGTATCCCTTTATTTTTTTTGTTCTTAATAAAATCTATAAATGCAGATTGTATTTCCGATATATTTTTGAAATAATCTAGGTGATCTTCTGTTATATTTGTTATGACTGCTATATCATGAAATATACTCAAAAAAGATTTTTTATATTCACATGCTTCAACCACAAAGTATTCAGAATCTCCTTGTATAAAGTTTGAGTTATATTTTTTTAAAATTCCACCAATTATAACAGTTGGATTTATTCCCTGGTCTTTTAATACTTCAACAACCATAGATGTAGTTGTAGTTTTTCCATTTGTTCCAGATATCGCAATTGTTGTTTTTTGTTTTGATATTTGACCAAGTGCCTCTGGATAAGAAATTATTGGTATTTTTAAAGATATAGCTTTTCTGTATTCAGTATCTTTTTTAGATATCGCTGGTGAATATATGACATAATTAGTATTTTTTGTAATCAGATCTGAATTGCTTCCAATTTTAATTATTGCATTAAAGTTTTCTTTTAAATCATCTATTATATGAGATTCATTTATATCTGATCCGGTTATAATGATTCCATTTTTACTACATAATTTTGCTAATGCTGACACTCCTATACCACCAATTCCTATGAAGTGTATTTTTTTTGAATTCAGGAAGTTCATATATAGTATGATACTTGTACATTTTTAAAAATCAATTTATTTAAATAAATTGATTTGTTTATTGTTTTTCTCAATTTTATTAAAATTCATTATCTAATGAATTTTCAATACTTTCTACATGATTATTATCAAGTTCAAGAAATGTTGTTCTATCTGCATCAAAAAATAATTGTGTATATCCAGTGGCACCATTTCTATGTTTTTCTATAAGCACATCAACTATATTTGTTTTTCCAGCTCCATCTTCATTTCTTTCTCTATGTAAGAATATTACAACATCAGCATCTTGTTCTATTGAACCTGAGTCACGAAGATCAGACAATCTTGGTTTTCCACCTCGTGATTCTACAGCACGTGATAGCTGTGATAAGGCAACTACTGGTACATCAAGTTCTCTAGCAAGTGATTTTAGTGATCTAGATATTTCTGTAACTTGATTTACCATTGAATCATAATTTTTTGATGTTGTCATAAGTTGCATATAATCAACAAATATAATTTCTAATCCATGCTCAGCCTTTAATCTTCTTGCTGTTGCTCGCATTTGTAGAATACTATTTCCTGGTTTATCATCTATATAAATAGGTGCTTTCGATAATGTTTCCATAGCAATAGAAATTCTAGAAAAATCATCATCAGTTAAACCTCTACCAGTTCTCATTCTCCATGAGTCTACTTGAGATTCAGAAGATAGCATTCTATCTGTTAGTTGATCTGCACTCATTTCTAGTGAGAAAAACCCAACTGGCATATTATTATTTACTGCCACTTTCCTCGCTATGTCTAATGCTAAAGCTGTTTTTCCTGTAGATGGTCTTGCTGCTAATATAATAAGATCAGATTTTTGTAACCCTGATAAGATTTTATCAAGATCTTTATATCCTGTTGGAACACCACGAACATTTCCACCTTCAGATAGCATTTCAATTTTTTCCCATGATTTTGGTATTATATCTTTTATACTTATAAATTTTTTACCTGAATTTGGATTATTTGTGATTTCAAATATTTTTTTTTCTGCTTGATCTAAAACATCATATACGTCTAATGATTCTTCAAATCCTAGTTGTGTTACAAAATCTCCAGCCATTATTAGTCTTCTTAATATAGATTTTCCATTTACTGTTTTTGCATAATATTCTATATTTGTTGCATTTGGGACTGTATTAGCTACATCGTTTAAATATGAAATTCCACCACTCTGGTCTAGTAGGTTCATAGATTGTAATTTTTCAGCTACTGAAACTAGATCAATTGGATCACTAATACGAGATAATTCTATCATAGATCTATATATAAGTTTGTGTTTTTGAACATAAAAATCATCTTCTGATATTGAATCTACAATTTCTAGTAAAGATACTGGTCTAAGCATTATAGAACCTAATAATGCTTTTTCTGCGTCTATGTTTTGTGGTGGGGTCCTAAAATGTTTTTGTTTATCTTTTTTTGTATCATTACTCATATTTATGATATTAACATTTTTATTTTTTCAAAAAAGTACATGTTGTGGAATGCCTGTGTTTTTATGTGAATAAGTTTTTTATGTTATAATATTTATATGTTAAACGAAGATAAAGTTACTTATTTTGGTTTTAGTGATTTTAGAAATAAGAAAACAAAATTTGGTATAAAAAATAAAGATAGATCTAGGCATGTATATGTTATTGGAAAGACAGGTATGGGTAAATCTACATTGTTAGAGAATATGGCTGCACAAGATATTATTAATGGAGAAGGTATGTGCTTTGTCGACCCACATGGTTCTGCTATAGATACGCTTATAGAATATATTCCAGAAAATAGAATCACAGATGTCGTATATTTTGCTCCATTTGATACTGATTTTCCAATTTCATTTAACGTATTAGAAAATGTTGATGCAGACCATCGCCATCTAGTAATGTCTGGTCTAATTTCTTCATTTAAAAAGATTTGGCCTGATTCTTTTTCTGCTAGAATGGAATATATTCTATCAAATACATTATTAGCACTTTTAGAATTTCCTGGTGCAACGTTATTAGGTGTAAATAGAATGTTAGCAGAAAAAGATTATAGAGACATGGTGATTAAAAATATCACAGATTCATCAGTAAAAGCTTTCTGGTTAGATGAATATAATAAGTGGGATCCTAGATATGCTAGGGAAGCTGGGGCAGCGATTCAAAATAAAATAGGACAATTTACATCTAACCCAACCGTACGTAATATAATAGGTCAAGAAAAAACATCTTTTAATATACGTGATATTATGGATAACAGAAAGATTCTTTTGGTTAATTTATCGAAAGGACAAGTAGGTGAATCGAACGCCAATCTTCTTGGTGGAATGCTAATAACAAAGTTATATCTTGCTGCTATGAGTCGTGCTGATGTTGGAGTAATGGGGATTAAAAGATTACCGCCATTTTTCTTTTTTGTTGATGAGTTTCAAAATTTTGCTAATGAATCTTTTGCTGATATTTTATCAGAAGCTCGTAAATATAAATTAAATCTTACAATAGCACATCAATATGTTGATCAGATGCAAGAGGATGTTGCATCTGCTGTATTTGGTAATGTTGGAACAATGATAACATTTAGAATAGGAGCTACAGATGCTGAAGTATTTGAAAAACAATTTACTCCGACTTTTACAGCTGAAGATATTGTAAATTTAGGTAAATATCAAATATATTTATCTCTTATGATAGATGGAATAGGGTCACGTCCATTTTCTGCTGTAACTATGCCTCCTATTGACGTACAATCTACATCCATGCGTGACCATGTAATTGCTAACTCTCGTTATTTTTATGCACAAGAACGAAAGATTGTAGAAGAAGAAATAGAAAAATGGTATAAGCCAATAAAGAAACCACAGAAAAGAAAAATTAATAGTACTGTTAGAAATGATAATAAAAATATATTTAAAGTATCTAAATCTGAAAAGAATAATAAAGGTGATATAAATAATGAAGATGATGAAACACAAGCTATAATTGAAATGCACAAGGTTGTTTCTCCAAAATTAAATGCTTTGCTTGATAGTTTTGGATCTACTAAAAATAATATTAATAATATTAAAAATATAAAAGAAGGGGGTATGGATAAGAGAAAAAGTAAAATTATTACTAATTCTGTAGATAAGAATAATGACGTATTAATACCTGAAAAAACTAGTGTTAATAAACATACAAAAAAGAATAAAGATAGAAAGGCAAATGAGTCTACTAAAAGTTCTCTTTCTAATGTCTTAAATAAGATTTTAAATTCTAGAGATTCTAATGTTAGTAAAAATATAAAAAAGAAGGATAATAAGACCTTAGATAATAAGAAATATTCTTTAGACAATTCTGACAATAGTTTAAATAAAAATATAAACGATAATAAAGATAAAGATAATAAAAAAAATAATAATGATGATAGCATCTTGAATAATAAAAGTGATAATACTGAAATTCCAGAGAGCGTATTGAAAGATATATTTAAATAATAATTATGAAGAAACTAGTAGTAATAATATTTATTTTTTTATGTAGTTTTTCTATGTCAGAGGCATTAGTTAAACTTAATGAAGTAATGTATAACCCAGAAGGATCTGATTCTAACAGAGAGTGGATAGAGATATATAACAACGGTCCATCTGTTGATATTAGTTCTTGGTATTTTAATGAGAATGATACATACCATGGATTATATCCAGACGGCTTTTCTAATTTAAATAGTGGTGAATATGCATTAATTGTCAAAGATATTGCGACGGTTAAATCTGAATTAGGGTCAAATGTAAAATATATTAAGTCATCATTTTCTTTAAATAATAGTGGCGAAGCAATAGCTATTGCTAATGATAGTAAATCCATTGTCAGTAGTTTTACATATGATTCTGGAATAGGCGGAGATGGCGATGGTAAAAGTATACAATTTATAAATAATTCTTGGGTTTCTAGCATACCGACACCAGGAGTTGTAAATAGTATAAGCAATAATAGTTATGATGTAGATAATAATAATATAGATAATAATGATAATGACGACGATAATAACCTTAAACCATATTATAGTCCAAAAATAGAATTACCTGACGTTATATTATCTAAAACTGATTTTAATGTTAAGGCAGAAGTGACTTACATTAATGGTGGTAAACAAATAAAAAAGCTTGGTGGTTATTATTACTTAAATTTTGGTGATGGAAATATATTAGAATCTAATAAAAAAATAGATACAAATTATATTTATAAGGAACCTGGGAATTATATAGTTGTTTTTGAATATTATAGTTCTAGATTATCTTTTGAAAGTGGAGAAGAACCAGACTCTATATTTAAAAAAAATGTATCTGTTGTTGGGAATAATATAAAGATAACCGGAGTGAACCAACAATCTGGTGTTACATTAAAAAATAATACATCTTCTATAATTGATATAAGTAATTGGACGATAAAGTATGCTAACTATAAATATTCTTTTCCAAGAAATTCTTATATTAGTAATAGTAGTGAAATAGATATATTATTCAGTATATTGAAATTTTCTCCAATAGCTAGTTCTTCTAATAGGGTATATCTTTTATCAAATTCTGGTGATGTGATATCGTATTTCCCTAATAAAAATAATAAGAAAAGTAGTTTATTAAAAAGTAATTTAAGCAGTAAGAATAAGAGTAACAATATAGCAAATTCTAGAAAAGAAGAGGTTTATGATGGTAATTTTTTTAATAATAAAGATTCATATTTAGAACAGTATTTATTAGATAATCCAGATAAGTTAAAGGTAGACTTTGGAGAAGATAGTTCTATGGTTGCAAGTCCTTATAATGCTAACACCAATAATAGTAATACATCTATTTTCTATGCACTAGGATCTCTTTTGTTAATACTTGGTATTGCTAGATTTACAAAGCATAGTAACAATGTAGAGTCAGATAATAATGATTTTGGAACTATAGAGATTATTGAATAATATAATAACTATATAATAATATAAAAGAAGAAATATAAACTTATATTTCTTCTTTTATATTATTAGCATCTTGTAAATTAATTTCTGTATTCATATCAGGATTATCTATTGTTTTTATATTATCATCTATTCCTAACTCTTTTAATAATTTTATTTCTGTTATTTTCTCTACTTCTCTCTGTATTTCTACATATGCTTTTCCTAATTGTTTTTTCTCTATTAGATCTTTTATTCTATTTAATTCAGATTCATCTCTAGCTTTTCCTAATTCTTCTAGTAGGAATTTCAACCTTTTTTCTGCTTCAAGTACATTCTCTAATGAAATTATTTCTGATTGTATACTTTCTGATATTTCTGTATTCTTAATATTCTCTTCATCTGTTTTGATATATGTATTATTGATATAATTTTTATTATTTTGGCTATTATAAATTTTTATTTCTTCTGTATCTTTTTTATTATCGATAATATCATCATTTTCAGTTTCATTATTTATTTCTTCTGTATCTTTTTTATTATCGATAATATCATCATTTTCAGTTTCATTATTTATTTCTTCTGTATTTTTTTCAATATCAGCATTTATATCTGGCTCATTATAACCTGTTATGTCTATGCTGGCTTCATCTGATATTATTTCCTTTTCTATCTTGTCACTAACTATTTTTGTTTTTTCTAAGTCATCTGATATTGAATCTAGTATCAGATTACTACTATCTTTAGTATAATTTTCATCTTTTACTTCGTTTTTAACAGTATCTGATTGTATTCCATTATTATGATTAATGTTTTTATCAAAATTTAAGTTTCCATCTTTTTCTTTAGTTGTTATATCTGATCCCTTATCACCATTTTGTTCAACCTCTTTATTTTCAACTGTATCATCATTATATTCTTTATTACTAGTATTAGTATTTATTTTTTCTTTACCTACACTTTCATCTATATTGTCATTTACCGCTTTTTTTAATGCTATTGAATTAACTTTTAATGTAGTTTTAAGATCTGAATTAAGTGCTAGTGCTTTTTCTGGATTATCTTTTTTTATATCACTTATACCATCTGATATATTTTTAACATGTTTTTTTATATCAGTTGCTAATTTTTTCTGTTTATTTTTATCTAAATTGTTGTTCTTTGCAAGTACAACTGCTTCTTGTATTCGTGTTTTTGTACGTTTTATTTCAAAGTCTACTTTTTTTTCTGGTTTATTGATCATAGCAGATTCAATTTCCTCATGTATAATTTTTACATTGTATAATAAATCACCAGGTAGTGATTTTGCTGAAACAGGTTTAGATACAGATATTATTAGTAATATAATAAGCGATATTGCAAATGTTTTTTTAAAAAATAATAACTTATTGTAATAAGGACTTCGTTTTGGGATATATCCATTAGTAAAAGTAATAAGATTATCTCTAATCATATTTTTTTCTTCATTGGTCATTCTTATTGTGTCGAAATCCCGTATGAAGTTTTCAAATTGTTCGTTGTTATCTTTCATATTTTTTTACTAATTTACGTAATTGTTTTATCCCTCTATGCAAATACACAGATACGGTTTTATTATCAAGTTTAACTGTTTTAGCTATCTCTGATATAGAAAAATCATTTATAAAACGTAATGTTATTATTTCTCTATTTAAATCAGGAAGTTCATTCAGTATATTTATTATACGTTCACCGTCTAATATGTTTTCTTGTTTTTCAGAATAATCAATTGAAATATTATTTTCATATTTTCCTAATGAGAAATTTTCGACAAGAATAGCCTTTTTCTTACGGTACGAATCAATTATAAGGTTGTTTGCTATTCGATATAGAAGTGGACGTTCCTGTTTTATATCTTTACCGCTTATAATATATTTCCAGAATCTCATAAATGTTTCTTGTGTTATTTCCAGTGATCTAGATCTATCGCTTGTTTTTATCATACAGAAACGAAAAATATCATTATGGTATCTTTCGTAATATTCCATAAATTGATCATTATATTGTTTTATGTTTTCTGTCTTCATAATATATGACGTATATGTCTAATAATTATTACACATTTTTAATAAAATGCATTAATAGTTTTTTTGATTGTAAAAACAAGTATATTTGTTAATATATATTAAATATTAATAGTTAATTTATATAAAGACAATTATGGGAGTAAAAGATTTTTTAGTTAAAAAAATGGTTCAATCAAAGATGAAGAATTTACCAAAAGACCAACAAGATATGATTATAGCTTTGGTATCAGAAAATCCTGATTTTTTTAAAAAAATTCAGAAAGAAATTGAATCAAAGAAAAAACAAGGTCAAAACGAACAAGTTGCTATGATGCAAGTTATGCGTCAACATCAAGCAGAAATTCAAAAAATGATGATTTCTTGGCAATCAAAACAAAAATAATAAGTTATGTCGTTATCTATTGGCATAGTAGGGTTACCTAATGTTGGAAAATCAACATTGTTTAGTGCACTTACAAAAAAGTCAGTTCCTTGTGAGAATTATCCATTTTGCACTATTGATCCTTCCGTTGGTGTTGTTGCTGTTCCGGATGATCGTTTATATAAGTTATCTAACTTTTCAAATACAGAGAAGATTATTCCAGCTGTTATAGAATTTGTTGATATTGCTGGTCTTGTTGAAGGTGCTTCAAAAGGTGAAGGCCTCGGAAACAAGTTTCTTTCAAATATTAGAGAAGTCGATGCAATTTTACATATTGTGAGAATATTTTCTATTGAAGATGATACATCTACAGAACAAATACATGTATATGGGAGTATAGATCCGTTACGTGATATTAAGATAATTAATATGGAACTTATTTTATCTGATCTTGAACTTATACAAAATAGAGTCTCAAGAATATCTCGTGATGTCAAAAGGGGTGATAAATTGGCTATTTTTGAAGATAATATTTATAAAAAGATTATTTCTGTGTTAGAAGATGAGAAATTTGTTAATACTATTAGCTTTAATGATGATGAGATGAAAGTTGTTAAACAGTTACAACTTCTTACAATGAAGCCTGTTATTTATGGATTAAATAAGAAAACAGGAGGTAATAATTTAGATGAAAATGATAAAAATATTTTTAATAGTGTTGTTGACGAAATAGTTAATTCTGGATCTCAGTTTGTGATTTTAGATGCAAAGACAGAATATGATCTATCTGAATTTGAAGAAGATGAAAAAAAAATTATATCAAATGATATTGGACATAAGGATGGTATAGATGAACTTATACAAAAATCGTATAAACTTCTTGGGCTTATTACATTTTTTACAACTGGGATAAAAGAGACAAGAGCTTGGACAATAAAAGAAGGAGCAACAGCACCACAAGCGGGCTCAGCTATACATACAGATTTCGAGAAAAATTTTATACGTGCAAATGTAATTGAATGGGATAAGTTAATCAGCGTTGGGTCTTTTACTGAGGCTCGTGCAAGTGGAATTCTTCGTATAGAAGGAAAAGAGTATATTGTAAAAGATGGAGATGTTGTTGAGTTTTTAATATAAAATTTTGATTACTATATATTTGTTTAAAAATATAATCAGTGATATAATTTTGGTATATTAAAAAATAATAGTCGATTTATTTTTTAATATTTTATCTGTTTTATCAAGTATTTCTTCCATAACTTAATTATATCAAAAGTTTGGATAAGATACAAATTATACATCTAATTAGTCGATTAGTTTGTATAATAACCAGTTATTCTGGAATTCCGCTCCGCTACACTCCCGAATAACGTGCCGCGGATACATCCGCTGTCATACTACATTCCGCTCCGCGGCACGTTATGTGAAATTGGAAACATTTTTTAAGACATTTAAATTAACAGCATTATGAAAACAATAACAATCTGTGGTTCAATGAATTTTTTTTCAGACATTGAGCAGTTGAAAAAGGAATTAGAAAATTTAGGTTTCAAAGTATTTACTCCTAGTAAAGAAGGAACTGGTACTGATTATTCAAAGTTAAGCAAGCAAGAACAGGCGGATATGAAACAAGACTTTATTGATAAGCACATTGAAAAAATTAGAGAATCGGATGCAATTTTGATTGCTAATTATTCTAAAAATGGTGTCGAGAATTATATCGGAGCAAATACTTTTTTGGAAATGGCTTTCGCATATATCCTTAAAAAGAAGATTTTTATTTTGAATAATATACCAAATCAACCCAATTCAGTTGAAATAGAGGGGCTCAAGCCAATCTCATTAAAAGGAAACCTAAATTTCTAAACAATTAACATAAAAAAGGTTTCCAACTCAAGGGGACGTTGCACTTTCGCTCGTACCTTGCTCACCCTCACATAACATAGTATATGAGGTTCAAGTCTTGCAGACTTTCACCCAAATTTACACTCCACTTCATTTCGTGTAAACATCGCATATACTGGAACGTTGTTAAAAATTCCGCTCCGCTACATTTTTAACAATGTCCGCGAATATACGTGGGCGAATAATATGATATACTAAAGCTAAGTAAGAAATATACACGGAACTTCTTACAACAACGCATATACGGCTAATCCGCCCACATTTCCTCCGCTATCGCTACGGAAACGTCGCATATTCGCGGGACATTATATGAAATTGAGTTTGAGCAAAAATAAGGATAAAAAAATAATTTCCCTCCGTAAGATATATAAATTTAGCACTTTTCTAAAAAACTATGAAGAAAGTTTTACCAAAAATAATTGAAGAAGTTGGCTTTGACTTTAGTTGGTCTGAAAAGAAAGTCTGGGATTTAGATGTGCCTGTCGAAAAAATTGATATCAAAGAATTAGAGTGGCATTTTGAAATTCCTTTTTGGAGTACAAAAAAAGGATATTACGATTTAAAGCCAAATGATGTAATCAATTTTTCCGAAAACCACCAAGAAGAATATAACAGAACTATGAAAGCTGATTTATCATATCCTATTGATATTATGAAGAATAAAGGTCGTTGGTTAATTCTTGATGGTTTACACAGACTCGTCAAAGCCAAAATTCTTGGTAAAACTAAAGTGGAAGTTAGAAAAGTGCCTCGTGATAAAATTCCAAAAATTGTGAAGTAAAAACGGGAAATTATTTTTTTACAATTGATATGCTCAAAATCAACTCAAGCCACGCTACGCTCTCACTCCACTGCGTTCTGTTCGGGTTATATAACAAGGGGTATACAAGAAATGGCTCAGCTTTGCCATTTCTCCAAATTTTTCTTCCACTACGTTCCAGAAAAACTTCGTATATCCCTAACGTTGTTAAAAATTCCGCTCCGCTACATTTTTAATAAATTTTAGGTATATAAAAACACGAATAATTCGTGTTTTTATATACCTAAAATAACTGGTATAACAATAGGTCTTTTACCTGTGTTTTGGACAAGGAACCTTGCTACATCATCAGTAACATGTTTTTTTATTACATCAAAGTTGATAGGCTTTTGATGACTTGCATGTTTTACTATTGTTTTTTTAACTAGATTACGTGTTTCATTTATAAGTTTTTGAGAATCACGTAAATATACAAAACCTCTAGAAATTATATCTGGAGATTTTCTTAGTCTACCATTTTTTATATCTATTGTAGCGATTACTACAAAAATACCTTCATTAGTTAACGTTTTCCTGTCTTTAATTACAACATCTTGTATATCTCCAACCCTGAAACCTTCTACAACAGTCATATTATTAGGTGCCTTGGCTTTATGTACTTTAAATGAATTTCTATTTACATCTATTACAGAACCATTTTCTGGAACAACTATTATATTTTCTTTAGGATAATTATTTCTTTCAATAACAGCTTGTGCATGTGCACGTAACATTGAGTGGTGTCCATGTATAGGAGCAAAGAACTTTGGGTTAATTGTTTTTTGAATCCAAAGTAATTCATCTTGATTACCATGACCAGATGCATGTATATCGCTTGTTCTATATTGCACTATCCGTAGGTCATGGCGTGAAAGATTATCTTTTAATTTTCTAACAGCTTTGTTGTTTCCTGGAATTACAGAAGAAGATAATATTACTGTATCACGACTTGTAAATCTGATTTTTGGATGTCTTTTCATTGAAATTCTCATTAGCGCAGCGAACTCCTCACCTTGTGATCCAGTTAAAAGATATACTAATTTATCGGGAGCAATATTTTTTGCCTCATCTGCTGTAATAATTAAACCTTTTGGTGGAGTCCATCTACCAGATTTAATACAAATATCTACATTTGTTTTCATTGATCTACCCTCAAGAACTATTTTTTTTCCATATTTATGTGCTCCATCCATTATTGCTGTTATTCGTACAATTTGAGAAGCAAAAGTTCCAAGAAATACCCTATTTTTTGCTTCAGCTATTAATTCAATAATATTTTCTATTATGGCACCCTCATTTTTTGACCAACCAGGTTGCTCTGAATTTGTGGAATCAGAAAGGAATAATAGATTTTTTTGATCTCCGTGTTCTAATTTTCCATATGAATCGTATTCAAGTTGTATTGGTGCTCCTCCTATATGTTCTAATTTAGTATCTCCAGCAAAAATAATATTACCTTCTTTTGTTTCAAAGGAGTAACCAAGTGCATCTGGAATAGAGTGTGTTACATGAAATACCTGCACTTTCATTTCATTCGGACCAACAGTTACACGTTGCCCTGGTTCGACTACATTGTATGTTAATTTTTCTAGATGAGGAAACTCTGAATTTCTTTTATCTATCATCCATTTTGTTAATAATCCACAATATACAGGAGGATATCCAAGTTGATCTATTATATATGGAAATGCTCCTATGTGATCAAGGTGACCATGAGTAATAAATACACCACGGATTTTTTCTTTTTTATCTAATAAATATTTAATATTAGGAATTATATAGTCAACCCCAGGTGTTTCTTCTGTGTTTGAAAATTCAATTCCAATATCGACTATAAATATATCATCTTTTGTTTCGATGATATTCATATTTTGACCAACTTGTTCAACACCACCTAATGGAATAACTCTTATATCATTATCATTTAATGGTGGAACCCCATGTTTGACTGTTTTTGTATTGTTTTTTGTTTTACCTTGTTTTTTATATTTTCTATGTGATTGATTATTATAACGGCTTTGGAATGTCTTTTTATTAGCACTATTATTTAATACCTTTTTATCATTTTCTTGTGATGTATTGTTCATTTTTTTTATTTTTTATACTCTCTAGAGAGAAAGTATATTACTTGTATATAAAATACATAATTTGTAATATGTAGTTTACTGCTCGTTTTTTAAAAATATATTAAATATTTTATTTTTATTATTTGCACTAAAGGAGTAGTAATTAACTATTACAGTATATATCGATATAATTTAATTGCAAGCTAATTATATTTTTTTTAGATAAAATAAAACACTATATATGTAGATAGTGTTTTATTGAATATATCCAATCTTCTTCATTTTTTTCATCTTTCATCTTTTCATTGAGTAACCATTTAAGATATCCTGGATCGTTTTTTGCAATATCTTCTAGTTTTTCTCCTTTATGTTTTCCAAAGTTAATAATCTTAATTAAAGATGGTTTTAGAGATATATCTATCATTTTTTCTAGTGCTTCATTTTTTGATATATCCTGTGATTCCATTAACTTCTTAAGAAGTCTATAGAATAATTTTTCTAATACGAGAATATCTCCCCATGCATCATGAGCAGTAGCTTCAATTTCTATTCCTAATAGATAGCGTAGATATTGCATTGCATATGATTCTATTTTTGATTCATTGTCTAAATAACGTGCTATTTTAAGTGTATCTATAAAACTTCCTACTTTTAAGCCTTCTTTCTCAATCATATCAATATCAAATTTTGCATTATGTGCAATAAAAATATCACCGCGTGAGAAACGTTCTTTTAGGTCGTTGTAGACTATTGAATCTTTAAATTTAGGTTTATCTTTTATCATTTTTTCAGTTATATGATGTACTACCATAGCTGAAATTTCAATTGATTTATTTGGATTAAAGAATTCGTTAACATCTGTATTATCTGTAGTTCTATAAGCAACTTGAATGAGTCTATCATTTTGTCCAGTTCCAGTTGTTTCTGTGTCTATAAAAATTAGTTCTTTCATGTTTTTATTATAACAATCTTTTGTATAAATAAAAAATACAAGAATTAATTTTCATGTTTGTTTTATTGAATGAGACTAAAATATTAGTTTTTGTTATAATATTAATATGAATAAAGAAAAAGAAATAAAAGTTTTAGATGAGTATACACGTCTAACAAATTATTTATCTGCTGCACAAATTTTTTTAAAAGATAATTTTTTTCTTAAACGTAAGATAGAAAAAAAGGATATTAAGGAACGATTACTAGGTCATTGGGGAACATGTCCTGGAATCAATTTAGTATATGCACACACGAATAGATTGATAAATATTCATGATGAATATGATTTTATGTTAACGGTTGGTCCTGGTCATGGTTTTCCTGCATATCAATCAAATATTTTAGTAGAAGGGTCACTCTCCAACTTTTATCCTGAAAAAGTTCCATATACTAAAAAAGGAATTGAATATGTCATTTCAGAATTTTCTGTTCCGTACGGATATCCATCTCATCTAAATCCAGAAGCTCCTGGTGTAATTGTTGAGGGTGGGGAATTAGGGTATTCGTTATCTGTTGCCACTGGTTCTGTTTTTGATAACAAGAAACTCATTAATATATGTATAATAGGCGATGGAGAAGCTGAGACAGCGACTATGGCCAGCTCTTGGCATATTAATAAATTTATATCAGTGGAAACTGATGGCGTTGTTCTACCTGTTTTACATTTGAATGGATATAAAATATCAGGTCCTACAATATTTGGTCGTATGTCTGATGATGATATACAAAAATATTTTGAAGCCCTTGGTTGGAATCCATATTTTATTGAAGCTGAAAATACATTAGATTTTCATGAAAAAGCAATTTATGTATTTGATAATGTAATTAAAGAGATTACGAATATAAAAGAAAATAATAAAGAAGGTGTACCAAATTGGCCTATGATTATAATGAAAACACCAAAAGGAATGACTGCTATAAAGGATACTGAAAGTAAGAAAATAGTCGGTAATAATTTTTCTCATCAGATTGTATTTGATAATTTACATGAATCATTAGAAGAGATTGAAATGTTAAATAAATGGATGTATTCATATAATATTAATGAATTAGTTTCTTTCGATAAAGATAATAATATTATTTTTTCTGATGGTATTAAATCAATTATACCCAAAAAAGGACGGAGAATTGGCGATTCAAAATATGCTCATGGAGAGTATACATTAAAATCTAATGTACCTAATTTTGAAGATGTATATAATAGTCAAGATTTTATTAAAAATACTAATAGGAGTTCTATGCATGAAGCTGGAGATTATATAGGTGACCTTATTAATCTTGGTAATGAGATTAGATTATTTTCTCCTGATGAGACTTATTCTAATAAATTAGATGGTGTATTTAAATCAACTAGACGTGTGTGGCAACTTCCTAATGAAAAATGGGATATAGATTTTGGTAGGTCTGGACGTGTTATAGAAATGTTATCTGAAAATGTTTTATTTGGTATGCTGTGGGGTTATACATTAACTGGAAGATATGGTTATATCATAAGTTATGAAGCTTTTACACAGATAGTTGCTTCTATGGCTGATCAATATGTAAAGTTCATTAAGATAGCTAGAAATGTTTCTTTTAGAAAACCTGTTCCATCTATAAATATAATATTGTCATCACTTCTTGAAAGGCAAGACCATAATGGCTTCTCACATCAAAATCCATCTTTTATAGCATCAAATCTAGATAGAGATAGAAATATAGTATCAGTATATTTTCCAGCAGATAAGAACTTAATGAAACTTGCTATAGAAAAAACAATGAATTCTTATAATTCTTTGAATATTATTGTGTGTGGTAAGAAGATGACTAGGACGTGGCTTACGCTTGAAGAAGCACGACAGCAGGCAGATGATGGTATTATGATATGGGATAGATATTCTGATGAAAATCCTGATGTTATTATAGTAACTGCTGGTGATTATGTTACAGAAGAAGCTATTGCTGGACTAGAACTTGTTCGTGCAAAATTATTAGATTTAAAAATTAGATTTGTAAATATTTTCACACTTGATGTGTTGAATGAAATAGATTCAAGGTTTACAAAGGAAGAAATTATAGATAGATTTTTCACAAATAATAAAGGTGTGATATTTAATTATCATGGTTATCCAGACTCAATTAAAAAACTAATATATGATTATAATATTTCAGATAGAGTTATTATTCATGGTTATGAAGAACATGGCTCAACTACATCTCCTTTCGATATGAAATCTAGAAATAAATTGACTCGTTTTCATTTATTGAAAGATGTTGCATATTTTGCACATAGACAAGGAAAGATTGATTCTGATTTATATGAAGAAATTTTAGAATTTTCTAAAAGTAAATTAGACTGGGAAAAGAAATATATTAAAAAAAACCATGTTGATCCTAAATCTATCAAGGATTGGAATATTAGTGGGTATGGGAAAGACAGCTAATCATATTTGTGTAGGTTGTGGTCACATAGGTAATATTTATGATTTTTCTCCATCCATTCAGATAGGTGAAAATGATTTTAGGATTTTTCATTCTTATAATAAAATGAATGGGCATTTATATTGTGTTGAATGTAAAAAGAGACATCTAATTAAAATTTCCGAATATAAGAAATTTACAATAAAACAAATAATTTTTTTAAAAAATTCTCTAAAGAATGAACAGGATTGGAATGGTAAATAATAAAAAAACAGGTTGTGTTATACAATCTGTTTTTTATTTTTAATTTTTATTTTTTTATAGCAAGATAATATCTATCTAAATTAGAGTTATTTTTTAAATAATTAGTAAATCTGTACTCCTTATATGTCTCAAACTTACTGGTATTGTCTACAACACTAGTATCAATAACTATATATATCCCATGTAAATACTTTCTTTTTTTATAAAAAGAAAAGTAATTTGTGTCTGCTGGCACGTGACCCATTTTTTCCATTTCTTTTAAAATTTCATCTTTTGTTAAGACGTAATATCCTCCACATGATTTTTCGTCTGTCTGTATAACTCTTGGATATAAATACAAAATAATTTTTGGTGGTTTTTTATTGTAATCATATACATAAGAAATTCTATATTCTTGTTCTGAATAGTTTTTCTCTTTACATGAAGAAATAAAAAATAAAGTTGAAAAGATTACTGATATTAAAAATAATTTTCTCATAATCAAAATATTAAGTTTTTAAATTTAAATAGAAATAAATTCTATACGCCGTCCTGTTAATCACATGTTATGAAAGCTATTCGGTTCTATTATAGCAAGAGAGAGAGAGAGAGTTGTCAAGTGCATTTTTGTTAAATTTATGGATCTTATTTTTCGTTTTTTTTATTACTATGGTTTATAATATATTTATGAAAAAGATACTTATTATAAATCCAGGTTCTACCTCTACTAAATACAAAGTCTTTGATAATAATGGTGGAATGTTAGATGAATTTGTATATAAAATCACTGAAATTAAAGGAGAAGAAAGATTTCTATATTCTTTAAAAGATATTGAAAAGATTGGAATACGTATAGTTCACGGAGGAGATATTTCTAAAACTTCAAAAATCACAAAATCTTTAAAGAAAAAAATTATAGAGTATATTGATTTTGCACCAATACATAACAAACAAGACATTGATGTAATAGAAAAAATGGAAAAAACTTTTCCTAAAATAGTTAAGTATGCTTCTTTTGATACTGCTTTCCACACAACTATTCCAGAATATTTATCTACTTATGCTATTCCAGTAAAACTTGCAAAGAAATATAAGATTAAAAAATATGGATTTCATGGAATTGCCATACAATCTGCTTATAGAGAATTAAAAGAAAAAAGGAAAAAACAGAAACTTCTTATGCCTAAAAAAATTATCTTTGCACATCTTGGTGGTGGTTGTTCTGTTACTGCTGTAAAGAATGGAAAATCATTTTGTACATCTATGGGTTTGACTCCTATCTCTGGGATTATGATGACTACTAGATCTGGTGATGTAGATTCAGATTTAGATAAAATTCTTTCACATAAAGAAAATAAAACAATAGATGAAATATCACATATTCTTAGCTTTGAATCTGGTTTTTTAGGTTTAACTGGAACAAAAGACACATTGAGTATTTTTAGAAAGGCACAAAAAGGGAATAAAAAAGAAAAATTAGCTTTTGATATTTTTGTAGCTGAAATTACTGAAAAAATTTGGGGCTATGCAGGACTTATGCAGGGAATAGATGCACTTGTATTTTCCGGAGGAATTGGTTATGGAAATACTTATTTGAGAAATGAAGTTCTAAAAAGAGTAAAAAAGCTTGGACTCACAAAAAAAGATATTTACGTTATTGATGTGGACGAGGAGAAAGTAATTTTTGATGAAATAAAAAACCTGTAATTTAATTACAGGTTTTTTTGTTATTTTTTTATTTTAATTCTAATAATTTCTTCAATTCTCTTCTTGTTAGTACTATTCTGAAATATTTTGAAAACTCCTCTGATGCTTCATATTTTCTCTTAATAAATTTTTCTCTTTCAAAATAATCCTTATCTACGAGTTCTTCTGTAAATTCGAATTTATAATGGATTGTTATTTCATGATTTGATAATTTTTTAATATATTCATTCAAATCATTAATTATTTCAGGGTTTTCTTTTACCATGTTTTTTACTTCACTACGAGATTTTTCATATTTTTTATTCTGTTTTTTTATTTTTTTTATATCTTTCCATGTTAATAACGGAAATAACCATAACATCGGTTGAAATATTGAAATTAATGCAATGATTATAATATTTTGACGTAATATTTCTAGTATGTTATTAAAAATCTCAATATAGGTAATGACTCCTACAATTAATAATATTATTATTGCAATAACTAATCCTACAAATACTGAAAAAAATATATTTAACAATACATAAAAGAATATTGATGATTTTTTCTCAACCATCAGAAGTTGTTTTATTTTTTCTATATCTTTTAAGTTTTTCATAACTAATATATTAAGTTTTTAAATATAAATTGAACTAAATTAGTCTAATTTCGCCATCTTGTTAATCACATATTGTGAAAGCTATTCGGTTCTATTATAGCAAGAGAGAGAGAGAGAGTTGTCAAGTGAAATTTTGATAAAAATATGAATAACCTTTTTTTGTTTATGTTTTCATTATTCACCTTTTTATATTTTTGTTTATATCTGCCATTGCGAGATACGAAGCAATCTCATTACATTGTTAAATCAAAAAACTCAGAACCTAAAAGACTAAGCCTTGATGATCTCTGTTGTGAAACGAAATAGGTCAGCAAGAATTAGTCTTCTAAGGTCTTTAAAAAACCAAAACTTATCACCTTGAATTTATTTCAGAATCCATTGTAATTATTTTGTTGGTATTTGCCATTAACAAATATCATTTTTTATATATTTTTCCAAGGTTTTCTCCAATAAGACCTTTTATTTCCATAGAAGATAGTAGAATATTTACTTTTATAATAGGTATGGCCAATTTTTCAGACAAAGCATTACGTGAAAGCGGAGTATTAAGAAGTTCAATGACTTTTTCTTCTTCGCGAGAAAGAGCTATCATTTGTTGTTGTGTTGGGTTTTTTTCATCTAGCAAATGAAAATAATTAAGAATATCTTTTGCGCTTGTAATTGGAGTTGCTCCTTCACGGATAAGTTCATTACATCCTTCACTTGCGGAAGAAAAAATTGATCCTGGTACAGAAAAAACTTCTCGATTATATTCAGTTGATAGTCGTGCTGTTATACGTGTTCCAGATTTATTTTCTGCTTCAATAACAAGAACAGCATGGGATATTCCTGCCATGATTCTGTTTCGTTGGGGGAATGTCCATGGTGCTGCCTTTGTTTTTGGTTCTAATTCTGAAAGTAGACACCCTCCTTTTTGTAGAATTTCTTTTGCGAGATTTCTATTTGTAGCTGGATAGAGAACTGATTCATCTAGTCCAGAACCAGGAATAGCAACCGTAATCAATTTATTATCAATGGCAGAACGATGTGCTATTGAATCGATTCCAAGAGCAAGTCCTGAGACAATAACGAACGGGTAACCAGAAAGTCCTGAAATGAGCTTTTCACAAACAGATTTTCCATAAGATGTATATTTTCTTGACCCTATAACGGTTAGAAAAATATTTTTTTCTTGATCAGGAATTTCTCCTATTTTATAAAGTTTTTTTGGTGCATCTGGAATTTCTTGTAAAAGTTTCGGGATTTTAGATTCTTGCATATTTTTATTATAACAGATTTTGTTTAACTTTTTAAAGTTGATATCTTATATTAGATTGATAATTTTATGATATGAAAAAGCACTGATATTAAAATCAGTGCGTTAATTTACTTAATTTTTAATTTTTTACTTTCAAAAAAAACTTTTTCTTTTATACTACATAATATGTTAGATATAAAATTTATTCGTGAAAATCGTGATATTGTAAAAGATGCAGCAAATAAAAAAAATATAAATG
>CAMZLR010000039.1 GCA_947311725.1 Candidatus Campbelliibacteriota bacterium | reverse complement strand
GGAGAGGAAGAAGTGCGAGCGCAAGCGCTCGCAGCCCCAGAAATCCAAAAATGGATTGCAGGAAAAGAAATTAAAAAATTTATTTATATAAAAGGAAGGATTGTGAATATTGTGATGTAAGAAAAACCACCTAAGAGGTGGTTTTTTAATAATGTCTAAGATTTTATCCTAAACATTTTTTTTCATTTCTATTAAATTTAAAAATTAGTTTCACTTTTATGATAGCAAGAGAGAGAGAGAGTTGTCAAGCGAAACCTTGACAAAACTGTGGATAACTTTCTTACATATTTTATATAAAAACGCTTAATTATTGAAACGTTTTATTTTCTTCTTACAAAGAAACTTCTATCATGATATTTCCGCTTTTATTTTGAAAGATTTCTACTGAAAACCCTTTGTTCTTTAATTCATTAAATAAAAAATTAAAATCTTCATTTACTATAAAATAAAATTTATCATTTTTTGTTTTTGTAAAATTGTTTAATATATCATTAATTACAAGGCTTTCATTACCATTTTTTGCTTCTTTTTCTGCATTTTCCAGAATTTTATTTAATAGTTCAATTCTTGCTTTTTCTTCTATCCTTTTACAATAATCTTTTACAATTTTCTTTAATTTGGTTGCTTCTACTTTTAGAATGTTAGGTTTTTCTTTGCTATTTTCCATTTTTATTAAATTTAAAAAATTAAAAATTAACTACATATAATATATAATTAGGATTTTTCTTTTGTTTCATCTCTATGATAGCAAGAGAGAGATATTTGTCAAATAGAAGATATTTCTTATGTTAATAATTTTAATTTAAAAAGATATTTTTTGTATGTTATAGTATTTACATGGAAAATATAAAAATAATAATTAAAATTATTATTACTGTGTTTATTATTATTGTTGTTGCAGGAATGTATAAATTTAATTATCTTGCAAATAAAAAAGGTTATGATGTAGATGGAAATAATATTACTCAATCTGAAAAAATTAGTTATTTAGAAAAGAGAAGTGTAGATCTTGAAAAAGATGGAATTAGAATAATTGATTCTGAGGATGAATTTGGCGATAGAATAAAAGAAACATTATATTTAGGAACAAGTGATAAAAACCCATTAAAAGATGTTTCTCTCTTAGCACGTCGGCTTTGGTATTCAGAGTTTATTGGTATGGATAAGGGTGGAATAATGGAAAAATATGAATCTTTTAGAGACTCTGATTTTGAAAATACAGGAGAATTAAAAGAGCAGTTTGATTTTGATATTTTATTAAATAATCTTTTAAAGAGAGTTGGATTACAACCACATAACGGTGAACATATTGAATCATTAATTAATGATCTAAAATATGATAATATTACTTCTGATACAGACGAAGTAGAGATGATGACAATAAGAATTCCTAACCTTGAATGGAGCGATGATGTTGGTGATTTTGTTGTTAAATATAAAGAATATTCTGTTAAAAAAACTCCAAAAATTTTAGATGCAGTTTATAAAAAATTATTTGAATTGAATTCATATAATGGTAAATATGAAGGTCTTATTTTTAATTCTGTTTCTATAGACAAAAATAAAACAGCAAAGATAATATTATCTGGTAGCTGGTTTCCAGGTGGTGATATGAGCCAATTATTTTTTAGAAAAAATATAGACGAAGCGGCATTTCAGTTTGATACTGTCGATATGGTTACTGTATATGTAGATGGAAAATTATTTGATTGGTGTATTGATGATGAATCAGATGGAGAAGGCGGATGTAATGAAAGTGCACAATATTGGATTGATAAAAAATAGTTTTTTGTTAAAAAGATAAATAAGAGTATAATATTAAAAGTTTATGGAAAGATTTAAGAAAATTTTTAATAAAGAATTTTCAAAGATTGGAGAAGCGGCAGTTGTGCTCGCTTTTTTCACATTATTGTCACAATTTTTAGGTATTTTTCGTGATAGATTTTTAGCTGGAAATATAGGTGCAGGTGAAAAACTTGATATGTATTATGCTGCGTTTAGGGTTCCAGATTTATTGTTGACGTTAGGGGCGTCACTTGTTTCTGTCTCAATATTAATGCCTTTTTTTGTTAAACAAATAAATATATCCAAAGAAAGATCTAAAAAATTTATATATGATATATTTACAGTGTTTTTCAGTTTTATGGTTATAGCAAGTATAATATTATTTATACTAATGCCTTTATTAGTGAGTAAGATATTTCCTGGTTTCTCTGAAAATTCTATTATTAATACGATACAACTTTCAAGAGTCATGTTACTTTCTCCTATATTATTAGGTATATCAAACTTATTTGCTACAATAACTCAGACATTTAAGAGATTTTTTGTATATGCCCTTACTCCAGTATTTTATAATATAGGTATAATATTAGGGATTTTGTTGTTATATCCATTATTTGGTGTAATAGGTTTAGCTTATGGGGTTGTATTTGGTGCATTATTACATTTATTAATTCAGTTACCTGTTATTTTGAAGAAAGGATTTTTACCTAAGTTATCTTTTAATATAAAATGGAGTGATATAAAAGAAGTTGTTAAGCATTCATTACCTAGAACAATAACATTATCTTTATCAAAAATAGTATTTCTTATTTTTGTTTCTATTGCCTCTACTCTATTGGTCGGTACTATTTCTGTGTTTAATTTATCTTATAATTTACAATCCGTTCCGCTTGCTATTATAGGTGTCTCATATTCTGTCGCAGCCTTTCCTATTTTAGTAGATTATTTTAATTCAAATAATCATGAGAAGTTCATGTCTCATGTTATAGGTCCTATAAAGCAAATAGTATTTTGGTCTTTACCAGTTATATCACTTTTTATTGTATTACGAGCACAAATAGTTCGTGTAATTTTAGGTACAGGTAATTTTAGTTGGTCTGATACTAGGCTAACTGCTGCATCATTAGCTTTATTCATAGTGTCTGTAATTGCACAAAGCATTGTATTTTTATTAATTAGGGCTTATTACGCTTCTGGTAATACATGGAAACCTTTTTGGATAACTTTATTTTCCTCGATATGCACTGTAATTTTTGCATTTATTTTAGTAAATGTTTTTGACAATAATTTATATGTAAAAGATTTTTTTGAAAGTTTACTTCGTATAAAAGGTGTCAGAGGATCTTCTGTTATGATGCTATCATTTGCTTATTCTATTGGAATGTTTTTGAATTTATTTATTTTTTGGAAGTCGTTTAAAAAAGATTTTTTTTATAAGAATGGTGTTTATGAAATTAAAAAATCTTTATTCCATTCAATATATGCTTCATTAATAATGGGGGTTATTGCTTATAGTATGTTAAATATAACAGATATGTTATTTAATAAGAATAGGACAATTGGGGTACTTGGGCATGGTTTATTGTCTGGGTTAGTTGCTATAATATTTGGTGTAGTGTTTTTATTGATAATTGATAATAAGGAAATTAGTGTTTTTATAAAACTCATAAAAAACAGACTTTGGAATAAAAAGGTTGTTTCTAATATTCAAGGCGATTTATAGATTAATTGTTTATATTGTGTATTATTGTAATAATATGAAAGACTTTAAAAAAGTAATTAAATATTTATTGCCTTTTTATAAAAAATATAAGTTATCTGTTATATTATCATTTGTATTATACGGTATATCAATTATTTTAAGTGGTATTTTAACACCTATTGTATATAAAGATATTATCAATATAATATCAAGTGGAAATATAAAAGAAAAGATTATATCTACATTTTTGATATTAGTTTTGGTTAAAACATTTGGTTTCTTGACACATCGTTTGGGAGATTTCTTAATAGTTGATTTTCAAACAAAGGGTATAAAAGATTTATATAACTTTTCTTTTAAGAATATAAATAAACATTCTTATAATTTTTTTGCAAATAATTTTTCAGGGGGCCTCGTTGCTAAGATAAGAAGATTTATTAAATCATTTGAGGCTATTTTCGATAGTATATTATTTTCTTTTTATTTAACTTTTATTTATTTAATAGGAATGTTTGTTGTATTAATGAGAGAGAATTGGATTTTAGGTTTAGTTTTCTTAATCTGGTCTATAATATTCCTTTTTGTCACTTTTAAGTTAAATAAGAAAAAAATACCAATAAATTTAGCTGGTTCTATAGAGGATTCTAAGGTATCCGGTAGGATATCTGATGTAATAACAAATGTTTTAAATATAAAGATATTTTCTAAATATGACTATGAAGTGAAAAAGTTTAATGATGTTACCTCAAATGATTATTTTGCTAGGAGGAAACAATGGAATTTTGATAATTTTGTTTGGATAATTACTGGCGGTTTACTACTATTATTTGAATTAGTTGGTATGGGTCTTGCGTTATATTTATGGTTTAATGATATTTTAAGCACTGGTACTGTTGTATTAGTTCAAATATATATAGCAGGATTGAGTTCTCACCTATGGAATCTTGGAAGAAATATAATTAGATTTTCTACTTCCGTTTCTGAATCTGTAGAATTTGTACAAATCTTAGATAGAGAAATATCAGTTAAAGATGGAAATTTTTTGGATGTATCTAAAATTGAAAAAGGTTTAATCTCATTTGAGAATGTATCATTTACATATCCAGATGGAGATCATGTTTTTGAAAATTTTAATTTTGAAGTTAAAGCTGGGCAATCTGTAGGTATCGTTGGAAAATCTGGTTCTGGTAAAACGACGGTAACTAAATTATTATTGCGTTTTTATGATTTGGACTCTGGAAAGATTACAATAGACGGTCAAGATATATCTAAAATAAGTCAGGAAGACTTAAGATTAAATATTGCATATATTCCACAAGATACTAGTCTGTTTCATAGAACTATTTATGAGAATATTGCATATGGTAAAATAGAATCAACTAAGGATGAGGTAATGAGTGCATCAAAAGATGCTCATGTTGATGAGTTTGTACGTAATCTTGATCATAAATATGAAACAGAAGTTGGGGAGAGAGGTATTAAATTGTCTGGTGGTCAACGTCAACGTATAGGTATTGCTAGAGCTATGTTGAGGAAAGAGGCTCCAATATTAGTATTAGATGAAGCAACATCCTCACTTGATTCGATGAGCGAACAATATATTCAGGATTCATTTAAAAAATTATCTAAGAACAGAACTACTATTGTAATTGCACATAGATTATCAACTATTCAAAATTTAGATCGTATAATTGTAATGGAGAAAGGTAGAATTATAGAAGATGGATCTCATGAAGAACTAATTTCTAATAATGGACTATACTCTAAGCTATGGGAATCACAGATGAATGATTTAATTAATAATTAAAAAACAGGCTCGAGCCTGTTTTTTAATTATTAGATATGTTTTTACCGTTAATCTTAATTATTATTTTAAAAAAAAGATATTTATTATATATAATATAAATATTTTTACTTAATTAAAAACTTTTTATTACATTCATTATTTTCCTAATCTTTGTTCTACATCTCCAATTATTCTACGTTCTAAATCTTCTGCTACTTTTTCCATCTCCTCAATTGGTGGAAGTCTTTCACCTTTTTCTTTCATGTCATTATATAAATCACCCCAAGAACCATTTCCGCTAACGCCAGCAGCTTTTCTATTTTTTTCAGTCATTGCAAGTTTTTCTGCTATTGTGTAATCTTTTTCAGATGCTAAATTTGCACTTCCATTCTCTAACTCTTTTCCGTCTTCTCCAACTTTCTTATTTTCTTTTGTTTTAAAATTTTCAAATCCCATAATTATTTTTTTTAAGTGTTAATAATATATATTATATAATAAATAGAATAAACTAACTATCAACTATATATAAGTATACACAAATAAGGTTATTTGTCAAGTTAATTTATAGATTTTTATAAAAAGATAAAAATCTTTATACTTTTTATCTTTCTGTTATCATAAAAACTATGAACCTTAAATATATAAGAAATTTCTCAATTATAGCTCATATTGATCATGGTAAGTCTACTCTTGCTGATAGGATGTTAGAAATTACAAAAACTATTCCTGAACGAAAGATGAGGGATCAAATGCTTGATACAATGGAGCTAGAACAAGAAAGAGGAATTACTATTAAAATGCAGCCTGTTAGAATGGAATATAAATATAATAGAGATAATTATATCATTAACTTGATTGATACACCTGGACATATTGATTTTTCATATGAGGTATCTCGTGCACTTAAAGCTGTTGAAGGTTCTATTCTTTTAGTTGATGCTACCAAAGGTGTCCAAGCGCAAACACTTACTACATTAGATATGGCACGTAATGCTGGGTTAAAAATTATTCCAGTTTTATCAAAAGTAGATTCTAAGCTGGCTCGTATTGATGAGGTTAGTGATGAAGTTGTAAGTCTTTTAAATATAAATAAAGAAGATATTCTTCTTGTTTCAGGTAAAACTGGTGATGGTGTAGAAAATTTATTTAGAAAGATAATTGATGATATAGACTGTCCAAAAGAACTTACTATAGATACAAAAAGTTCTCGCTCTCTAGTATTTGATTTTGAATATTCAAATCATAAAGGAGTTATCCTGTATGTTCGTATTATTGATGGAAAGATTAAAAAAGGAGATCAACTTTTTTTTGGAATATCTAAAAGAAAGTTTTTTGCTATTGACGTAGGAATTTTTAAACCAGATGCGAGAAGTACAGGAGAGTTATCTGCTGGAGAGATAGGATTTGTGGTTACAGGTATAAAAGAAGCAAAGGTTGCCCAAGTTGGAGATACAATAACTCTTTTTAAAGACCCATTAGAAACTTTACCAGGATATAAAGAACCTGTTCCTGTTGTATGGGCTTCTGTTTATCCAGAATCTACAGATGATTTTGAATTACTTAAGATGTCACTCGGGAGATTGCAACTATCTGATTCTTCTTTATCTTATGAAGAAGAGGTGTCAGGTAGTTTAGGTAGAGGATTTAGAATAGGTTGTTTAGGTATGCTTCACTTAGAGATTGTCTCTGAAAGATTAAAGAGAGAGTTTAGTTTAGACCTTATTATAACTTCTCCATCAGTTACATATAAAGTTAAAAAGAAAAATGGCGATGTAGTGGTTGTATATTCTGCAGCATTATTTCCGGATCATGGAAGCATAGATAAAATAGAAGAACCATTGGTAGAAGTTAAAATAATTACACCTGGAAAATATATTGGTAATATAATGACATTATTATATGACCATGAAGGTGAAGTAAGAGATACGATAACATTTGGAGATGGACGTACTCAATTAATTATAGATATGCCATTACGTGAGTTAATGAGAAATTTTTTTGATTCACTCAAGT
>CAMZLR010000038.1 GCA_947311725.1 Candidatus Campbelliibacteriota bacterium | reverse complement strand
CCATTCTTAGAAATTATAGTATATCATCTTGGGATTTAGTATTTCAGGGAGGTGGAGATATCGTTGGAGATGATGAAGGTTGTTTTAATGGTTCTGGTAATTGTAATTTTTATTTTGAACCAGGAGATGCTCAGCCTGTATTAAATACATGTACTGAATGTAGTGTTTATTTGAATAAAGATAACTTTTATTATTATCAAGTGCACGAACCAGCAGTTTCAACATCAATACCAACTGATTACAAGAGAACTATAAAAATAAAGGAAGGATCAAATGTTGGTCAAATTAATGTAATAGTTGATGTTACGTGGACTGGTGGAAGTGTTAGATATGTAGAGAATCTTTATCTTTGGCAATAATATTGTTTGTAACTTACTTATATGAAAATAATTTTAAAAAAAATAAATAAATTAAAGGATAATAATGGTTTTGTAATATTATTCGCTAGTGTTGTTTCATCTATTATATTGCTAATAACAACAAGTGTGTATAACTTATCAAAAAAGCAAGTTATACTCTCTTCATATGCCAGAGAGTCACAACGTGCATTTTATGTTTCAAATTCGGCTCTTGAGTGTGCTTTCTTTAATGATATATCAAAATTTATAGTAAAAACTGCATTTCCTATTGATTCAGAATCTGATTTTACTCAAACTATAAATTGTGGAGGAAAAGATGTGACTGTAAATAAATTAAAAGATAATACTGGATTAAATGGTGAATATACAAATTCTTTTGTATTTAGATACCCAGATCTTGAGGATATAGATAGTTATGATACAGGTTGTGCATATGTTTTAATTGAAAAAAAAATAGGAGAGACATCTGATGGTATAAGTAAAATAAATACACGTATTACAGCAGTTGGATTTAATACATGTCAATATGATGAAGTAACAGGCTATAATGATATACCAGATTTTAATGATCCAACATTATTAGAGCGTCGTATTAGTTCTGAGTATGACACCGTTTTTTATGAAACAACAACACCATAAAAATAAAAGAGAAATAAGAGATAGGATATCAAAACTTATAGAAGAGATAAGATATCATTCAAATTTATATTATGTTAATGATTCTCCGGAAATATCTGATGAAGCTTATGACTCTTTATATGATGAATTAGTTCTATTAGAAAAAGAGTTTCCGGATTTGAAGGATCCATTATCTCCTACTGTTAGGGTTGGTGATAAAATATTAAATGGCTTTGATAAGGTTGAACATGTTTTTCCTCAGTGGTCATTTGATAATATTTTTTCCTTTGAAGAATTACGTGAATGGGAACAGAAGATTAAACGTTTTATTTTAAAGGAACCATCTTTAAGAGATGAAAAGCTTGATTATGTTATCGAATTAAAGATTGATGGATTGAAGGTTGTTTTAGATTATGGTGATGGTAATTTTATTCGTGGTGCAACACGTGGTGATGGAAAAATAGGAGAAGATATTACAGAAAATATAAAGACAATACATGATATTCCTCTTACTATATCAAATAAAAAATCTTTTTCAGTTATAGGAGAAGCATGGATAGGTAAGGATTCTTTAGATAAAATAAATAAGGAACGTGGACAAGAAGGATTGAGTAAGTATTCTAATCCAAGAAATTTAGCAGCAGGAACTCTTAGACAGCTTAATACAAATATAGTATCTAAACGTAACTTAAGAGTGTTTGTATATGATTTTAACAGTAATGAATTTTCTATTGATTATCACAAGGATGAACTTTTATTTTTAATTGAGAATAATTTTAATGTAAATGATAAATATATTGTCACTGATAATATTAATGATATACAAAAATATTATGGACATTGGATTAATAAGCGTCATGATGAAATCTATGGTATAGATGGAATGGTAATAAAGATAAATAATAAAAAGATTTGTAATGTATTAGGGTATACAGCTAAGTCTCCTAGATTTGCTATAGCATATAAATTTCCAGCAGAACAAAAAACTACCGAAGTAATTGATATTGTACTTCAGATTGGTAGAACTGGAATATTGACTCCTGTTGCGCACTTAAAACCCGTGTTAATTGATGGTTCTGTTGTTAGCCGTGCGACACTTCATAATGAAGATGAAATAAAACGTTTAGATATTCGTATTGGTGATACTGTTATTGTAGAAAAAGCAGGAGATATTATTCCAAAAATAATATCTGTATTAGTTAATTTACGAAAGATAAATTCGAAAGAGTTTTCCATTAAAAGATATCTTAGAAAAGAAAAAATTAGTGCATATAAAAAATATTCTAATGCAGGTGTCGTTTCCTGGTATATAGAAGATGATCAAAATGATGAAATTAATATAATGTCATTATCATATTTTTGTTCTAAGAAAGCTATGAATATTGATGGAATGGGTGAGAAGGTTGTACGTGCTTTATATAATAATGGTCTTATTAAAACTTTTTCTGATATATACAAGTTAAAGTATAATGATGTGATTGTTTTACCGCTTTTTAAAGAAAAGGCTACACAAAATTTATTGGATTCAATAGAGAAAAGTAAAAACATAGGTTTTTCTTCTTTTATAACATCTCTTGGTATAAACCATGTAGGTGAAGAGGTCGCTGACTTATATGCAAATCATTTTAAGACTCCAGTAAATTTTCTTAGAGCTGGTTATAATGATTTAATAGAAATACATGGCATTGGAGATAAAATAGCAGAATCTACAATAGATTGGTTTAGTGATAAAGATAACAATCATGAATATATGAAACTCATTAATATTTTAAATATTAAAAAAGTAGAAGATAAATGTGGTGTGTTTAATAATATGAGTTTTGTGATTACAGGTATAATGAAAAATTATTCTCGTGATGAAATTAAGAATATAATTAAAAAAAATGGAGGAAGGGTTTCATCATCTATTAGTGCAAAAACCAATTATTTGATAACAGGGAACAAGGCTGGGTCTAAATTGAAAAAGGCTCATGATTTAGGTGTTGAAGTTTTAACTGAAAAGTATTTTTTTAAAAAAATAAAAAAAAGCAGTAAATAAATTACTACTTTTTTATTTTTTATTTTTAATAATAACTATTATTCCGATAATAATTATTATTTCTGATATTATCATTATGTAAAACGATAGGGTTTTAGTTGGGTTAATGTTGTTTTCTTTAAATATTAATGATACATTAACAAAACTTGTTATAAATATGACGAATAATAAGAATGCAAATATTAATTTGATGTATTTTTTTTATTTTTCATAATATAAAAATTAAATTTTGTGAAATATTTCATATTTAGTATAGCAAGAGAGAGGGTTGTCAATTGAAATCTTAATAAAAGATAAAAAAGCGGTAAATAAATTATTGCTTTTTATTTTTATTAATTATTTAAGGTTTCGGGATTTTTTTAATAGTTTTGTACTAAGAAACTACTTCCTAATGGAATTGTTTCATTTTTATCACCGAAAGATATAAATTTTGAACATACAAATGTCCTTATATATTTATCACTTTCTTTAATAAATACAATATGATCTTGTTTATGTGCATCCATTCTTATAGCAACGATTATTGCCATAGGAAGATTTTCTATGAATATAAAATCTTCTGCAATTTTTAATCTTTTACGTAGTTCCTTAAATGGAATTCTTTCACCTTTAATTCCTTTTGTTACAAAGATATTTTTTTTGCTTTTGATCTGTAGTAGAGAAACTTTTTCTGGGATTTCTCTTTTTATATCTTCTGCAATTTCCCAATCTAACATTGATATAATGTTTAAGAATTCTTGTTTTTTCATAATATTAAATTTTAAAATATAAACAGAATTGAAATATAATTCTTCTCGCCAATATGTTAATTACTATTGATAAGTAAAAGCTAAATTTATATTCATTCTAATAAGATAGAAACATTTGTCAATTACTTGTAAACTATTTTTCATAATTTATACTATTAATATGAATAAAGAAGAAATTTTAAAACTTGCTGAGCTTGCTCGGATTAATATTACTGAGGAAGAAGCTGATGGGTATAAAAAAGATTTTGAAGGTATTTTAAATTATCTTAATTCAATACAAAGTGTTGATATCGAATTTTCTCAGTTTTATGAAACAAATCTTACAAAGAACAGTATGCGTGATGATGATAAAATATACGATTCTGGCTCATTTACAGATGTATTACTAGCAGAAGCTCCAGAAATTGATGGAGATTATTTCAAGGTTAAAAAGGTATTGTAATTATCTGTCATTGCAAGGAATATTATAATGCGATTTTTTGAGAAATAAATTTATCAGAAAATCGCATTATAAGATGACGTGGCAATCTCAGGTATTATTTAAGAAATATATGATAAATTTTAAAACAACAACAATTACAGAACTACACAAGAAACTTATTTCCGGTGAAGTAAGCTCATCTGAATTAGTACAACAATCAAAATCAGCAATTTCTGAAAAAAATGGTGATATTAATGCAATTATCGAGGTTTTTGATGGTACTTTTATTCCAGAAAAGATTACTGAAAAATCATCATTACTAGCTGGTATTCCTGTTGCTGTAAAAGATAATATATTGTTTAAAGGTCACACGGTAACAGCTGCATCAAATATTTTAGCAGAATATAAAGCTACATATAATTCTAAAATTGCAGATATATTTAATACCTCTGAAGTATCATTAATAGGTAGAGCAAATATGGATGAAATGGCAATGGGGACAACAACAGAGACATCTAGATATGGGTCAACTAAAAATCCTGTAGACATTACTCGTGTTCCAGGTGGTTCATCGGGTGGACCAGCGGCAGCCGTTGCATCTGGTATGGTTATGTATGCTCTTGGTAGCGATACTGGTGGATCAATTCGGCAACCTGCATCATTGTGTGGAGTTGTAGGAATGAAACCAAGCTATGGCGCTGTATCGCGTCGTGGATTGATGGCAATGTCGTCATCCCTGGATACAATCGGTCCATTTGCAAACTCGGTTGAGGATGCGGAAATTATTTTTAATGAAATCGCAGAATATGATGAACTTGATGCCACATCAGTATCACTTGAAAAACGTGCAACATATCAAGATAAAAATAAAAATAATAAGATCATAGGTATACCAAGATCGTTTTTAGAAATGGATGGAATACAAAATGATGTTTTGGAAAATTTTAATAAATCTATTGAGAAGATGAAAAATCTTGGGTATGAAATTATAGATATAGATTTACCTTTATTAAAACATTCATTAGCTGTCTATTATATAGTTCAACCAGCTGAAGTATCATCAAATATGGCAAGATATGATGGTATTCGTTATGGATTACATAAAGACGGAGATAATATATTAGATATTTATAAAAATACTAAGACATCAGGTTATGGTGATGAGGTAAAAAGACGTATTATGTTAGGGACATATGTACTTTCCTCTGGGTACAGTGATGAATATTATTATAAAGCGAATGCATTACGTGGCGCTATTACAAGAGAAATTCATGAAGCATTTAATAATGTCGATATTATAGCTACACCTACTGCTCCATCTACAGCTTTTAAGTTTGGAGAAAAAAAAGACCCTATCTCTCTTTATTTAGAAGATGTTTTTACAGTTCCATATAATTTGACTGGTAATCCAGCTATATCTATTCCGTCAGGAGTTAATAATGATGGGTTACCATTCGGTATGCATTTTTCAGCTCCAATGTTTTGTGAAAAAAAATTATTTGAGATTGGAAAAGATTTTGAAAATATAATAAAACAATAGGTGACATTAATTTAAAAAAATCATATACTTGGTATATGATTTTTTTAGGTATTGATTTTTCGTGGTTAGTAATTACATTAAAAGTTTTAGGATCAATTTTGTCTGTAGCTTCTATAGTTGGTATTGTAATATCTTTTTTTGGTATCTTAGATACAAATAAAAAGAAAAAAGAAAAAAGAGAAAATTATTTTGTTAAGCAAAATAATAATGACTATATTTCAGAGAATGATATGAGATGGATTGATATAAGAAACAATTTTCAATCTAATGATCCAACAAATTGGCGTATGGCTATAATTGATGCCGATAGTATGCTTGAGGATTTAATTACATCAATTGGTTATGATGCCACTACATTTGGTGACAAGTTAAAGATGATTAATCGTATAGATTTTCCATTAATTGACTCTGTTTGGTATGTTCATAAACTACGTAATAATTTAGCACATCAAGGTTCCAGTTATCATCTCTCAGAGAGGGATGCATATCAGGCATTTAAAATTTATGAACAAATTTTTTATGAAAATAATTATATTTCTTAAGTATAATTTTAATTGCTTGATTATATTATTTATATGTATATAATATATTGTTAGCGGAGTGGAGTAATGGTATCTCATCAGGCTCATAACCTGAAGACACTCGTTCGAATCGAGTCTCCGCAACAAGATAAAAAACAAGGATTTTCCTTGTTTTTTACTCTTATTATGATAATATATTTTTTGTTCATCATTGTGACATGATGAAATCTTGTCGGGGTAGCTCAGATGGTTAGAGCGCAGCACTCATAACGCTGAGGTCGTGAGTTCAATCCTCACCCTCGACACAAATATTTGGAAATCTTTATTTTGATGGTTCTTATTTCAAATAAATAATACTGATAATAATTTAAAATCTTGCACAAAAATAAGCCTATGATAATATAGTTTTATTGCACCGGTAGCTCAATTGGTTAGAGCACCCGCCTGTCACGCGGGAGGTTGCGAGTTCGAGTCTCGTCCGGTGCGCATATAGATGAGCATATGTATGCTTTTTATTTTTTTTAATTGCTTGAATTGTATTATCTATTTTATATAATTTATATTAAGCCATCTTAGCTCAGTAGGTAGAGCGCATCCATGGTAAGGATGAGGTCTGCGGTTCAATTCCGCAAGATGGCTCATTTATTTTTATTATAATTACTTTCCTTTTTATAATATATTTTGGTATACTATATTAGTATTAATAATACATAATATATATAATATATGGAACATAATGAAAATAATAATGGAAATGTCGAAAATAATGATTTTTTCAAAAAAGATGATATTTCTTTAAAAGAAAGAGGGAAAGGTAATAGTAATATTTGGTATTTAGTTATAGGTCTTCTAATACTTGGATTATTTGCTTGGTATGGTTATACAGTTGGTTGGTTTAGTAAAGATGTTAAACAGCAGTTAAATACCATACAAGATAAAGTAGAAAACAGCACAACCCCATTTGGATCTTCTGATGGTGTAAAAGCTTCAATATCAAATGTCATGATAAAAACAAGTGAAGATTTTCCAGTAAAGAAAACACTAGTTATAAAAGGTGAGTTAGATAATAATTGTACATATTTGAATGGCCCTCAGGCTATAAGAGATGGAAGTACTTTTTATGTTAATTTGACTACAAGAAAAGAAGATAATAATTGTGTTGATGGAATCATAGAGTATGAAAAAGACATAGATCTTGAAGTTGTAGGTTTACCAGCCGGGGTTTATTCTGTGATAGTTAATGGAATAAAGACAACATTTGAATTAGAACAAGATAATGTTATTGATTTTTCTTCAGGGGAGGAAAAATAGTATATTAATATTTTTTCAAAAAAAAACAGCTTATGCTGTTTTTTTTGAATGTTTTCTTAATTCTATTATCTCTTTATTTGTTAATTTTCTAAAATTTCCTGGTAGCATACCAGTTATTTTTATATTATGTATTCTTATTCTCTTAAGAGATGTTACTGTTAGTTTACAGTCATTAGCCATCCTTCTGATTTGGTGTTTTCTACCTTCATTTAATATTATTTTGAATTTATGTGTGTCTACACGTCTTGTTTTAGATGGTAGTGTCCACCCGTCTTCTAACTTTATACCTTTTGACATTTTTTTTGCCATCCATGGAAGGAATTGTTCTCTAACTGTTACAATATATTCTTTCTCTATTTTATGTTCTTTACCAGTTATAGCTTTTGTTATCATCCCATCGTTAGATAACAATATTAACCCTTCAGATTCCTTATCAAGTCTCCCAACGGTGTTAAGCTCAGAAAATTGTGGAAATACATCAAATATATTTTTACCTTTATCTGTATCTTTTGATGATATAATTCCACGTGGTTTATATACAGCTACTGTTATCTTATTAGATAAGACTTCATTTATATTTTTTGAATAATATATAATATCATTATTAGGATCTATTTTATCTCCAGTATTTGATATTTTACCATTTATTTTTATGTCTCCATTGAGAAGGTATTTTTTTGCTTCTCGTCTAGACATTATCCCTTGTTCTGATAAGTATTTTTCAATACGAATTTTCATATATTGAGTATACTTATACACAAAAAAAGTAAAAGTTTAATTAATGATTAAAATATTATTTTATAAATACATTCCATATATGTCTTGTATTTATATACCATTCTTCTAGATTTGAAAATCTATCTTGTTTTTCTATTATTGATATTTTTTCACCTTTTATTTTTTTAGGTAACATATATGTATAGGCAGGACTATATAAGAATATAGCAGGTATATCTTTTTCTATTTCTTTTTCTATAATATTTATATTTACACTTGCTTTATCTTTTCTTAGTTTTTCTAATTCTTTGTCTACCTTACTATTGCTATATAAACTTATATTTAATCCAGGATCACTTTTTTGTGAAGAATGCCAAAATGCATACAAGTCTGTATCTTTCTCAATCATGTATCCAAATAATAATATTTCATAGTCCCTTGGTCTTATTACTTTTTGATGTAAGTTTGCTTCATCAAAAATTCTTATGTTTATTTTAATTCCATTTTTCTTAAGACTTTTTTTTACAAAATTAGCTACATCTATTAGTTCGTTAACATTTGGCACAGACATATCTATTGATAGTATGTATGTTTTATCTTTTGATATTTTTTCATATGTCCCATCTCTATTTTTAGACCAACCTTTTTTTTCTAATTTACTTTTTATATTGTCTATTTTTATATTTTTACTATCTTCATTTAAATTACCTATAGGGCTATCTATGGGGTAAGCATATCCAGAAAATACTTTATTTATTAAATCTTGTTTATCTATAGAAAGTTTAATTAATTCTCTAATATCTTTATCTTTTAATAGATCTTGTTTATTTTGATTAAAAAATAATCCAAAGATACGAGGTAGTTTTCCTGTAATTTCAGAATCGCCATCAAATAAATCTTTATTTTGTTTGTTTGCTGATAATCCGTATGCAGAATTTATTTCATTTTTTCTGAATGCATTTGCTAAGTCATTTTCATTTTCATAAAAATATACTTTTATTTGTGATATATACGAATTACTATGTTTAGTTTTTTCTAAGATATATGAGTCAGGAATTCCTGATTTCTTGTAATTTATTTTTTTTATCTTGTAATCTCCAGAGCCAGTTGGTTTGGTGTTTAGCATATTGAAAATAAATTCTTCACTTTTTACATTTTTCCAAAGATGTTTCGGTAATATACCAATAAGTAAATTATTTTGAAAATCACTATATTCCTGACTCAGGGTGAAATTTACTGTATTATTATCTATTTTTTTCAAACTTATACCTTCCCACTTACTGAATAATGGGCTTTTTATCAATGGATCTTGTATCTTTTCTATAGTAAAAATTATATCATTTATAGTTATTTTTGTATTATCACTAAAGAAAAGATTATCTTTTAATCTTAATGTATATGTTTTTTTATCTTTAGAGACATCAATTGAATCAGCAAGTTTATAAATTATATGACCAGATTTATCTTGTTCTATAAGAGATCCAAATAATAGTTTGGTCATGTCTTTATCACTTTGTGATTGTGCAAGGACTGGGTTAATAAATCTAGGTGTACCTATTATACCTTCTGTAAAAGAGCCACCTTCTATCTTTACTACTGAGATAAATTTATTTTGAAATTTCCATATTATACATATTAGTGATATTACAGATATAACAAAAAAAACACTCATAAGTTGTTTTATTTTTTTATTATTCATGATTTATCTAACTAAAAAAGAAGCAATAGAGGTTATTATAAATAAGATCGCGATAATTATTGCTGTATTAAAAACTACTTTTTCTCCGCCTCTACGTGTTTTTTTTATTGTATCAAAAGAGTCACTTCCACCGAAGGCTCCTCCTAGTGATTCTTCTGATTGTTGTAATAATATTATTATTATAAGTAATATTGATAATACGATTTGTATTACTGGTATATAATCTATTAATGTATTCATATATACAATATAATATCAGAAAGAAAAACAAAAAAAATTGACGTATCGTAAAAACATTTTATGCTTATATCAATACTTTTATTAAAAAATCCTTTTTGATATACTTTAATTATGAGTGAATTTAAATATAGATTTGTTAATTTAATATTGTTGGCAGCCTTAGGTTTTGGTATATATTGGGCATTTTCTACTATAGATAATAGTATTATCTATAGTAAAGATAGTGATGTTATAACATCTAATGAAAATATAGACTATGAAAATTCTAAAAATGAAGAAGATGTTTTATTTGATAATACTAAAGAAGAAAAAAAAGATATAGATATAAATAAAAAAGAAGAAGAAAAAAAACTTTCTCCAGAAATTGAAGTTTTGATAGGTAAACTAAATGGACTTACTGAGGATAGGGTCTATATGAAAAAGGGAAGTCGTGGTACTAGGGTTGGAACAGTTCAAGAATTTTTGAATATATATTTTGACACAAGTAAGACTATTGATAATGATTATGGACCTGGAACAATGTCAGACATTAAGGATTTCCAAAATAGTGAAGGGTTAGAAGCAGATGGGTTAGCTGGACCTGAAACATATGAAAAAATGATTTCTATATTAACGGAATAGTTCATTTAAAAAAAGATAAAATTTTTATCTTTTTTATTTTTTTACTTGTAACTAAATAGTAATACTTTTATACTTAAATTATGAAATATATTATTGGATTAGGTAATCCTGGTGATAAATATAAATTAACACGTCATAATGTCGCATGGCTTATCTTCGATGCTATAGGCTTATCTGGTTGGAAGAATGACAAATATATGAATGCTGTATTTGCTGACGGTGAAATAGATGATAATTTAGTTTTATATATAAAACCAGAAACTTTTATGAATCGTTCTGGTGAGATTATTAATATGATAAAAAAAAGCGATAATTTTTCCTATGATGATGTAATTATATTACATGACGATATTGATTTAGAATTCGGTAAGATTCGTATTTCTTTTAATAGTGGTGATGGTGGTCACAATGGGGTCAAGTCTATTTTGAAGTATACAAAGACAAAAAAGATTATCCGTATACGTGTTGGGATATCAAAAAAAGATGAGGTTGAGAATGGTGGAGGTATATTAAAACCAAATGTACTTTCTAATTTTTCTAAATCGGAGAGGTCTTATATTAAAGATATAATATCGTTAAAAGTTAATGATATTTTAAAAGTAATAATTTTAGATGGTGTAGATAAAGCAATGAATTTATATAATTAAATATTAATCTAACATAAAATATACATATATGTCAAGTATATAAGCTTGCATATTATTTTTTATGGTTAATAATATAGTTATGGGTATATATTCATAATTATATACTGATATTTAAAAGCTAATATAAAAAATATATGTTTAGGAAAAGGAAAGGAAATAATCAGAATTTAAATTCTCGTCGTAGAACAAGTTTCTTGGAAAATAGAGATATGGATATAGAAAATAATGGATGTAGAAATAATGATGGTGAAGGTATAGGCTTTGGGTTTGGCATAGGAAATAGAGCTGGACAGGTGAACAGAAATGTAAGTAGAAACGAAAATAGTTTTGGACAAGGAAAAAGAAAATTAAGAAGAGGTCCAAGAAGAAGAAATAGAAATATTTCAGGGATACCTATTGCGACTTATTTTAAACCAAACGGAATTTCTGTTTTAAATTTAGAAGTAATTCACTTAGGCTTAGATGAATTTGAGGCATTAAGATTAAAAAATGTAGAAGATTTAGATCAGACTGAGGCGGCTAAAAAAATGGAAATTTCACAAAGTACATTTGCTAGAATATTAGACTCTGCTTATAAAAAAATTTCAATAGCACTCATTAACGGGTATGCTATCGAAATTGAAAGTTAAATTAAAAAAGAAACACATTCGTGTTTTCTTTTTTAATTTGTTTGTGTTTGTCCTAATGTAATTATTAGTCAATATTATCTTTGTGTTATGTGTAAAAAATAATAGAATTATATTCTTACTATTATATAATCTCTATATGAAAAAATATTTTTTAGTTTTTGTCATGGGTTTATTTTTTACGACAAATATAGTTCATGCAGATTATACATATATTCGTTTATTAAATTATGGAAAAAGAGGTGGTGATGTGAAAGAGCTTCAATTATGTCTCAATAGACTTGGTTATCACACAGGAACAGTTGATGGTATTTTTGGATGGAATACGGAACGTGGAGTGCGTTTATTTCAAAAATCAAGAGGTCTTTTCGGAGATGCTATTATTGGAAGAAAAACAGGACCTCAATTTGTTTCTGCTTGTTCGAGTAAAAATGAAATAAAACTTCTTCCACATAAAAATGGTGAAATATATTTTTCAGCTTTTCCAGATTTTGGAGGTAGCGAAGATAAGGTTTCAAAATCCCGTATTCGTGATTTTGAAGAATTAGCAGGAAAGAAAATAACATGGGCAACATTTTCACAAAATTGGTATGACGGAATTAGTTTTCCTAAAAAAGAAATAGACGAAATAAGGAGTTCTGGTTCTATCCCTGTCATTCGCTTAATGGCAAGGACAAATGAAGATAGACATGGAGAAAATGGAACGAGGATAGAAAAGCAATTTTCACTGAAAAATATTGTTAATGGAAAGTTTGATGAGGAATTAAAAAAATATGCTCAAGAAGTAAGGCTTGATGGAAAACCTCTTTTATTTGATTTTGATGTTGAGGCAAATGGTAATTGGTTTCTCTGGAGTGGTATTTATAACGGTGCAGGTGAAACAAAAAAATATGGAAATAAAAAATATCCAGATGGACCAGAACGATGGAGGGATGCCTATCGCCATATTATTGATATTTTTAAACAGGATGGAGTTCGTAATGTAACATGGTTTTTTCATGTTGATATAAATTCAATACCTAATAAGTGGTGGAATCAAGCAAAATATTATTATCCAGGCGATGAATATATTGATTGGATAGGTGTTAGTCTTTATGGTGCACAAAATGATGGAGAAGAGTATTGGGATTTATTTAGTGATATTCTCTCTGAGAGATATCAATCAATTTTAGATATTTCAAATAATAAGCCTTTCGCACTTATGGAATTTGGTGTTACTGATAATAGTAATTATGGTGATAAATCAGAATGGTTGGAAGATGCCTTTAAAACTATTTTGAATAAAAAATATATTCCATTTTCAGCCATTAATTATTGGCATGAAGACTGGAAGCAAGAAGATGGAAGTAATGCAAGTCTCCGTATTGATTCTTCCTCTCGGGTTCAAAAAACATTTCAAAAGTTTTTAAAGGATAAGAGATTTATTTCAAAAGCTCTCTTTTCTTCTTCTTTAAAAAAGAGTAGTTTACAGAAAAATAGAGAGCATAAAAATACTGCAAATATTATTTTTAAATCAGGGTTTGAAAAAAATATCCATTTATTAAATCCTATTGCTGATGATGGAGGTATTTGGTGGCAAAAAATTATAGGTTCAGATGTTGATGGGTTTTCTTGGCCCATATCTATTCACGGTGAAGATGGAGAATTTCAGCTTATCGTCGATGAAAATAAAGATATTAAAAAATATATTAGAAATACAATTGAAACAGTCAAAGATAAGAATGGAAATGATACGCGAGCTTTACATCAAATAATCTCAAGGAAACAATATGAGCATACTCAAGATCCTTATATTATTTACACAGGAGCTGGAGATGTTGAAAATTTATATATTAAATATTCTATGAAATTACCGGATAATATTGCAGCATTACTTGGTAAAGATGGTTGGATGGCTTTGACAGAATATAAGACAACAGGAGATTATAGATTAGCTTTCTATATTTATGAAGATGATAATTGTGAACTCTATTGGTATGTGCACGGCGATAATGTTGTTGGTGATCCTGACGATTATAAAGAATTTTGGTATCGAGAAAATTATGATGTCAATGTTCCTGTTGGAGAATGGTTTGACATGGAAGTATTTTGGCATCGCAGTAAGAAAAAAGACGGGCGTGTTTGGTGGGCGATTAATGGAGATCCTATTGTTGATTACCACGGAAAAACAAAAATAAAAGACCCCATAGATCCTATAATGGTATTTACCAATTATGCATCAAGACCTATACGCCAATGGATAGATAATATCGTGATTGCAGATAATTTTCCCTGTGGTGTAGGGAAGAGTTGTATTAAGTAAGTATGTATATTTAAACAAAAAGAAACACATTCGTGTTTCTTTTTTAACTTGTGGAGATGGCGGGAATCGAACCCGCGTCTAGAAAGTATCTCCATCAACTTCTACATATTTAGTTTTACTTAATTTTTTTAAAGAAAATATCTAAAAGTAAAACAAAAGCGATATTTCCTCGATTTCCTTTATTTCAAAAATAAATCAGATCAGGTTTATTTCCTACATTCATTCTTTATCACACAGTATCCTTCATGATGAATAAATGAAAGACTATGCTAGCTGCAATGTATGTTATGCGTATGCTAGTTCTCCTGTATAAGGAGAAGCTACTGAATTGTTTCCAGTTGTAATTTTGTGAAGTTTTACAGGTTCATCACTAACCCGATATGCTGTTGATAGAGAAAGACCTTCTATCGAAGCCAAGTCATCCCCATAAAAAAGATAATAACATGAAATTATATTTTTTCAATAATTTTTTTATTTTTAAAAAAATGAAAAAATGGTATATGTAAAGTCGTGGTTTTT
>CAMZLR010000037.1 GCA_947311725.1 Candidatus Campbelliibacteriota bacterium | reverse complement strand
TTTTGTATTATTTTTTTCCTTCTTTTGACAGTTTTTCTGTTTTATAAAGAGTTTTAATGAAATTTTTCATAATCTATTTTTTTAAAATGTTTATACTTGTATTTTTCTATATGAAAATATCATTATTAATCCACATAGTATCATTGCTGTGACAGGATATATCAGTGCATATAATGAAATTTCATTTGCTGAAAAGATTGAGAATAATGCTCCTAATGTAAACATTATATAAACCCTTCCTACTTTAATGCTTGGTCTAAAAAACGTATCTTTAATTTGCGGTATTGATGCTATTATTAGCGAGCTAATAGTTGCAATCAATGCAATTTTTGATCCAAAAATATACCAGAGTGTTAGTGTAATAGATATTAGTATAATAACCATTGTTTCAACATATGACCATGATATTTCTTTTTTTATAAATAATAAGATAGCCATTGATCCAGCACAGGCCCCCCACACAAGTGCAAGAAGATAGTCACTATTTTGTAAATATATATTTCGTGCTGCTATAAAGTCGAGAATTGACCATAAAGCAAAACTTGTAAAACTGTATCCTTTTTCTCCTTTTATTATATCTACAATTAAAGGAATATGTGCTAGTATCCCTATTGTTGCCCCAAGTATAGAAAATAATTTATGTATTTCCATGTTATTAAGTTTTAAATTTTGTGAAAATAGTTTCAATGCCATTATAACAAGAGAGAGAGTTGTCAAGTGTGATTATATTTGAGTTTATTATGTTATTATAAATTTGATGAATACAGATTTTGTAAAAATGCTTTTTAGCACTAAGAAATATGGAGATATGAATTACCCTAATAATATGGAAGATTTTCTAATAAATAATAAAATTGAAAATAAGGAAATTATTTTAATGTCTCAAGTTCATGGAGATAAAATAATTGTTGTAGGTGATAAATATGAAAGACAAGAGTGTGATGGACTTATTACAAAGAGAAAAGATGCAGCACTTTTTGTACTTGTAGCAGATTGTTTCCCTATCTTATTTTTTGATTCAACGAAAGAAATTATTGCAGTTGTTCATGCTGGCAGAGATGGAACTTTTAAAAATATTTCAGGAAAAATGATTAAAAAATTTGTATTTGAGTTCGGTTCTAATATAGATAATATCTTTGTAGAAATTGGTCCTGGGGTTGGAGCTTGTTGTTATGAAGTATGTTCTGAGAATTATATGTACTGTAATTATGTTAGAGATAATTTTGGAGAAGAGTTTATTTTAGGAAAAAATATCGATTTATTGGGGATAAATAAGAAACAATTATTAGAAATTGGTATTTTAGAAAAAAATATTACAATTCAAAATTTGTGTACTATATGTGATGATAGTTATTTTTCTTTTAGAAAAGGGAGCAAAAAAGAAAGATTCGCTGGGGTTATTACGTTTACTAGATAATATATTTATATATAATATATATATGGAAAATATTCTTCTTCTTTTTTTTAATTACATTGTTTTATTTGCAGGATTTATAGGTATTTTGGTTATAGGTATTGGTATATTAAAAGCATTATACTTTTTTTTAAAGAATAAAACTTTTTGGCAGATTAGAGTTGTTTTAGTTAAACATATTTTATTAGGTTTAGACTTTCTAATCGCTAGGGATATAATAGAAACAGTCATTTTAAAATCAGATAAAGCACTTTGGGTTGACTTAGCTTCTCTTGTTTTGATTATTATCATAAGAGTTGTATTTTCATTTTTTGCTGAAAAAGAAATGGATCAGTTAATGGAAGATCATAGTGAAAAGATAAATATGAGTCTTAAATAGATATAAGCTTAAAAAAAATAAAATTAAAATCGAAAAAGTATCAATAAACGATGCTTTCAACCATATGTTTAAATAATATTTATTGATAAAATTTTTATCAATTTTTTTTACTATAATTATTTTGTTTTTGTGACATTCTTTATTTCTATTTTTTGCTTATTGTATTTAGTTAGTAAAACTATATGATATTTATTGAAATAGTTATTTTCTTAAAAAAAGATAAAATATGAAAAATTTAATATCAATATTCTTATCTATGATAATCCTTTTACAGGTATCATACGCACAAGAAGAATCAATTGTTGAAAAGATGGATATTATGTTTACTTTTGATCAAGTAAGATTAAGGGTAGACAAAAAGATAGATGAAAAAATTAGACTAAGAACTACTGTTAAGTTAAAGAAAGATGAACATAGGATTTATGAAGGTCTTGTGTTTAGAATAGAAAACGGAATAAGCACATCGATTAATATTGGTTTTAAGCAGTTTTATAGTGATAAGACTTTATGCACTATCTATGGAGATTTTCGTGGAAATTTTGATTGGGGTATTGTTAGAATAAATTATGGTACCATTGATTGGAGTGAATATAATGTATCAACTTCTGTTATTCGTTATTTTGGAAAGAATATTGGTGTTGGGATAGCATCTGGAAATGAATATATTGGACCTAGGTTTGAATATATATTAGATATGAAAAAAGTCTCTATAAGATTACATTTATCTTATACTGATAAGATAAATTATGGTGTAAAAATAAATATTTAATTATGAAAAAGGTTGCGATATACCTTTTTTATTTTTTTTAAAATAATATAATCTTTATATGGAAAATATAACATATGATGATTTTAAAAAATTAGAAATGCGAATTGGATGGGTTCGGTTCATAGAACCGATAGATGGAACAGATAAATTATTAAGATTTGAGATAGATTTTGGAGAAAAAGAGTCAGAAGAAATTCCTTTT
>CAMZLR010000036.1 GCA_947311725.1 Candidatus Campbelliibacteriota bacterium | reverse complement strand
TCTTCCTGTCTTAGGGGAAGCTTCAATAAGTGCGTATTTTTCATACATTCCTTGTTTGTTTTTCTTTCTGCTATCTTCAAAACATTGCAAAATCTTATAGTGAGTTTCTGCTTCTCTTAATTTTCCCCTCGCATGATTACCTGCCTGCTTCATACGAAAATCTTTATTACTTCGACCTATTGAAGCAATAATTATTCCTTCTTTATCTTTCGGACATCCATAAACGAGTGCAAGATATTTTTTATCTATTTCTCTATTTTTAAATTTCTGTTTTAAATCAAGAAAAGATGCTTGATTTTTTGCAACAACCAAAATACCAGAAGTATCACGATCAATTCGATGAACAATTCCAGGTCGTTGGATTTCTACTTCTTTCCCTTCTTTATTTTTCACCAACATATTTTCCCCAATCCCTTTTATCTCTGGATATTTTTTTAAAATCCAATCTACAAGAGTAAATTCATCTGTTCTCCCATCACCATGTATAACTAAGCCACTTGGTTTATTAATTAAAATTAAATTTTTATTTTCAAAAAGAATTTCAACATTCATAAAATGAATATTAACAGAGAATAAACAATAAAAAAAGAGGGTGTAAAATCCTCTTTCTTAAATATTTTTTATAGTGTATAGAAGATTAAATCTGGAATTAATTCCATTAACTCTCCTGAAAACCCAATCTCATCTTTTGTCAAGATACCAGCAACTATATTTTCTTCGTGTGGTTTTACATACCAAATTTTTCCGCTAAATGTACCACTATTTATTTTTGTAAAACCTAAATCTAAATCTTTTAAAAAATCATTTTTCAAATTACTATATTTATAAAAGATTTGTTTTTTTATAAACTTTTTAAAACTATTTGTTACTACTATTTCTCCTTTTATTTCTTCTATTTCCATGTTATTTTTTTAAATATATTCTCGTTATTATATATACATTAATTTTAAATTAAGTCAACTAACTATTTATTAAAAGTTTTAAAGATTCTCTTATACTATCTAAACTTTCTCTATCATCTTTAAATACAATGCTCCCACCAGTTATAGTTCTTTTTTCATTTTTAACTAACGTAGTTGAATAATGTTCATAAGGATCAGTATATGTAGACTCTGTAGATGACCCAAAATCAATAATAACTGGATTACCTTCTTTGTTGATGAGAACATTATTTATAGTTAAATCACGATGATAAAAATTATGTTTATGCATGATTTCTACTTGTTTTTCTAGTTTTTCCATAAAAACATTTATAGAAAAATTACTTGGTAAATTTGCAACTCTACCACCCCTAACTTCCCTTATATTATCGCCTATAGATAATCCTTCTATTTTTTCCATAATTATAAGATTTCTTTCTGTAATTTTTTTATTTTCTACATCAACATGTTTTATCCCTATATATGCGACAGGAAAAGGAATATCTAATCCGTCTAAGTCATATAGATCATCTTGTATTTTAAGTTCATCTTTTGGTCCATTAACGACAGCTCCACCATGAATGTTCTTTCTCGTTTCTTTTATAATTAAATTATTTTTACAAAAAGGAAGTTCGTAAATAATTGCCATTGAACCGCCATCATGAAATATTTTTTTTCTTTTTTCATAGGTATTAAAAAAAACATTAAGTCCTTCTTTCATAGCTTTGTCGTATCCAGAGTATTTTTCTAGATCTAATTGTTCATAAACCCCATTATTAATACCATCAATACTACTTGTTTTTACTAATGGTTTTTTCTTATCTAAATTTAACTTAAATGCCATATCTATATTATACACAAAACAAAAGACTTGTCAAACTTAAAGTCTGTGTTATTTAATATATACTTAAGTTATGATTGGATATATAACAGGAAAACCATTATTTGAAGGCGACGGAAGTATTGTAATAGATGTACACGGTGTTGGTTATTTAATTGCTTGTACTCCACAAACACAGAGTCTCGTGCTTTCCCAAACAGAAATCTCTCTTTTTATACATACTATTGTAAGGGAAACAGCTCTTGATCTTTATGGATTTGAGACAAAAAACGAGCTATTTTTCTTTAAAAAGCTTCTTGATGTTTCTGGAATTGGACCTCGTTCTGCTCTAGCTATTATAGGTCTTGCCTCTACAGATACATTATATCAAGCAATTATTAATAATAATATCGATTTTCTAACTTCCGTTTCTGGTATAGGAAAAAAAACAGCAGAACGTATGTGTATAGAGTTACGTGATAAACTAAAAAATTATTCTGGAAATACTGATATAAAAATACAAAAAGATGATATAGATGTAATAGATGCACTAATTGCACTTGGTTATACAAAAGCTCAAGCACATAGAGCACTTTCAGAAGTATCACAAGAAATAAAAGATACAAACGAAAAAATTAAAGCATCATTAAAAATATTAAATTAAATAAAAAGTAAGGATAACAAAATAGTTATCTTTTTTTTTAAAAAAGCTATATAATACTTGACAATATGTCAAGGACATGATAACCTTTTAATAAATACTACAAATGGAAAATCCTTTTGTATAAAATTCTTTAAAAATTTAAAATCATAAAGTTATGAAAAAAATAGTTTTTTTATCAGTATTATTGTTTGCTATATTTTTTTCTTCTTGTAAGAAAAAAATAATTGAGCCAATTGTAAAACCGGAAATTGTAAACCCATCAATTGAAATAGAAATGATTGACGGAACACATGCGATCATAATTGCTGAATGCCAATCCGTTGGAAATATGGATGGCGTAGAAGTAAACTTGCGTGGGGCAATCACGCAAAAAATGAATCTAAAAGAAAACGGAAATGTATGGATTGATACCATATCAGTATCTAATAATGAAACTTCCGGATATGTACATGGTTTTTTTAAACCTATCTATGGTGGAATAACTCATTCGGATGAGGGAGTTAATTCTGTAACTAGCGATGATCCTTATTTAGGATGGATCGTAAAAACAGAAATTCAATTAGGTGAAGCAACACACATCCCGACAAAAACTGGTGGAACATCTACAATAGAAATTTCTGAAAACGAAGAAGAAATTGTAGTAAATGTTCTCGCAACTAAGCTAGAAGATAATTCTATCTTAGGAGAGTATGCT
>CAMZLR010000035.1 GCA_947311725.1 Candidatus Campbelliibacteriota bacterium | reverse complement strand
TAGCAGCTTTTTTTGCTTGACGCCCAATAGAAATTACATCAATAACTTCTTTGGGATTATTTTTGATAAATTCACTAAGCTTCTTAGAGATATTAATATTATATCCACCACATAAGCCTTTATTTGAAGATACAACTATTATAAGTAATTTATCTCCATCCCCTTTCTCAAGATATTTATGAGTTAACCCTCCATGTATGTATATATTTTCTAAAATAGAAAGTGATTCTTCAGCAAATGACAAAGAATTATTTCTTTTTAAAACTGATTTTTTCATCTTTGAAATAGAAATCATTTCCATGGCTTTAGTTATTTTACCAATACTAGAAACTGATTTCATTTTCTGTTTAATTGTTTTTGTCTGCATTGCCATATTAATATTTAAATATTAAAAGAATCATTATATTCTTTTATAGCTTGCTCTAACTTACCTATTATGTCATCGTCCCATTTTTCACTAATAGATTTAAGAATATCACCCTTAGACATTTCTAAAAACTTATATAAACCAATCTCCCAATCTAATATATCTTCAAATTTAATATCATCTAACAAACTATTATTCAACGCATAAATTGATGCAACTTGTTTCGCTAGACTTATCGGAGAATATTGTTTCTGTTTTAATAATTCAACAGATTTTCTACCATGATCTAACGCCTTTTTTGTTTGTGAATCTAAATCAGAACCAAACTGAGCAAATGATTCTAACTCACGGTATTGTGCAAGTGCTAACTTCATAGGCCCTGCAGTTTTTTTCATTGATTTTTTTTGAGCAGCGCCACCAACACGAGAAACTGAAAGTCCAACAGAAATTGCAGGTCTAATTCCTTTATTAAATAAACCTGCTTCCAAAAATATTTGACCATCAGTAATAGAAATTACATTTGTTGGGATATATGCTGAAACATCACCACCCTGTGTTTCAATAATAGGAAGAGCAGTAATAGAGCCACCTCCATATTCTTCATTAAGCCGACAAGCTCTTTCAAGAAGTCTAGAATGAAGATAAAAAACATCTCCAGGATAAGCTTCACGCCCTGGCGGTCTTCTCAAGAGTAGTGAAATTTCTCGATATGCAGCAGCATGCTTCGTAAGATCATCATATATCACGAGTACATCTTCTCCTTTGTCGAGAAAATATTCTGCAATAGCGACCCCTGCATAAGGGGCAATATATTGAAGTGCAGAAGAATCAGAAGCTCCAGCAAGTACAACGGTAGTATATTCCATAGCTCCAGCTTCTTCTAATTTTTTTACAATACGCATTACTTTTGATTTTTTTTGACCAATAGCAACATATACACATTTAATATTCTGCCCTTTTTGATTTATAATAGTATCTATTGCAACAGCAGTTTTTCCTGTTTGCCTATCACCAATAATGAGCTCTCGTTGTCCTCGTCCGATAGGAACCAATGCATCAACCACCTTAATTCCTGTCTGTAGAGGAACAGAAACAGGCTCTCGTGCCATAACACCAGGAGCAACACGCTCAATAAGTTGTTGCTTATCAATAGAGATTTCACCTTTTCCATCAATAGGGTTTGCGAGAGGGTCAACGACACGACCAATAATATCATTACTTACAGGTAAAGATAAAATTTTTCCAGTTCGTTTCGCCTTATCCCCCTCATGGATACCAAGATAATCACCAAGTACCACAATTCCGACAGTATCTTCTTCAAGATTAAGTGCCACCCCAATAGAACCATCTTCAAATTCAATCATTTCAGAAGCTTCACACTGTGATAAACCTGATACCCTTGCAATTCCATCACCTATGGATTGCACAATACCAAATTCCACCACATCGAGAGTGGCTTCAAAATTATTAATCTGTTCTTCTATTTTTTTAATTAATGTATCTGTATTCATAATAATAAATTAAGATTGTATCAAAGTATTTTCAAATTGATCTATTTTATGGAAAAGAGAACCGTCATATATTTTTTCCTTATAAATAACCTGAAAACCTCCTATAATATTTTCATCTTGAATAAATTCCACAGGAGCATCTTTTGTAACCCCAATGATACGAATAATTTCCTCTATATCTTCCCAATAAAGAGAAAAACGACTTCGTATGTAGAGCGTATTAAAATGCTCTGAAGATTTTTGTTTTTGTAAAAGATATCTTTTAATTTGAGGTAAAAAAGATAAAAGATTTTTTTTCTCAAGATAATAAAAAAAATTATTAATTTTCTTTTCCGCATCATCTGATGTAGAAAATTTAAGTAAGGTTTCCGCAAGTGTTTTTGAATCTATCATAAACTTATATATTTTGATTTTCTTTAAGAAAATCAACCGCCTTCTTATTAAGAAAAACATTCCTTTTATCATCAACATCCTCTTCAAGAATTTTTGATACACCAAGAGCCACTAGATGTGCAGTCTTCTGATAAATAGATTTTTCTATTTCAATCCTTTCTTTTATAATATCTTTTTCTGCTTGATTTTTTATTTTTTGAGCTTCTTTTTTTGCTATATCTTGAGCTTTTATGATCATATCATCACCTTTTTGTCTGGCTTCCCCAATCATATCATTTATCTTAATCCTAGCTTTTTTAATCTCTTCTTCTGCTTTTTGTTTTGCAATAATCAATTCATCTTTAGATTCTTTAGCATAAGATAATCCTTTTTCTATTTCTTCCCTACGGTTATGCATAAGCTTTCCAAGAGGTTTAAGTGCAAAAATATAAAGAACAACAAAAACAATCGCAAAATTAATAATTTGCGCAATAATTATCTTATAATCTATGTGAAATGTTGAAATAAGCCCGTCCATAATAATAAATTATATTAAATTGAGAATGCAATTACTAATGCATAAATAGCAACAGCCTCAGCGAATGCTGCGGCAAGCAACATAGGAACTAAAATCTTACTTGCAGCTTCTGGATTTCTCCCTATAGCCTCCATTGCTTTTGAACCAATAAGCCCGATACCAATAGCTGGACCAACTGAACCTAAACCTATTGCAAGAGCTTTTGCTAAAGGTACTAAATCTAATACTGTTTTTACTGAATCTTCCATAATATATTTTTTAAATGTTATTTTTTTTAAAATTAAAACCTAATAATAAATGACATATTAATGTCTTTTTAATAGAACTTCTATCAAATTCACTTTATTAGAAAATAATAAAGTGAATTTTATAAAAGACCTTTTTAAGAGTTAATTTCTATTTTTTTTAAACTCTCATTTAATAGATCATTATTTAATTCATATTGTATATCGTGTTCGTTATTATCATGATCATGATCTTGAGAGGCTATAGTGAAATACACCATTGTTAGGATTGAAAAAATAAGAGCTTGAATTCCACCAACGAGGATTTCTAGAAAAAGGAAAGGAATAGGAATCCCAAAAGCAAATATTGCAGCCATAGCAGAGAGAAGGACTTCTCCTGCGAATACGTTTCCAAAAAGCCTGAAAGAAAGTGAAGCTATTTTTGCAATTTCTCCAATAATTTCAATAAGTCCTACAAAAAAAGTAATTGGGGCCACAATAAGTATTGTTGGGTCTTTCCTTACCTCTGTAAACATCTTAATTAATACTTTTAAATTAATAAATTTATTAAATGATTTCCAAATCCCGATACTTATAATCCCAAAAATATTAGCTGCAATTACAGAAAAAATACTCAATGCAATGGTGGTATTAATATCTGCAGTTCCACCTCTGAAAAATGGAATAAATTCACTATGTCCTTCTTGAATTATTAATTTTCCAATTGACCCTATTCCAGGGAAAACCCCTAACCAATTATTGATAAGAACAAAAAAGAATACAGTAAGTGCAATAGGTAAAACTTTTTTAGTTAATTTTCTTTCACCCGTTACTTGATCCCCTAAATCTAAAGCGCCATCAAGAATAGTTTCAAAAAATAGCTGAAATTTACTAGGTATTTTTTTTAATTTAACTCTTAAAGATATTGATATGGTAATGATTATTAAGAGAGCAAACCATGATGTTAAGATAGCATTTGTAATATGGAAATTTCCAATAGTAAAAATAGTCTCAGCAAAAATCGTTGGTTTATGTGGTTGTAACTCGTGTTTTACAACATCTTTAGTAGGATTTTTTATTGTATCTATTTCATTTATATTCATATAACCTAATGATCACTTTCTTTAATCTTCTTTTTATTTTCAATATCTATCTCTATATTTTTTATTTGTTTTGATGTCTCTTTTACTATTTTATATATAGATAAAGTAAATGATAAAACCATCAATACTATAAAAAATAAATGCTGTGTATGAAACTTATTATCAAAAAATTTTCCTAAGACAACTGCAACAATTACAGGTCCTATAATCCATACTGATATTTTTGAAAATATAATTAATGATGGCCTCCACCATGCATGTTTTTCATTATCTTTACTCATAAATAATATAACGAATAAAAGTATAACAAATACATAAAAAACTACAAATATATAAAAACAGTAGTATTAAACTACTGTTTTAATTAATAAGCTTCTAAGCTTTCATTAGAAAATCTATATTTATTTTTCCTTCATTAAATTCTTTTCTATCTTTAAGAAAATTAATGGCTTTTTCTTGTTCTTCATTGTCTTTGCTTTCAATAAACACAATAGTAAGTGGATTCTCTTTTGTAAAACGATCTCCATATCCATGATGTCCAAAAGCAATATCAATAGATATTCCTAATTCGGCTAATGAATTTTCTTCATTAAAATGACCACGGTCTATAGTAAATCCTTTTCCTAAAAGTTCATTTCCATTTTCATCTACAACCCTTGTTGCATCAAAAATATCATCTCCAAAATTATAATAAACAGCAACAGCTTCATGAAAATTCTCATCTCTTGTCATGTTCTCTGCAGGAATATGAATATGCTTTACTAATTGCATTCCATTTTTTTTTCGATAATCATTTATTTTCTCAACTACTTTTGATGTGTAAGTATAAGGATCTTTTTCAGCAAGAGCAGCAGCTCCACAACCATCATGAGAACTAATAATTTCTATATTTTTATCTTTCAACATTTCTACTGTTTCTTCTACGGGGTAGAGAATTCCTGACCCACCAAGATTTAAAATAGGTCCTTCAACCTGATGTGAATTGTGGGTACACCCTTCATCAATACACCCAACAATCATTTTTTCTGGCTTACGAAATGCTTCTTTCTTAAAATCATAATTCAACATATCAAAATAATTTTGATAATTACCTGCCTTTTTGATTTTATTTAAAATATCTATCTGTTCTTTCCATGATCTATCTATTTCTATAGATAAATTTGATTCATGATCATTTTTTAAAATTTGTTCCATAATAATTCTTTTTTTAAATTAATAATTAAATCTTCAATAGAATATATTATACAATATAGAGTAAAAATACAAATATAAAAAAAATAAATAATTATTCTTTATTTTTTTATAGCTTTGTGCGCATGCTAGGACTTGAACCTAGGACCTCATCATTATCAGTGATGCGCTCTAACCACCTGAGCTACACGCGCTTAATATTCAATAGTACATTGAACGAGATATAGTTTACCAAAACTATATTAATACTGCAAGTATTTTTACTTGCATAAAAAGTACCATAATATATAATATTTTTGTTACCGCTTATAGCTCAGTTGGTAGAGCAGCTGGCTCTTAACCAGACGGTCCCAGGTTCGAGTCCTGGTAAGCGGACACGTTTAAAAACGTAAATTAAAATATGCCCAGGTGGCGAAATTGGTAGACGCGCTGGTCTTAGGAACCAGTGGAGCAATCCGTGGAGGTTCGAGCCCTCTCTTGGGCACAAAAAAAATCCGTATTAGGATTTTTTTATATGTATTCTTCTTAAAATCATTAATATACACATGGTAAAATTCATAATTAATAACATAGATACATATATTATTGTAAAAAAATTATATTCAGTAACAGAAAATATTATTAATAAATTAACAATAACCATTAATAACCAAAAAATAATTTTTTCACTATATGGATTATAATAAGTCTTTCTAATTGTTGGAATATAACCAATTATGTCAATTAATGTTATTAGAAAAATTGATATATATAAATTATTAGATATCCACCAAAATAAAATTATAAACAAGGCTATAAATAATGTAATCGTATCATTTTTTGTTATATTCTTTGATCCAAATTTAAATGATAGAGAAAATATTAGTATTACCAAAATCGTCCCTACAAATAAGGCAATAGACCCAAAACTTCCTCCTCCGTATACAACAGCAACAGCTGCTGTTCCTTGAGTTATTGCCCAAATAAACCATGTGTAAATATGTGGTTTTGTTTTTTTATTTAAAATAGAAATAATATATGGAATATATGAAACTACTGTAAGTATCCCTGCAATTATCGATAATGTAAACTTAAAATTAATATTAAAGAACATATATTATTCTAATTCTAATTCACTCTGTCTATCTATAATCTTATCTATAACTTTTTGTAAATCTCCACTCATTATTCCATCAATATTTGACCATGATTCTTTAATTCTATGATCTGTAATTCTATCTTGTGGAAAATTATAAGTCCTTATCTTTTCAGACCTGTCACCTGTTCCAATCTGTTTACGCCTTTCTTCATCATGTTCCGACCTCTCTTCTTCATCTTTAATAGCTTGAAGTTTAGATTTCAATATAGAAACTGCTGCTTCTTTATTTTTCAACTGAGTCCTATGAGCAGTAGATCGAACGTCTAACCCTGTTGGTTTATGAATTACACGAACAGCTGTTTCAACCTTATTTACATTTTGACCACCTGCTCCACCAGAACGAGATGTTTCAAACTCTAAATCAGCAGGATTTAGTTCAATAGTTGTATGTTTAAATAATGGCATAACTGCAACAGATATAGTTGATGTATGTATACGTCCCATTTTTTCTGTCGCAGGGACTCTTTGTACACGATGAACACCGGTTTCAAACTTAAGATTTTTATAAACATCATCTCCTTTTATTTCAAAAGAAGCTTCTTTATACCCACCGATTTCATTCAAAGACGCATCAATAGGTTTCCATGACCATGACTTAGAATCAGCATATCTTTCATACATTTCAGAAACTTCACGAGCAAAAAGAGAAGCTTCATCTCCACCTGCTCCTGCTCTTATTTCCATAATAACTTCCCTAGGAGAGTCATAATTTGTTTCTTTTTCTTTCTTTAAAATATCACGAGATTGTTTGATAAAAGCATCAAGTTGAATATTAATATTATTAATCTCTTTCTGTGCCATTTCAGCAAGCTCTTTATCTTCTGCAAGTAATTTAGTCTCTTCAAGTTGTCTTTGAAGTCTTATTATTTCTGAGCCAAAATATTGCGTAGAATAATTTTCATTTATTTTTTTTAATTCTTCATCTGAAATTTCCATAGATAAACTATAACAGAATTAAATGTCAATTCAAATAAAAAAGACAACTTAATAAGCTGTCTTTTAAGAAGAAAAAACTATAAACCAAGGATTTTGTTAATTTTATCCTGTTCTGCTTTTTCTTTCTTCTCGTTATATTCTTTCATTGCTTTTTTTGCTCTTTTCTGTGTTTTTGTATTTTTCTCTTTGCAGCCCACAATCTTCTCCTAATTTTGATCGTGAAAGCGCTGTTTTGTTTGTCATTCAATAAAATAGGTTTACCTTCAATAAGGATGAAAACATCAACTCTATCCTCTTCTGTACCAGATGGTACCTTATTCATATAAGGTATCTGGTATTTTACCCCATCTACAATTAACATATCATCTTCTAAATACGAAACATCATACATGGCTTCAATATAGCCATCCATGTTCCCTAAGTCCTTTTTGTTAAAAAATTGATTTCTTGACGATGGACTATCGCAAGAATTAAAAAATAAAGAAGAAAAACTAACAACAAGAATCGTAATAAAAAATAATTTTTTCATTTTTTAAAATTTTAAATTTTGTGAAATATTTCAGTTCTATTATAGCAATGGTGAAAAAAATGTCAAGTATATTTAGACATTAATTATTATTAATATATCTTTTTTTAAAAAAATAAAATCAAAACTTAACACTATTTAAAATTTCGAATATAAAAAAATAAGTATCTAAAATACTTATTTTTTTGCTTTTTCCATTCTAGCCTTAAACTTCTCTGCTCTACCAGCAGTGTCTAATCGTTTTTCAACACCAGTATAAAATGGGTGTGATGCAGAAGAAATTTCAATATCTATTAAAGGATATTCTTTTCCTTCAAACTTTCCTTTTTTATCTGTTTTTACAGTAGAAGAAATTAAAAAATCTTCTCCGCTAGCATTATCGTGAAAGATTACTAATCTGTAATCTTCTGGGTGAATATCTTTTTTCATAATACAAACAATTATACATATACTCTTTTTTAATGCAATATACTTAGACTGATTTCCTTATAATTAATAATGGGGTTGATTCACTTCCTTGACCAAGTGGGTTATCAGAAAATACTTTTTTTATAACATTAGAGAACACTTTGTCATACTTGCCGACCAAATTAACACCTAAATCATTAGCATCTACAATGCAAAATCTTATATTTCTCTTTAAAAAATGTTCTTTCAATTCTTTTAAAATTTTATTTGGAGCCTTAGGCAGTAAGGTTGCATATTGATTATACGGCGGTATTGTATTTTCTGTTGGGCCGTCTATTCCACGAGCCTTATCGCCAGCTATTTTATAAAAAATACCTTTCATACCAAATATTTTAGTTACAAAAGCAATAAAAGATGCAAACAGAATTCTAATTATTCCAACTTCATTTATCGCAAGTTGCATTGTCTGTGGTGTTCCTAGGCCTATACCAGAACTAGTCTTTGTAACAAATTTAGATAATAGTTTAGCAAAAAAACCGTATTCAATTTCTGAAAATTTATATGCTCTATTTTGCATAACAGAAATCACAGATTCTGCTATTCCGATAATATCACCTTCTTTTATAAAATCATTACAGTATTCTTCTATTATTCTGATTAAATTATCTTCTTGTTTTATAACTCTAGTTTTAACTGGATATCTAAAATAAGAATTATTATCATATTCAATTATTAAATTTTTTCCCTTATTTCCATCTTTTAATATCATATTATTAGTCTCTTTCAAGAGTATTAATCTTTTGCTGAATCATTGCTGCCTTTGATAAAACACTTGCTCCATAATTATAACGCTTACATGAACCGTAGTAACCACACGCTGCTTTATATTCTGCTGTGTAAGTTTGTGATGTAGCTCCTTTATCTTTCATAAATATAGCCGTTGCCATAACTGCATCTCTTGCGTTCCATGGGTTAGCAACAAGGACTCCTAAGTAAGCACGAATTCTAGAAGCAACCAAATCCCAAGTTCCAGGAATAAATTGTGTATACCCCATAGCGCCACCATATCCATAATAACTTCCGTTTTGATAAACAGCACAAGAAATAGGAGTAGTGCTCCAGTCTCTTCCAAGACCAGCTGTAATTCTTTTAAAAGCTTCGAAATGACCTGGAACCATGTTTCTCATAGATTTATTTCCAGATTTTATATAAACACCCTCTCCTGTTTGACCGTTTTTTAAATAACAACCACCAACATTATTTCCAAAACCTGATTCTTGTTGCATAATAGCCATTATAAAAGCAGTACGAACTCCAGTTTTTTCTGATGCATTCTTCGCATAATCATAAGCTTCACCGAATGAAATAGATTTACTTATACCATTACCTTGAAATTGAATTAATGCTGAACGAATTTTTGCAATTTCAGCCTTACGAAGTTTTCTTAATTCTGCTAAACCTGCCTTCTTTGATTTACTAACAGATAATGCTTGGTCTCTATCTTTTTTTTGTGTCTCTATTTTACCTTTCTCTAATTTTAGAGAATAACGTTCATTATTTTCTTGCTCTTTTTTATATTCAAGAGAAAGTTTTTCTCCATAAATATCTTCCTTTATATTAGCAATATAATTAAATGAATCAGATAAAGAAGATTGAACATATGAAAATGCAGGTGCGTCTTCATAAAAATCAGACACACTCTTATTAGATAATAAATATTCAAATAAGGTTGCATCATCCAACTCGTATCTTTTTCTTAAAATTTTTTCCAAAGATTCTTTTTCACGATGTAATTTATTATTTAAATCTTCTAATGAATTTTCTTTTTCGTTTATTTCATTCCTTATATTAGAAATCAATGTGTTTTTCTTATGAATTGCAGATTCTGTTTCGGAAATATCATTTTTCAATTTCTTTATTTCACTAGAAATCGTCATCTGTTTTCCATCTTCTGTTAAAATATCATTAGTAAGTTTTTTTATTTCCTCCTCCTTTTTCTTTATTTCTGCGTTTAATCTAGCTTCACATTGGTCCCTTGTTTCAGTAACACTACATTTTGGTTCTGCTTTAACAATAAAAACAAAAGAAAAAAACATAAAAACAATAGTAATTGCCTTTAATTTATTTGTAATAATAAAATCTTTTTTCATATCAATATTATAACTTTCATATAAAATAAATGGAAGTAAATTTATATTTCTTCAAGATAAAAAAGACTATTCGTCTTTTTTATCTAAAGAATCTTCTTTTTCACCACCTTTCTGATTAACTAATTCTGGCTCTATATCTATATTGTCATCTTCTGTTTTTTCCTCTTGTGGAGAAATAATACTAACCACTGTAATTTCGATATCATCAATACATTTAACTCCTTCTTGGAACTTTATATCTGATAATTTTATATTATCTCCTAATCCATTTAGTTCAGATATATCAACTTCTATATGATCTGGAATCTTACTTGGAATTGTTTCAATTACTACCTCCTCATGTGAAAAATTAAGTAAACCGATATTGTTTTTGACAGCAAGTGATTCTCCTACTAATTTAATGGGAACAGTAATTTCTGTTGTCTCACCTTTATTAACAACCTTGAAGTCAATGCTTAATATATCGCCAGATACAACATGAACATCCATATCTTGAACAATAATCATCTCCCCTTTAATGTCACCAATTGTATGAATTACATTTGATGTCCCTGCCTCTCGATATACTTTTCTAAACTCTCCGTCATTTACACTAATAGAAATATTATCAAATCCTGGTCCATACATTACTGCTGGAATTAATCCATGAGAACGTAGATAATCATTACTATCTTTTGTATCTCTTTTTAATACTTTTAGTTCAATCATAATAATTAAGATTATATATATTCAATACGATAATGCAAGTGAAAATAAATACAAAATATACCATATTAATTACCATGCTGTTTCTTATAAAGAAAATATTTCATATATTGTTAAACAACAAAGTATTTGTTACTTAATTATTTATCTTCATAAATATATAAATTAAACAAAATTTGAATAAAAAAAGTTATCAACATATTTTTATTTTTTGTTAAATAACACTTGACAACTCTCTCTCTTGTTATAATGGAAGTGAAGTCAGAGGAAAATCCTCACTCTGTGTCACAGAGTTAATTTCAAAATTAAATATTTTATATTATGAAAAATGTATTGATATTTTTAAGTAAAAAAATAAAAATGTTCTTTGAAATTATTAAGAAAGTAGATAACTTTCTTAATAAAAGAGAATATATCACCATAGTAATATGGATTGCATTGTTAATTAAAAACTTATTATTAAAAAGTGGAAGTGCTATGAATTTTTTCTTCTTTTCTGCAATGTCAATAATTTTACTAATTATTATTCTTAAGATAAACAAAATAAAATCTATAATCTTTATCCTAGGAATAATACTATTTTCAATGGTCAACTTTAACATATTTGGAAATGAATCTTATTCCTGGATTAAAAACAAAAATGGAAGCTACGAAGAAGCATCTATTGTATATTTTAATCCGAAATTTTGGAAAGTTCCTGATAATCTGATTATCAGGAACGATGATTTTGGTAGAAATAATTCTTTCTTTACATCAGATCCTATACACATAAAAATTAAAAGTGGAGACTTTGAAATCCACAGATATGTTTGTGTAGAAGTGAGCAGAAAAACATGGGAAGAATTTTCCTTCTCTGAAAAAGATTTAAGAAGTTTTTTAGAGAAAGAAATAAAACAAAAAATCCTAAATAGTTTTGATCAATGTTCTATTGAAAAGACTACAGATATAAGTATGTCATTTAAATATGACGGGAAAAAATGCATTTCTGCAAACATTAGATAAAAACTAAATATAAAATGCGAATGAATTTATTCATTCGCATTTTTTAAATGTCTAATTTATATAAGTTAAAACTAACGTATCTCTCCACCTATAGATTTAACATATTCTTCTATTA
>CAMZLR010000034.1 GCA_947311725.1 Candidatus Campbelliibacteriota bacterium | reverse complement strand
TTTTGCAGGACACGGGAAATCCTTTTCTGTGGTGGAAAAGGTAGAATTTTTCGTAATTTTTTTAAAAAAATTGCTTTTTTTATTGGGTGGGTTTTGCGAAGCAAAACCCACCCAAAAAAGAAATTTTCATTTTCTTAGAGCTTAGGCAATACTTTGTTCATAACATTGTTGTGAATTTAGTTTTGTCTAACCGCCCGAAACCCACTTAGTGGGCGGAGGGATTAAAATTAAAAAAAAAATGAAAAAATTTTTTAAAAAAATTTTTTCAGATGCATCAAAGGATGCTTCTGAAAATAAAAAAAATTATTTACCATCTCCGCTTGAGAGAGCGGTGATGGGAGTAGAAAATAGAAACCTGCAAAGGTTTCTAGATAATTGTAAAAAAAATGAAAAAAAATTTCAGGAAAGATTTCCTGAATTTTATAAAGCCATAATTTATTATTGCGGGACCTTATCTGGGTCTATTATATACAAGGGGGTATCATCATACTGCTCCCAAGACATTGATATCTTCTTCGAAGATAGAAGAAAATATCAGGAATTTCTCTCTTTTTTAAAGAGAAATTTTGAGGAAGGAGAAATTCCAGATAAGAAAGAATACGTCCCATATCAATATATGGGACGTATTGAATATAGAGAAGAAATTATCTCATGGAAAAATGGTGGTTTCTATGAGATAAAAAACCAGAGAATCGATGTTTCTCTGGTTGAAAAAATTTTTTCCATACCAGAGCTATTAAAGCTCGAAAATATGGAAAAAATGAAAGAATATTTTGAATATACTCGTAAGGAGTATATTCTTATTGGGGTTAGTAAAAAAATTAAAACTTTTACTGGTCCTATTTTTCAAGACGGGGAAATGGTAATGGTCCCTGAAATGAAAATAAAAAAAGAGAAGAAAAAAATTTTTTCTCTAGATCAGCTTAAATATCTAGAGAAAAATTGGGAAACTATTTCCCGTATATATAAATAACCCAGAACCCTGCATTTGGATCTTTGCAGGGAGGTGGTCCGCCTGTCAGGACAAAAAAATAAAAGAAAAACCAAGGGCGAGCTTGCTCGCCCTTGGAAGATCTTTTAAAAATTAAAAAACATTTCTGTGGTGGAAATGTTTATGGTTAAAGAGTTATTACTAAGGACTCTATAAATATACTTGGTTTCTTTATGAGGCGTTTTTGCTTCGCAAAAACGCCTCAGAAAGAATTTTAAAAAAGAGCATCAAAATTTGAGAGAAAAAAGAAAAACTTGAAAGACGGCATCGGGTGAGCAAGTCTCACCCGAAGAGAGAGGGTGACGCTCAAAGCTTTTCCGGAAGGAAAAGCGCAGGAGCGTCATACTCTCTCAAAGAGAAGAGCATGCTTGCTCACCCGAACTGAATTTTAAAAAACCTCTCTCAAATTAAGGTATTCTCTATATTACTTAGAGAAACTTGAAATTCTGAAATCCTTTTATATTTTAAAAAGTATTTTTGATACGAGATAAGATGTAAATGGTTTATTCTTCAAATTTGATTGAAGAAAAGAAAAAACGCAGACTGTGTCTGCGTTTTTTCTTTTACATTAATAATAGTTTTGATACCATAATATACATGAGTAAAGATCAAAAAGATGAAACAAAAAATAAATCAGAATTGGCTATATTAGAAGAAAAAATTCTTAGTTTTTGGAAAAAAAATAGTATTTTTGAAAAAACTTTAGATAAAGAATCACCAAAAGGTGAATTTGTATTTTATGATGGGCCTCCTTTTGCTACAGGATTACCACATTACGGACATCTTTTGGCTGGTGCGATAAAAGATATAATCCCTCGTTATAAGACAATGCAAGGTTATCATGTTCCAAGGAAATGGGGTTGGGATTGTCATGGTTTGCCAATAGAAAATCTTATAGAAAAAGAACTTGGGCTTGCTACAAAAAAAGATATTGAAGATTATGGTATTGAAAAATTCAATAATGCTGCAAAAAATTCTGTTCTTAGATATGAATCTGAATGGAAAAAGATAGTTCCACGTTCTGGTCGTTTTATTGATATGGATAATGCATATATGGCAATGGACCCAGAATATATGGAGTCTATTTGGTGGGTCTTTGGTGAACTTAATAAAAAAGGACTTACAAAAGAAGGTTTTAAGGCAATGCATTTATGCCCTCGTTGTGAAACAACTCTTGCTAATTTTGAAGTAAATCAGGGGTATAAAGATGTTACTGATATCTCTTTGACAGCAAAATTTGAATTAAAAGATGAACCCGGGACTTTTTTACTCGCTTGGACAACTACACCGTGGACTCTTCCTGGAAATGTTGCTTTGGCTGTAGGTAAGGATATTGAATATGTGAAGATTAAAGAGGTTTTACAAGCACAAATAAATTCACCTAAAAACCATGGAAACTATAAAAAAATTTCTGATGATAAATATATTATTGCAAAAAATATTTTTGCAAAAAAAGATCAAAAACTTGTTCATGACGATCCTAAAAGTAAAAAATATTTCTTTGAAGAGGGTGTATATGAAATTATTTCAGAGTTAAAAGGATCAGAATTAGTAGGAAAGGAATATATTGCCCCCTTTGATTATTATCAAAATGATACAGAAATAGAAAATCGTGAGAATGGTTGGAAAATTTATGAAGCAGACTTTGTAACTACAGAAGAAGGAACTGGTATTGTTCATATTGCGCCAGCATTTGGTACAGATGATATGCAATTAGGTGAAATTCATGATCTTCCTTTTGTTCAACATGTTTCAAAATCTGGTGCATTTAAACATGTTTTTGCTGAGACAATAGATGGAGGAGATTTTGCTGATATGCTTGTGAAGAAGAAAGGAGATCTTATGTCAACGGATATTGAAATTATTAAACGACTTGCTCATGATGGAAAACTTTTTTCTAAGAAGAAATTAGTCCATTCTTATCCTCATTGTTGGCGTTGTGATACTCCATTACTTAATTACGCAACTACATCTTGGTATGTTGATGTACCTAAGATTAAAGACCAATTAATTGAATCAAATAAAAAAGTCCATTGGGTTCCTGAACATGTTGGGCAGGGTAGATTTGGTAAATGGTTAGAAGGTGCACGTGATTGGGCGCTTTCTAGGAGTCGTTTTTGGGGAACACCAATTCCTGTTTGGAAAAATCCTGAAACAGATGAAAATATAATTATCTCTTCATTTGATGAATTGCTTTCTTATGTAAAAAGTTCTGGAAATAATTATTATATGATTCGTCATGGTGAGTCTAAGTCAAATCTTACCGATACGATAAGCTCAAAGATTGACGAAATAGACCCATTAACAGAAAAAGGAAAAGAACAAGTTAATAATGAAATATTAAAGATAAAAGAAAAGAATATAGATTATATTTTTGTATCACCATTACAGAGAACACAAGAGACTGCTAGAATCATTGCAAATGAGCTTGGTATTGATAAACAAAATATCATAACAGATGAAAGGATTATTGAACGAGGCACAGGGTTAAACTGGGAAGGAAAAAATTGGAATGAGTATCATGATGCTACAATTTTAATTAAAGAAGATCCTTATATAAGGAAATTAGAAAAAGATTCTGAATCTCTTAAGGATGTATATATCCGCGTTATGAAGTTCTTGTTTGATATAGAAAGAAAATATCAAAATAAGAATATTCTTATTGTTTCTCATGCAGATACTATTAAAGTTATTAATTATGGAATTAGAGCAAAAGGATTAAAAAAATATATTAAAAAATATTTTTATGATGTTCCAATTGTTGAAAATGCAAAGCTGATGAACTTAGATTTTATTCCATTTCCACACAATGGTGATATGGAATTAGATATACATCGTCCTTATATTGATGATTTTGAATTAGAACAAAATGGAATAATACTTGAACGCATAAAAGATGTTTTTGATGTCTGGTTTGACTCATCTTCAATGCCATATGCACAACAGCATTATCCGTTCGAGAATAAGGAATCTTTTGAGAAGATGTTTCCAGCTCAATTTATAGCAGAAGGACTTGATCAGACAAGAGGTTGGTTCTATGTTATGACTGTTATAGGAAATGCATTATTTGGGAAAACTCCGTTTGAAAATGTTATTGTTAATGGACTAATTTTAGCTGAGGATGGTAAAAAAATGTCAAAATCTTTAAAAAATTATCCTGACCCTCAGTTAATTTTTGATTCATCTGGTGCTGATGCAATGCGATTATATATGATTAATTCACCAGTCGTTCGTGCTGAAGAATTTGCTTTTTCAGAGAAAGGTGTTCGTGAGGTTTCATCTAAGGTTATGGGTAGATTGAGAAATATAATGTCATTATATAAAATGTTTTCAGAAAATGTAGAACATAGATCTAGTAATGACTCTAAGAATATTTTGGATAAATGGATTATCGCTCGTTCTGAACAACTCCTTAAAGAAGTAACTAACGCTTTAGATAATTATGAGCTTGATAAAGCAGCGCGACCAATTTTTGATTTCGTAGATGATTTTTCTACATGGTATATAAGGAGGAGCCGTGATAGATTTAAAGGAAATGATATTGAAGATAAAAAAAATGCACTTGCTACGACAAGGTATATTTTAGAAAAAATTGCAAAAATTGTTTCTCCATTTACTCCATTTATTGCAGAAGAATTATGGCAAGATTTAATAGGAAAAGATAATAATTTAGAAGAATCAGTGCACCTTGCATATTGGCCAGAACTAAAAGAATTTAGTTTAGGTTTTAATAATCAATTTATTTCTGATGTAGATATAATTGAAGATATGAGATTGGTGAGAGATGTGGTTTCCGAAGGACTTCAACTACGTGCTGATGCTGGGATAAAAGTTCGACAACCACTTTCTTCATTCACACTTCCACTAGAAAATATTTCAAAAGAATACCACCAACTTATTATTGATGAAATGAATGTAAAGAAATTAATTAATAGTAAGTTGTTAAAAATGATACCTTCTTTGGATACAGAATTAACTCCAGAATTAGTTGCTGAAGGGAATATGCGTGAATTATTACGTGGAATTCAAAAAATGAGGAAAGATGCAGGTCTTAACGCACATGATGAGATAATTTTGAAAGTTCAAACCAATGAAAAAGGTAAGAATTTAATTGAAAAGTTTTTGAATGAAATTAAAGAACCAGCAGGAATCAAAAATTTTGAATGGATAGACAATGAAGGTATAGAAATAGATACAGGTGATTTATCTTTCATTTGTGAGATAGAAACTTTTATATAAAATTAAAACGACAGCTTTTTTAACTGTCGTTTTTTATGTTTAGATTATATATCTGTATGTTTTTCCAAAATTTCGTTAATTTCATTTTTTGGAAAAACAATATTCATTATTTCTTTTTCTAAATCTTCGGGTACTTTTTTACATGGTATATATTCACCTGTGCTCTGACTCACTCTAAAGCCGTTGGTAACAAATGGTTTTTCTGATATAGTAACTCCACCATTCATATGGTATCTTAACAAATGAGTTAATTCGTTCCGTGATCTTCCCACAGCCATAATCAGGCTCTTATAGTTTATGTCTGTTATTTCTGCGATGATTTTTCCACCTTTTTTCTTTCCAATTAGGAGAATTTTTGTTTCTTGTGTCATTTTAATAAATATTTAGTTAAAAAATAAATTATTCATTAAAATTATACACATTAATCATAACATGGCAAGTAATTAATAACATAATTTTTATTTATCTAAGTTTAGTCTTGTTTTTAGTATATGTATTAGTAAACTTGTTATATGTCACATGCTATATATCAAACGAAAGCTTTTATTTTAAAGACAAAAAATATGAGAGAATCAAATATGTTAGTATATTTATATACTGAGAGGTTTGGTCTTATATATGCAAATGCTCAATCAATAAGAGAACTTAAATCAAAAATGAGGTATCATATGAATAAATATTCTTTTGTAGATATAGATTTAGTGTTAGGTAGAAATATTTGGAGAATAACTGGTATTAATGAAATTAAATCTTCTTTTAGCCTATCTAATACTATATGGTATAGATTAGTATCATTGATGTCTGATGTATTATTACGACTTTGCACTGGTGAAGAGAAGAACGAACAATTATGGCATGAGATATCTTTATTTTTAGACGAACCTAATAAAGGTAAAAATACAGATTCTGACGAATATGAAATTATTATAATGATAAGGATTTTATCTGCACTAGGTTATTGGAACGAAGAAGATATAATATTATCTTCAAAAGACCCATATATTGATGGAATAATAAACCATGTTAAAGATAATAGAGTTTTTTATATTGACAAAATAAATAACTCACTTTATGAGTCACAATTATAAATATATATAATATTACATATATATTATATACTCACTTCTTTTAATTTTATTAATGTATATGTATACTTATATAGATGAAAGGAGACATAACACCAAAAGAAAAAAAACAAAAAATTGATATTCTTAATGAGGAGCTTTATTTTAAGAATAAAGAATTTTTGCAGCATAAAAGGCGTAAAATACATGGTCGTAATATTGAACTTGAACATGATTTTAAAGAGGAATTTGATAGTTTACTAAGTAAAAATAAAAAGAGAAAATTACCAACGTCTATTTTTAAAAAGATATTTTTTTCAGTTTTATTTTTTTTCATTATAACTGTAGTTATTGCAGCAATATCTTTATATGATAAAAAGGAAAAAGTTTCTGATGATCTAATTTCTATGGAAATTTTAGGACAACCATTTATTGATGGAGGAGAAAATCTTGAATTACGTGTAAGGGTACAGAATTTTAATAAACAAAAATTGATTCTTCCTGATTTGGTCTTATCGTATCCAAAAGATTCATCTCATGAAAAAGATGAAGTATTTATGCGTAGATCTCTTAAAGATATTGAGAGTGGTGATAAGGTAGATGAAAAATTTGATTTATTATTATATGGGAAGGAGGGTGATATTAGAAATATACATGCAACATTAGAATACCGTATAGATGGTTCTAGTTCTATTTTTGTTAAAGAGATGGATCACAAATTAATTATACGTTCTACACCAACAAAAATATCAATAGAAGCACCAAAAGAAATAGTACAAAACCAAGAGATTCAATTACGTGTAAAAGTTTCTTCTAATACGAACAAACAGATAAATAATGTATTACTTGGTATTGATTATCCACTAGGGTTTGAATTTATATCATCTAATATTAAACCAGATTTCGGAACTAATACTTGGTATTTTTCTAATATAGACTCAGAAGAAAAGACAATAATTATTAATGGCCGTTTAGATGCATTACCTGGGCAAGGGCAGTCTTTTCATGCTTTTGTTGGTAAGCAGAATCAATTACAAAAAAACACAATTGAAACGATATTTAATGAATATACTCATACTGTAAATATACAAGAACCTTTTATTACAACTGATATTATTATAAATAATAGTTATAAAAAGAAGGTAACAATTCGTAGTGGTGAAAGCGTTAGTGTTGAGATATCTTATGAAAATAATCTTGATGAGAGACTTTCAAATGTACAGATAACAGCAAATCTGGATGGTGATTTGTATATCCCAAGTAAGGTACTTTCATTAAATGGAGATTATAATTCAAATAGTAAAAATATTATTTGGGACAAGGATGGTGTTAGTGATCTTGAATACTTGGATTCAGGAGAATCTGGAACAGTTTCCTTTACATTAGAAACAAGAGATTTAGTTAATAATTCTGGTGTGATTAAAAATCCTAATTTTACTGTTAGTGTAGATGTCTCAGGAGTAGAAATAAGTGGTAAGGTACATGAAGCATTTGCAATATCTAGAGTAAGTATATTAGCTAATTCAGATATAAATCTAATATCAAAAACATCATATAGTGATGGTCCATTCAAAAATAAAGGACCTATTCCTCCACGTGTTGGTAAAGATACTGAATATACTGTTACGTTACAGATATCTAATTCATCTAATGACATAGAAAATGCAAAAGTTACAACAACTCTTCCATCATACGTCAAGTGGATTGGTAATGTTTCGCCATCTATTGAAAAAAATAAAATAAGTTTTAATGATGTTACAAGAGATATTGAATGGAATATTGGTAAATTACAAGCTGGTGTTGGAATAGGAGATGTTCGTCCTAAACAGATTTCTTTTCAAGTAAGTATATTACCCTCACTTTCTCATGTAGATACTAGTCCACAAATTACTAGAGATATTATCTTTTCTGGTGATGATTCTTTTACTGGTGTTAATTTGAGTTATAAAAAAGTACCTCTTACAACAAGATTAACTGAATCATCATCTTCTCCTGGTAATAGTAGAGTAATTAATTAAATTTTATTTTTATTAGAAAATAAAAAGCTCTGTAACGAAGAGCTTTTTTAGTAAGTCCCATTTTTTCTTAGATTTGGTGGATATTCATGGAAATTTAAGTTTCTATAAAATCCAAACCCAAGATAAGGATTTAGTATTATTTTTTGTTTTTTTGTTTTGTTATATAAATGGATCTCTGTAGTCCATTTATTATTAATATTTATACCAAGTCCTATTCCAATACACATTTCTTTAAATGTATCAATATTTCCATTTATATAAAAATAAAATCTTTTAGGTATTATTTTTATATTGAAATTATTGATATTCCTTACATATATTTTTGGAATAGGATAAATACGTATTCCACCTACTCCATATATTTCAAATGTATTAGAATATATGTTTGTTTCTATTGAAATAAACTTTAATATTCTCGTGTTTAATCCTATCCCAATTCCGAAGTCATCTTTTGTTATTGGCGTATTGGTATATGCCATTATTCCGAATGAAAACCTTTCTTTCTGCCATCTTGCTTTATGTTTTTTTTGGGCAAATGTAGAACTTACAAAAACAATTAATATTGATATTAAGATTATTTTTTTCATTTTTTTTATATTTAGTTTTTAAAATATATGGAACCGGAAACCACATTTATTTTTACCCGATTGATTCAATTAAAATTTTAACAAATAACATTTTATATGTCAATTAAATTTGTGTTTTTATGTTTTTAGATGAATTTTGATTAAATTATTAAAGTTAGTATAAAAAAAGGGAGCCTTCAAGCTCCCATGTTTTATCTGCATTAGTTTGACATTTTTCTTCCGGATTCTTTGTTTGTTAAAGAATAACTTGGCAATTTAGTAAGTCTAAACAAACCCTCGTTTTTTTTCGGTGAAATTTTCTACATCAAACATGTTAACTTGGTCCGAATTACGAACTGTGCCTTCAGGCATAATTGAACTGTTATTTCCCGTCCTTAGACTCGATTGCAATGTTAACATTCCGTTATTACTTGCACTGGCACGCAAGATTTTTATTAAAGAAACATTATCCACTTCCAGGTTTTTCAGCGCGAACAATGTTCCTGTGTTTGTTGTTGATTTCACAACTATCCAAAAGTTGTGACTTAACAACCCGGCATCAGATTTATTTTTATCTACTGCGGCAATTGTAGATCTTGCTGATGAGTTTGTCGTTACTGTAAATAACAGTAAAACAGCAAACATAAAAAATAATTTTTTCATATAATCATTTTTTGTTTTGTGTATGCACATGAAGACAGGCCACTTCGCCTTTTATTGAATTGTATTTCAATTCTCTTTTAGAATAGCAAAGAGAGAGAACTTGCAAGAGTTTATAAGAAAAAAACCATACATTTTATTTTTGTAAAATATTGTTTCTATTGTTTCTTTTCTCTTGCTTGTTACAATGTTTTTATGAAAGAACAAGATGACAAATTAATGGAAAAAATTATTTCTCTCGCAAAAAATCGTGGATTTATTTTCCAGGCTGGAGAATTATATGGTGGTTTGTCTGGTATTTATGATTATGGACCACTAGGAACCCTATTAAAAAATAATATTAAAAATGCTTGGATAAAGAAATTTGTTGAAGATAGGAGAGATATGTATTTACTTGATTCTGCTATCTTAATGGGAGAGAAGCCATTGACTGCATCTGGGCATGTTGGTGGTTTTTCTGACCCACTTGTTCGAGATGAAAAAACTGGTAAAGATTATCGTGCTGATCATTTACTAGAAGGAGCTGGGATTGAAAATTCTGAAGACATGACTATAGATGAAATGTCAGAATTAATTCACGATAAAAAGATTTTATCACCAGAAGGTAATAAATTTGGTAGTGTTAGAGAATTTAATCTTATGCTAAGAACCCAATTAGGTTCATCATCGGACTCTTCATCGACTGCTTACCTACGGCCAGAAACAGCACAGGGTATTTTTGTAAATTACAAAAATATTATAGACTCTATGCACCCAAAAATTCCTTTTGGTGTGGCGCAAATTGGAAAAGCATATAGAAATGAAATTACTCCACGAAACTTTATTTTTAGACTTCGTGAGCTTGAACAAATGGAAATAGAATATTTTATTCATCCAGATGATTGGAAAAAATATTTTGACTATTGGAAGGAAGAGATGAATGAATGGGCGGAAATGATTGGGCTTGATATGAACAAATTACATGAAGTTGAGATTGAGGGTGAAGATAAGGCACATTATTCGGATAGAACTGTTGATTTTGAGTTTGAATATCCTTTTGGACAAAAGGAACTTTATGGGCTTGCTTATAGGACTGATTATGATCTGAAAAAACATTCTGAATTTAGCAAGACAAAATTACAATATACTGATTCAAAAACAGGTGAGAAATATATTCCGCATGTTATTGAGCCATCTATGGGGTTAGATAGGACTATCTTAGCATTATTAATCTCTGTATATAGTGAAGACGAAATAAATGAAAGCAAACGTTCTTACCTAGCTTTTAATCCAAGTATGTCTCCATATAAAATTGCAGTTTCTCCATTGGTAAAAAATAAAGAACATATTGTAAATAAAGCTAATGAGGTGTTTGGTTTTTTGAAAGCAGAATTTGGAAATATAACTTGGGATGATAATGGTAATATAGGAAAACGTTATAGAAGGCAGGACGAAATAGGAACTCCATTTTGTGTCGTTATCGATTACGACACACTAGAAGAAGGGAATGAAAATTTTGGAACTGTTTCGGTGAGGTTTAGGGATACAGCAGAGCAGGAACGGGTATCAATAAAAGAATTAAAAGAATATTTCTTGGAAAAACTCTAAAATTAACGAACTTCTTCATTAAAATAAAAAAAGAGCATTCGACATATTTTTCCATACACCTCATTTGTTCTTTTTGTTAATATAAAATACCCAGCGGCGTGAGCCCTGAGTTTTTTATTTTGCCTTAAATTTCATTCAATTTCAAGGTTTTTCATATCGTTAAAATAGCTACATTTATCATTGCAAAATATGAAGTGATATTATGTATTACTTTCTTTTAGAAAAGACTAAATCTCTCTTTTTTAGTTGGGACTCTTTACAATAATCTTTCCAGGATACATTTCTACTAATTTTTTAGTGTCTTCTTCTCCAAGGTTCCCTTTATAAACAGCGATTGTCTTAAACTTTGTATTAAGGAGATTTAGTCCATCAATTGTTTTTAATCTTTCTAGGTTAATATGTCCGTTTACAATTTCTCCAAACTTTAAGCCTTTTGCTGAGTAGAGATTTCTTAAATCAAGATCTCCACCTATTATTCTTGGTAATTCCACTCCGTCTGCTGTATGGATTTCTCCAAAACCTAAACCTACCCTCCCTTCAACGACTTCTGGTAATTTTATATTTCCTGTGTATTTTGGATAAAAGCTTGCAATAAACTCACCACCTATGTATTTAGGAAAAGTTGTACCTTCTGGTGCAACTTCTTGATTTGTCCTAAAATCACCACTTATGTATTTAGGAAATTTAGTTATAAATAGTTTTCTTCCACGAGAAAGAAGTTCTTCTATTTTTTCTTTACTATTATTGTAAAATTCTGGTACTTCCATATTTCCAATAACAATTTCTGGGAATACTGCTAATCTTGAATCTTGTGATAAAGGATTTCTATCTATAAAGTGTCTCTTATACTCCAGTTTTATGTCTCCAACATGGAGTTTTATGTTTTCATTAATCAGCCCATCTCTCTTTCCTAATGATATTTGATCAGGATTGCATTTAAACTTAGAAGCAAGTTCATTTTTTATTTCTTCTTGAGATTTCCTCTCTTTATTTTTTATAGATATTATTTCGTTATCTAAATAATCCTCGATTCTAAAATTTTCGGGATTAATATCCTTCTTTTCACCACTCTCCGTATCTTCTTTATACCAATCAACGTTTTTTTTAAAATTTTCTATACTCATATTTTTTTTTAAAATTATCTGATATAGATTAAACTTAGCAGAGAGATATAAAAGTCAACTAGAATGTATTAATTATCCACATAATATACTCTTTGAGTACCCACACCTATAAGCAGTATCAATAGCCATATATTATTTATATTTCCTATTTGCTATTGCCCCTGGAACATGTTTAATATCTGTTTCAATGAGTTCTCATAGTTTTCTCTCTGCAAGTATATATTTATATTTAATTCTTCCTTTTATATATATTTTTGTTAAGTCTTCTTGTTCCGGTGTTTTACTGGTTGTATTCACATGGATAAGAATACCTTTCTTTTTAGGTTTTCAATATCATTTGATAGCATAAAGTTTTATTTTTTTTCGTGGTGAAATTATATCTTTTTTGATACGGATGAGTGTTTAGTCTAGTCGAGTTTTTGGTCTTGTGCCGTTTATGATTAAACCTTTAATTTCTTTTGTATTGTATTCTTTCAACCAACGTTTAATAGACTTCGTCTAGGGTATAGATAAAGTCTCGCTAGATCTTTTTTATTTTAATTTCTTTGTTGAGAATTGGTTTAATTCATCGTAACAGTCATTCTTGTATATTTTTTACCAATTGTTATTACTATTAATACTAGTTTAGTAATTCAGTAAAAAATGACAAATGTGTTTAGATATTATATTAAGTTCATAATTAATAATAATTTTTTACATATAACATATATAAAAATTAATCTACAATAACAGATTGATTTTTATATATGTTATATGTAAACTTGTTATATGATCTCTTATAAAAAATTTATAAAAATTTTGATACCTTGGGTTGTTTTTGCATTTATCATGAATATGAGTAGGTTTGCATTAACTGAGATTCATTCATATCTATATATGAATTGGAATTTATTTCTCTCTTTCTTGCCATTACTGTTTTTATTTGTTTTTGAAAAATCTAAAAAAATCTACCTTAGGATATTGTTTTTTATAATTTGGCTTTTATTTTTACCTAATTCTATTTACATGGTAAGTGATTTAATACACCTGAGAGATGTTGGACCAGAATGGTTATTATGGTTTGATGGTATGATGATATTCTCATATTCTGTCGTCGGTGTTTTTGTCTCTTCATATGTATTAATAAGAATGAAGAATATTTTATTTAGTTTTAGAAAAAATGTAAGATTACAAAATTTATTTATTATTATTATTTCAATATTATCTTCATTTGGCGTATATCTAGGACGTTATATAAGATTAAATACATGGGATATTGTAGCTAACCCGATAAGTTTTATGGAAAATATATTTAATATAATAAAGACTCAATCCCTTAATAATATATTTATAATCACAATTATATTTTTCTCATTTTTGATGTTAGTGGGTGTATTTTCTTTAAATAATATTTTTTCAAAACAAAAAGAAGAGAACTAATTCTCTTCTTTTTGTTTTGAAAATATCTTTTCTGCTTTTTTGTATTTTGGTTTATACCAAAGTAGACCAAGTGAGCTTAATATATTCATTGCTAATACTGTAAGTACTATTGTAATTACAAAATTTCCATCTTGATTAATTATCCCTGCATCAATAGCAATACCAAGCACAACAAAAGCTAAAACATCTCTCGGTATCATTCCAAATCCCAATAAAATAGAATCATGCTTTGGTAATTTTGCGGTTTTCTTACTTCCAAAATATGCAGTTATAAATTGAAATATTGATATTATTATCCCAGCAATAATTGCTTCGATCATTATAATCCACGCCTTTGACCAATCTGTTATAAGTTGACTTCCTAGGTAGATAAAGAATATGGGTCCTATCCATTCCTGTGCAAAATAGAAAAATACAGATAGATTTCCATGGTCAACTATTATATTTTGGCTTTTAATTTCATCTATTTTTCCTTTACGATACATTTCTGAATGTAATATTAACCCAGTTAAGTATGCTCCTATTGCTGGATGTAGACCCATAATATGGGCTAGCCACGATAAACCAAATAACAATAAAAGTGTCATTGGGACACCTATTCTAACACTAAAGAAGATTGATGATATGGTATAAAAACCAGGAGCTTCTCTTATTTTATAAGATAATTTAAAAATTTTGCCCATTATTCCACCTCTTTTAAATATTTTTGGTATATTCATTTCAATGTGTTTATGTGCATCTGGTAAAATAAATAACCCTAATATAGCAAATAATAAAAATGCAGCTCCTACGATTACAATTTCTCCTCCTACGGTGAATATCAGCTCTTTGATATTTGTTAATTCTTTTCCAGACTTAACTATTGCTAGAGCTGGTAATACTCCTACAGCTAGAAATACAGATATAAAATTATCTGCCATTGCTGTTGCGAGCGCTGATTTTGCTGCTCTTGTTTTTTCAAGTCCTAAGTTCGTTAATACTGCAATCGTGTATGGTACTGCAGTCGCTGTGAATACAAAACCTGCCACAGCTGATTCTACTTCTGTAAACCCTAATATTAAGTACGCCAGTAAGGCACCAATAAAAGGACCTATTGCAGCAATAATCGCTACCCATTTATTTTTCCAGACTTCTTTTAAAAATTTTGGAAGACTTTCTCTCCACCCGGCATAGAACATTATGAAAATTACGCCTAACATAGACCAATCTTCTAATATATTCAAATCTATATTAAATATATATTGTGTACCAATAATTCCAAATATAATATACCAAAGTATATCAACTGTTTTTGTTATTTGTGCTACTACTTTTGAAGTAAACACAATAAGCATTATTATTGTTAGTAATTCAATATATTCCATAACATATATTGTAACATGAGATATTAAAAATGTTATTTTTGATACTTTGTGATAATATATTTGTATATGAAAAATAATTCCACAATAACAGTAAAGTTTGATGTTTATAACCTTATAGCGTTATTAAGTGTAGTGGCTATTGTTTATGCACTTTGGTCTGTTAAGGGTTTTTTATTGATGGTCTTGGTTGCAATTGTAATATCTATCTTTGCAGATGATTTTGTTAATAAGTTAAAAAAGCGGAGAATTCCTATAATTATCTCTGTACTTATTTTCTATTTAATGACTTTGATTTTGTTTTTTGGTGTTATATTATTTATGGTTCCAGTGATTATTAATGAAGTAAAGGTATTATCTGATCTTTATCCAAACGTTATTGGGTATATAAATTTTGATTTTATAACAAGTAAGTTAGATGAGGTAACGAATGTAAGAGATCTAATTTTACAAGCAAAACATGTACCCGTTGCAAACTTGTTAAGTGGGGTTGGTTCATTCTTTGGTGGAGTAGCTAATATTGTGATAGTTTTTATTATCTCATTTTATCTTAGCTTGAAAGATAATAGTATAGATCGTGTTATAAGAGTATTTACACCTGAAAAATATGAAGATAAAGCCTTAACTGTTTGGCATAATACTCAGAAAAAGATTGGGAGCTGGTTTAGAGGTCAGCTTATAATCGCTTTTCTATTAGTTATAGTTACATACATAGGTCTCACTCTAATGTCAGTTCCATATGCATTGCTTTTAGCATTACTAGCTGGTCTATTTGGTTTTGTTCCTTATGGGATATTCATCGCTGTTTTACCTACTGTTGCTATTGCTGTAATTCATAGTGGATGGAAAGCAGGTCTTTTTGTAGTTATATTTTATATTATTGTTCAACAGATATTAGATTATATTATACAACCAATTTTATTTAAAAAGATGACAGGAATTCCTCCATTAGTCGTGATTTTATCTCTTATGATTGGTATTAATCTTTTTGGTATTGCTGGTCTTATTATAGCTATACCAATGGCTCTATTTGTATTGGAGATAATTGCTGAAATAGAAAACAATAAAAAGAGGAAGAAAAGTATAACATCTGATATTAATATGGATAAATAAAATTATGAAAAATAAACAATATATTACAACCACATTACCATATGTTAATTCAAAACCACATGTTGGTTTTGCTTTAGAAATTATAAGAGCAGATTCGTTGGCACGATATAAGAAACTTATTGGTTTTGATGTATTTTTTAATACAGGAACAGATGAACATGGAATGAAGATATGGGAGAATGCAAAAAATGAAAATTTAGATGTACAAGATTATATAAATAAATATGCAGATGAGTTTAAAAATTTAAAAAATATTTTATCTTTATCTGAAGATATTCATTTTATACGCACAACTGATAAAAAACATATAAATGCTGCTCAAGAATTTTGGAAGCTTTGTGATAAAAATGGGTTTATTTACAAGAAAAATTATAAAGCAAAATATTGTGTTGGTTGTGAATTAATTAAAACAGATTCAGATTTAAAAAATGGTCTTTGTCCTGATCATCCGAATCGTGAGATTGAATTTATTGAAGAGGAGAATTATTTTTTTAAATTTTCTGCATTTCAAGATAAATTACTTGATTTTTATAAGTCGAATCCAAATTTTGTAGTTCCAGGTTTTCGTTTTAATGAAATAAAAAGATTTATTGAGAGAGGGTTACAAGATTTTTCTATTTCAAGGTTAAAGACAAAAATGCCATGGGGAATAGCTGTTCCAGGTGATGATAGTCATGTAATGTATGTATGGTTTGATGCTCTTGTTAATTATATTTCAACATTAGGTTGGCCAGATGATAAAGATAATTTTTCAAAATATTGGGAGAATGGTAGTCCTATACAGTATTGTGGAAAGGATAATCTTAGACAACAAAGTGCTATGTGGCAGGCGATGCTTATGGCTGCTGGTATTAAGAATACTAAACAAATTATAGTAAATGGGTTTATAACTTCAGAAGGTAAAAAGATGTCAAAATCACTAGGTAACGTAATTGATCCCTATAAAATAGTTGATGAATATGGAACTGATGCTTTGCGCTACTACCTTTTAAGGCATGTTCATTCTTTTGAAGATTCTGATATGACAATGGAAAAATTTAAAGAGGTTTATAATGCTAATCTTGCTAATGGTTTAGGTAATTTAGTCCAGAGAAGTATGAAAATGATTGTCAGTTATGAAGTAGATATTTCAGATCTTAATTTTGATGATCATGAACCAATTCTATCTTTTCATAAGAAACATTTTGATGAATTTGATTATAATAAAATATTAAATGAGATTTGGCGTTTAATAGGAGATTTAGATGTATTTATTGCAACAGAGAAACCATTTAAGAAAATAAAAGAAGATAAAGAGTCAGCACATAAGGATTTGTATTATATTGCAAAAGAATTAAATCGTTTAGCAATTTCATTATATCCATTTATGCCTGATACAGCATCTAAAATTCAAAATTATTTAACAAATTTTTCTATACCAGATGAAGCATTATTTAAAAGGAAAGAATAATAAAAAAGTCGTTTTTTAAAACGACTTTTTATATTTTTTATTTTATGAAAAATATTCTTTTAAAAATTTTTTAATTTCATAATCAAGCTTTTCTTTAAAATTTCTCAAAGCAAGCTCTCTTGCAAGATTTCTTATGTTGGAATTGCCTGATTTTTGAAATTCGATCAAAGTTTCATAAT
>CAMZLR010000033.1 GCA_947311725.1 Candidatus Campbelliibacteriota bacterium | reverse complement strand
CTTTTATATCTACTTTCTAAAAAAATTTGTCCTTTATATAAAATTTAAAATAACACAGGAAATCAAAGTTTTCCTGTGTTATTTTTATATATGTTTTTCATGTTTCACTATTAATCTTTACTATGGAACTTTTTATGTATATCTTTTAATTGTTCGTTTGTAACATGTGTATATATCTGAGTTGTAGCTATATTGCTATGCCCTAACATGATTTGTACCGAACGTATGTCAGCTCCGTTTCTCAGTAAGTCAGTTGCGAATGAATGCCTAATTGTATGTGGCGTAACTCTTTTAGAGATACCAGCCTCTATTGCAATTTGTTTCACTATACGTTCCACAGATCTTTGTGTTAATCTTAACGGAATATTTTCCTCTTCTAGTTTCACAACATTCGGACCTTCTTGAATAAACAATGCCTCATCCATATCTGTTCTGTTATTCAAGTAATTCTTTATACTAATTTTGGCTTCATTACTTAAAAAGACAATTCTTAATTTCTCACCTTTTCCCCTTATTGTGAATTCGTCTTTTGAAAAATCTAAATCTCTATTTAACGAGCATAGTTCGGAGACACGTAATCCAGTTGAAAACAATAATTGTATGATGGCGTGATTTCTTAGATTTTTTTTTGAAACGTGTATCATTCTATTTAATTCTTTTTTACCAATATTATCTATTTGTCTTGATGATGTTTTTGCTAATTCAATTTTATCTGGAGCAAGTGATTTTATATCTCTCTTAAGCATCCATTTTAAAAACATACGTAATGCTATAAGGTGGTAATTTTGTGTTCTTTTTTTTAATGTAGTTTTGTTCTGTTTATTAGATTTTACTCCAGGTTGTCTGTTCAAATAAAGTCTAAATTCGCGGACCCTCTCTTCTGTAATTTCATTTGTTTTTTTTATTTTTGAAAAGTTTATAAATCTTTCAATATATCTTTTGTAATTAGATATTGTTTTCAAACTACGCCCACGTTCTATTTCCATGTATTCAAGAAATTGTCGTAAAGCTTTTTTTATTTCCATACGTATATTATATACTTTTATTAAAATGTCGGAAAATAAAAAATCAGTTTTTCCTGATTTTTTAAAAAGTCTATAATTTAAAATAGTAAACTTTTTTTATAGTTTCTATTACAAGATTACTATCTTGTATAAAAACTTTTTTTATTTTTTCATCTCCTGTATAAATTTTCATAAATTTATACAGTTTTTTATTATTTAGATAGTGTATCTCTACAGAACTTTCTGAAGAGATTTTGGTTTTTATCTCTAATTTGTCTTTATTTCTTTGCGCATTTAAACTACTAAAAGAAATAAAAAACAAAAAGAGTACTATTGTTAATTTTTTCATGATATTAAATTATTATTTATATAATGTTTGTTATTTAGTATACTTTAAAAAAGATAAAAAGCAAGTCTTTTTATCTTTTTAAACTAAAAAACAGACATTTATAAATGTTTGTTTTTTAGTTTAAATTATTGATTGAGTTTTTTTAAATTATCAAATACATTTTGGTCTAATGTTCCTTTAGACATTATTTCAGCATTAGTTAATTCATTAAATGATATTCTAAAATAATCAAATATTACCATACCACCTTTTTCATTGTCTGGGTTTAACATCTTAACTGTTACAGATATATTTTTATCGTCTGCAAGTTTTTTTAGATCGTCTATCCTTTCTTTTGTTATCCTAGTTGCATCTTCTTTTTCGTCAGTTATAACTATTATACTCTCATAAGGATTAGCTTCTTCAATTGCTTTTTTAATACTTGCATAATGGTATTCTTTCGTACCTTCATCAGTTTCTTTTGTTAAAAGTTTTGTATATTTTTTTTCTGCATTTTCTTTTAAGATTTCTTCTATTTTATTTGCATCATTTAACATAGATCCTGATTTATCCATTATTATAGTATCAAAATATTTTACGATATTTTCATTTGTCATTTCTACGATATTTACTTCTGCAAATCTTTCGTTATTAGAAGATACACCAGGTTCTTTTCCATCAATTACTGGAATTGTAATATGTATGAATGGATTTATATCTTTCTCTGATAATTCCTTTTCTACCATTTTTCTCATAATTTCTGATCTCAATACTGATAGTTCATAATTATTTGAATATGTTCCTAACTCAGTTGTTTGCTTTCCTATTACCTTTTCGTCACTTGACCCAGCCTCGATATTTACAATCATTTTGTGCTTTTTTATTTTTTTTAAATCTTCTCTAGAAAACCCAGAAATAAAATTTTCAACTTCATTTTCAAGTTTCTCTCTTGCTTCTTTTGAAACCTCTATACTTGCCATATTAAAATTTGTCTTAAATGTTAGCTTATTTTTTTCCTCACTTTCTATTTCTTTTATATCTTGATTGCTTTTAGTCTCTGCCATGATGTATGTATTACCACCTACAGTTTCTTTCTGATCAAATGATAGCTCTGTTTTATTTTTTGGATTTGGATTTGCTTCTATATTACTTGCAGATGCCTCCCCACTTCCTGCAGCAGACAGAACACCAATTGCAAATAAAGCTACAAATTTATTTGAGATTTTTTTTCTAAGTTTTCCAAGTACATTGCTTGCCTCTCTATAAGCTCCTGCCTCAGCTTCTATTCCGCCAAGAACATCGCCAATTCCTCTTTCTGCATCATCAAAATTTTCTTCAATCTCTTTTATGACCTTTTTTGCTTCTGCCCCTACTTCTAAATTATCTCCTTTTGAAGGAGTAGCTTTTTTTTCTATATTTTCCATATATATATTATATACTATTACATTTATTATGTCAATAATTATATCTATTATTTATAATTATATATATTATAAACTTTTTTTAAATAAAAAATAATTAATTTATTCTTGTTTTTTATTTTTAATGTGATATTATAATTTTGTTATGTTAACAAAAAAGAAGAAACAAGACGTTATCGTAGGTGTACAAACTCATGATTCTGACACTGGTTCTCCTCAGGTGCAAATAGCTTTGCTATCTGAAAGAATTACAGAATTAACTGAGCACCTAAAGACACACAAGAAAGATACACACTCAAGACGTGGACTTATTAAAATGGTTGATACAAGAAGAAAATTATTAAGGAACCTTAAGACTGCAGATTTTGAAGAATATCAAAAGCTTATAGATAAGTTAGGTTTAAAGAAATAATTTCTTTAAAAATAAAAAACAAACAGGTTTATGTTTGTTTTTTATTTTTAAAGGGTTTATGAAATAAAAAAATAAAGTTATACTATATATGTATGAATAATGATGATCAAAAAAAATCTTTTATAACAAGCTCTGATGATGGGTCAAAAAAAAATATCAATACCGATATAAAAAAAGATGTTAATTATATAGAAAATAATATTTCTTCTGGAGGTAGTAGTCTATATGATGACATAATACAAGATCTCGCTAAGCGTTCTGCTGAGCATAAATCTAATAATTTTTCTGATAATGAAAAAACAGATAAAGATGTAGTTTCATCTATTCATGGTGAGATTGAAGATCTCTTAAACGGTAAAGAAGAACCAATTGGAAATACACAAAATAAAAAAGTTGATGATAATAAAGAAAAACAATCATACTCAATTAAAAAAAATAATTCTAGTAATGGCGTACAAACTAAGAGTCAAATAGATATAAATGAAGGTATATCTAAAAAAGATTCACCATCTATTGTTGCAGCACTATCTGCTATAAAAAATAAAGTTGAGAGTACAGCTAATAGTAACCTTAAACAGGTAAATAATTCTGTTAATCAAATAAATAAAACTAAAAAAGATTCAAGTGAAGACATAATTTCTTCTATTAAAAAAGATATTAGTGAAAAGTTAGACTTAGATAAAAATGAGTCTAAAATCTTAAAAGAAGAGTATGTTGGAGATGTTTTAGATGAAAATACGAAAAAATTAATTGAAAAACAAGAGAAAAAAAAGGGTATTGGTGAAACATATTATTCAGACCTTTCTAGTGCAATGGATTCAAATAAGCCAGAGACAATGTCTGAACTTTTAGAAAAAGCTAGATTTGAAGAAAAAGAGGGAAAAATAATTTCACCAAGGTCAAAGAAAAACATTATTTATATTGCTGGAGCAATAGTATTACTTATAGCTATAATAGCTATTATTATGTATTTCTTTTCTGGTAAGAAAGAAGTTACATATATAAAAGAAGAACGTGTAAAATCATTAGTATATTCAGATCTTGACACGGGGATAAATGTATCAAACGTTGACGCCGAACAAACTAAACAAGCAATAAGAAAGGTTATAGAAACAAAAATAGATGAAGGTAATCTTAATCAGATCTATTATGCAGGGAAGGATCAGTTCGGCAACTTGAGGCGTCTTGGTATTAAACAAGTATTTAATAAAACAGAAAACATTCCACCAGAAATGCTATATAAAAATATTGAAAATGAGTTTATGCATGGTGTTTATAAGACAGATAAAAATATGCCATTTATTATTTTGAAAGCACTTTCATATGATAGGGCTTTCGAAGGAATGAAAGAATGGGAAGATACTATGATAGATGATCTTGCAACTTATTTGGATCTTCCAAAAAAAGCTGGAGATAGAAGCCTTATGGAAGATGGTTTTTCCGATGACATTATAAAAAATAAAAATGTTAGAGTTGCAAGATTTTTACCAAGAGATGTTGATAGGCGAAAAGGATTGTGGAATGTTATAGATCCTTCAGATATTAAAAAAGAAGATAGTAATATTCCTATAGATAGTCAAGGAACGCAAGAGGAAATTATAAATAACGAAAACAATGAAAGTAGCAATAAAGATAACATTATAGATGAGACTATTTCTTATATTAATAATCTATTTAAAAATAAATTTGCTTATGCTCAAGATACAGGAAAAGTTCGATGCTATAGGACAAAGAAAGCTTGTTTTGATTTTTATGGTAAGAAAGAAGATTGTGACCCTAATAAAAAACAATCTAGTAGGATAGTTGAAATTCTCAATAAAGAGGGGGATTGGACAAATACCTTTGCGAAAGATTATGATTTTATGCTAGAACAAGTTAAAGCTAAAAATTGGGTTTGTGTGGATTCTATTGAAGGAACAGAAACTGTTGGAGATACATTAGATGATACACAACCAATTATTTGTTATAAAATTGGTAAACAATGTGTTAATGAAAATGGAGATCCAGTTTCGCCAGATTATAGTGGAAATAAAACTTGCAATGATGTTATATATAATGAAGTATTTGATACTATATATGGAGAAGAAAAATATGGTGATCCAGATTATGCCTGTATAAATTCGATAGATGGTTCTGGAATTAATGACGATCTATCTGGTAGAGATGATATTTCTTGTTATCTTAGCCATAAGGAATGTGTCGATAGTTTTGGTAATGTAGTTGCTTATTCACCTGGAGATACAACAATTATATGTAACGACATCATATTTAATGAACCTGGTGATTCTGTTTTTGGACCTGAGATGTATGGAGAACCTGGTTATTCTTGTTTTGCTGAAAATAGTTCTACTCTATTAGAGTATAATGATGAGTTAGTTGAATCACAGGGGTCTTGGTCTTGGTTATTAGATTTATTCTTTCAAGATAGCATTATAAGTGGGGGTGGACCTATACAACCAGGACAGACATTAGATAGCGTTAATTTAATCCAGAATGAATTAGTTTTGCTTGGTTTGTTAGATGATGTTTCAATATCAGGGACTTTTGATCTTTTGACACAAGAAACAATTAGTCAGTTTCAACTAGTCAATGGTATTCCTAAAACAGGTATTATAGACGAAGATACCATAAATGTATTAAAGGGAATAATTGCGGGACAAGGAAATATTTTTGGAGGATCACAGGCAGCGATAATAAATGATTATCTTCCTATTGGTGGGACGATTGGACTTGGAACATATAGTGAAGACGTACAGGTAATACAGATGTTGTTATTCATTGGTGGATTTAACATAAGTAAAATTGATGGAGTATTCGATAAGGAAGTTTGTTCTGCTGTTCAGGCTTATCAGAAGAAAAATAATCTTCCAATTTCTAGCGATCAGGATTGTATGCTAGATGCTGCAACCTTAGAATTATTTAATCAGATGATATCCGATAATGATTATCTTGGATCTGGTTTTATATTAAATGGTAATGATGACCTTGTTGGGTCTGGTAAATTGGTTGGTAAAAAGGGTCCAGGTACAATTGGATTTGAGATTAATAATGCAGAAGCAGATTCATTGAATGAAGGAGATATTGTATTGATGTATATGTTCTTAGATGAAAATACAATTTTAATAACAAGGAGTGAAGAGGTAATTACGGAAATAATAAAACGTAGAGCCCTTAATGATATTTTTAATAAAGATTAGTTTAGTAACAATAAAACGCTATAATAAGCGTTTTTCTATTTTATAAATTAATTGTAATTTAGATATCAATATATATACTATATATATGAGTATAGATATAAAGGAACAAAAACAAAAATTAATTTCAGAAAAAGAAGAGATAGAAAATGAGTTGAATTCACTTGGTCGTGAATTAAATGATTCAGGAGATTGGATAGTTAAAATTGATAATCAGAGCGAAGAACATGCAGACCCATCTGATGAATCTAATTTAACAGAGGAACTTGAAGCAGATATTGCTGTTTTGAATGTTTTAGAAAAAAGACATTCACAAGTGGAAAAAGCATTAACTGCAATAGATAATGATACTTATGGTATTTGTGAGAGTGGAGGATGTAAGATACCTGAAGATAGATTGAAAGCAAATCCTTCTGCTACTACTTGTATTGAACATACAGAATAATTTTTTTTAAAAAAGAAATAATTTTTTATTTCTTTTTTTGTTATAATATATATATGAAATTTTCTAAATTATATTCAGCACAGCCACATAATTTATCTGGTTCCATAGTGGATGTTGAAATTGATATATCTCGTGGCCTACATTCCTTTTCAATTGTTGGAATGGCATCTAAAGCTGTTGATGAATCAAAAGATCGTGTAAATTCAGCTATAAAAAATGCTGGTTATGATGCTCCAAAATCAAAAAATGAAAAACTTGTTATATCTCTTGCTCCTGCAGAACTTAAAAAAGATGGGTCTTATTATGACCTTGCAATTGCTTTAGGATATTTAATTTCATCAGGTGAAATTGAATTTAATCCGGATAAAAAGTTGTTTCTTGGAGAATTATCTTTAGATGGTTCTGTTAAACCTGTTCACGGTGTACTTCCAATAGTTCAAGCAGCAAAAGAAAATAATTTTGAAGAGATTTTTTTACCGATTGAAAATGCAATAGAAGCAGCATTAGTTGATGGAATAAAAATTTATCCAGTTAGAAGCTTAAAAGATGTAATATCTCATTTGGATATAAATCTAGATGAAAATAAATTAATAGAAGTTCAGGAGAGTACGAAAATTGAGGAAATCGTTGAAACACATAATATAGATTTTTCTGACATAAAAGGTCAAGAAATAGTAAAGAGAGGTCTTGAGATTGCGGCTGTTGGTGGGCACAATGTTGCTATGTTTGGTCCACCCGGAACAGGTAAGACTATGTTGGCACGTGCTTTTTCTTCTATTCTACCTACTCTATCACGAGATGATATGTTGGAGATAACAGGTATACATTCTGTTGCTGGTACATTAGAAAATTCAGAAGTGTTAACTAAAACACCGGTCCGCTCACCACACCATACTTCTAGCTATGTTTCTATTATAGGTGGAGGTACTAACCCAAGGCCTGGAGAAATAACATTAGCACACAGAGGGGTATTGTTTTTAGATGAGTTTCCAGAATTTGATAAGAAGGTTTTAGAATCACTCAGACAACCGCTAGAAGATAGAATTGTTACGATTGCCCGTTCTAGTGGAACAGCTACTTTTCCAGCCTCTTTTATATTAATTGCAGCGATGAACCCATGCCCTTGTGGTTTTTATGGGTCTGATAAAAAACAATGCATTTGTAGTGCCTATGACATTATGCGATACAAAAAGAAAATATCTGGTCCTATTATTGATAGAATTGATATATGGCTTCCTGTTGAACATGTTGATTATGAAAAACTTTCAGAGAAGAATGTATCTACAAAGATTTCTCCAGAAATAAGAGAAAGAGTAATAAGAGCTAGGGAATTTTCTAAAAATAGAAATAAAAATAATACATTAAATGTAGAAATTAACGCTCGTGATATTCAGAATATGGAATTTTCTTCTGATGTTAGAAAGGTACTTAACAATAGTGCTGAGAAGATGAACTTATCTCCACGTGCATATCATAGGGTTATAAAATTAGCTAGAACTATCGCTGACATGGAAAGTAAAAAAGATATAGAAATCAATCATATATTAGAAGCTCTACAATATCGCCCACAGATATAATTTATTTTAAAAAACTGTATTTAATACAGTTTTTTAAAATAAATTATTTGGGTTCATCTTTTGTCCATTTGATTTAATAATTTCAAAATGTAGGTGGGTTCCGGCTGTTGATTTATATGATTGAGGTCTTGGGCGTACATTTCCAGTATTACCCATTTCACCTATTTTTTGTCCTTTTACTACACTATCTCCATTTTTTACTATTATTTTACTTAAATGTGCATATCTTGTTTTATTTCCATTTGAATGTTGAATGGTAATATTATTTCCATAACCACCGCCACAATCCCATGAGCCGACAGAACAACCGTATACAACTTTTATAATTTTACCTGATGCACTTGCAACTATAGGAGCCCCACGATATTGTCCAAAATCTATACCATAATGATAACTACCATGACGTGGTCCGAAAGGTGATGTTATTTTTCCAGCACTAGGTCTCTGATAATATCCACTTTGTGCGTTACCACCAATCTTTTTTGAATAGTTACTATGCTTGATTGTTTTATTTTTAGATGAAGAAAGATTATCTTTAACGCCATTAGGTACCATTATTTTTTTCCCGACAGTAAGTTTTGTAGAATCAATATTGTTGAATATTGTTATATCTTCTACTTCAACACCATACTTAGTAGCTATTTTACTGAAAGTATCACCTTTTTTAATTGTATGCATTACACCAGAAACTGGTAGAATGCGTAATTCTTGCCCTATTTTTAAAGTATTTCCTATATTATTTTCCCATTTTATTGTGTTTATGGATACATCAAATAATTCTGCTATCTGAGACAAGGTATCACCTTCTTTTACTATATATATACTAATACCATTTGTATCTTCTATATTTTTTTTAAAGAAATCTCCTGTGATGCTTCCTATGTTAGATACAAGTATTTCTTTGTTTTCTTCGTTATAAAGAGGTCCTCCTGTTGCAACAGGTATTAAAACCGCAAAACTTGGTGATAAAAGAGCAAGAGATTGGGAATTCTCTTGTGAATTTAGAGAAGATATCTCTAAAGCCTTTGTTGATTTAATATTGATGAATAATACCAATATTATAAAGAAAAATATCATACTCAGTATTTTTTTTTCTTTTTTTATGTATGTCACTAGATTACACGACGCATCTAGATCTTGAGCATTATTTTTGATAAGCCTAAATATAAGATTATTGAATTAATCAATAAATTTATTACATATATATAATATCAGTTTTTTAATAATAAGGTATTGACATATTATATATTTTTTTGTATACTTGTATTACAAAAAGTGAATGTTTTTAAAAAGAATATGATTATTTATGATATTATTTATGATATAATTTATGATATGGAATCATCATTAAAAGAAAATAAATTTATTACACATGTTTTTATAAATAACCAAAGGATCATACCATCAGATAGTTTTATTATTGGTGGAGATGAATATCTTTTATTAGAAATATTAATCTCATCAGATGATATTGTATATATGAAGATAATAGGGATAAAAGGATTAAATATGGGGAATATTTATTTTATACCAAAAAAAGAATTTGAAGAAAAAACATTATTAGAAATCAAGAAGTCTTTAGTAGACTACAAACATTAATATGTCAAAAAAATTTAGTAAAAAAATAAATAGTTTAGAAGATTTAAAAAATCTAGATCTAGATTTAGATAAAGGTTCTGTGTTTAAAGATACAAAGGAGGATGATGGTGCTTCTGGTGTTTTTGATAACGATTTAGATTCTAATTTTGTTGATTTAGATAAAGATAATTTTAAAAATTTTGATGCATATTTAAGAAAGAAAAATAGAGAAAAAAGTCTAAATATGAAAGAAGACGTCAATAATCTTGTTGATGGAATATTAAAACATAATAAAAGGAATAATCATCCAGAAGAAATAAAAGAAAAAGTTAGTCTAATCAAAAAAAAGAGAGATGTTGTTGAGAGTAATACCATATATGATGGTCGTTATCCTGGTGGAATTGCTCCAAATAAAAAAAATAACTATAAACCTATTAAAAAACAGGAGATTTTCTCACAAAAAAAGGAATACAATAGTAAGGATAAAAAAGATGTCTATTTTGATAAAGATTTTGATGAAAAAATTTATTCATTAGAGAATGCTGCAAGAAAAAAGATAAATAAAAGAATAGAAGAATCAATCAAAAAAGTTAATGAAGATTTTGATAAAAATACAGAAGATATAAATCGTGATACAAGAAATAAATTATTGAACGAGATAGAATCATATGAGTCAAGTTTAAGTAATCTCTATTATTTAGAGAAGAATAGTACTATAGACCATGATCATGTAAACATAAATAGAGTTAAAGATTCGCTTAAAGAAGCAAAAAAGAAATTAGAGGAAATTGAGCGAAGATTAGAATTGAGTGATAGAGATAAGATTAATAATAAAACAGCAAGGTCAGTATTTGATAATATTTCTAGTTTGAATGATGGTCATGATATAAAAGAACGATTAGAAAAATCTTTAGACTTAAATAATAATGTTGAGGCAGACCATGACAAAAAGAAAGAACAATTAGAAAATTCCATAGAAAAAGAAATAAATATATTGAATGAAAAAATTATATCAAATAAGAGAAATATAGATTATCTTACTAAGAAAGACGGAGAAGACCATGAAAATGTAATTAATGAAAGAAATAATTTAAAAAATAATGAATCAAGATTAAAGGAGCTTGAAAATTGGGAAGATTTTGATGCAAATGATTCATATATTGAAAAAGAAAAAATAGAAAAAGTGGGAAGTAATGTAGAAAAAGCTATAACAGGTGTTGAAGAAGAAATAGAAAAGATAAATAAGGGTGAAAAAACCAGACCTAAAAAAGAGATGTCAGATTTAAGAAGGTCATTATTTGGTTTTAGAAACTTATTTAAGAAACAAAAAAAAGTACCTGATTACAAAAAAGCACCTGATGATAAAACAACTGTCACGGAAGAAACAGAAAAGATAAAATCCAAGGTAGAAGCAAAAAAGGTGGATAATAAGGAAAACGATAAAGAACGTGAACTTTTACTTGATGAGTTAGAAAAAATTAAAAAAAGAAGACTTAATATTAAAAAAACACTTAAACAAATAAATAGTTTAAAAGTAGATACTAAATTAAGTTAAATATAATAAAAAATATGACAAAAGGAAATTTACATGAAAAAACATTTGGTGAAATAAAAGATTTAGATGATTTAAAATCTAGATTAAATAAAACACCAAAAAAACCAGAAGTCAGTAAAATTGGTTCTAAAAAGATGATATACGATGGTTTTTCTGATCCAGAAGTAGGAAATAATTTAGTATACGATGGTTTTTCTGATCCAAAGGTAAGAGATTATATGGATTTAAAACTAAAACAAAAAAACGAAGAAACACTAAAAACACCAAAAAAACCAGAAGTACAAACTGGATCACAAGGAGAGCATATCGTTGATATTGAAAAACGAACCGAAGAAAATCAAAAGACTATTGATGAGAAAAAACAAAAACTTGAAGAAAAAATGGAGAGTTTGAAGTCTACAAAAGAACAGCTTAGTTCTGTTTTGGAGCAATTAGAAGCATTACTTATAGAAATTGAAGCCGTAGAAAGGCAGGAAGAGAAATCAGATACAAGTCTTATTATAGGAAAACCAGAAAAACCAAATATTATTGTGGATAAATATTCTGCTGAAATAGCTACTCATCAGATGCTTCATAATGATTTTTCAGAAAAAAATATAAAATCTATTCAAGATAAAATTAAAAACGGAAGATATAATAACTCTGAAAAAATACTTTTAGAGACAGCTTTGTCCGAGAAAATATCATCAGAAAATAATTTTAAAAAAATAATAAATAAATCAAAAGAAGATATTATTGATACTGGGAAAAAAACTATTAATAATATTGCAAATAAAGTAAGAGTAAAACAAGAAGAAACACCAGAAACTCAAGAGCCGGATAAGACTACTTCTTCACTAGAAAATTCTCATGATACACAAACAAAAACTCCTGAGGAAGATATAGAAAATCAACAAAACCTTGAAATATATCAAGAAATTTTAAAAGGAAATTTTGAGAACATATCTAAACTTACAGAAATTACCCAAGAAATAGCAGAAGCTCTTGCTAAACATGAAGGAGGTATTTATCTTGACGGTCTTCCTTCCATAACCAAAGAAATAGCAGAAGCTCTTGCTAAACATGAAGATTGGCTTTCTCTTAGGGGTCTCCTTTCCATCACCCCAGAAATAGCAGAAGCTCTTGCTAAACATGAAGGAGATCTTTATCTTGACGGTCTTTCTTCCATAACCAAAGAAATAGCAGAAGCTCTTGCTAAACATGAAGGAGGTCTTTATCTTGAAGGTCTTTCTTCCATAACCAAAGAAATAGCAGAAGCCCTTGCTAAACATGAAG
>CAMZLR010000032.1 GCA_947311725.1 Candidatus Campbelliibacteriota bacterium | reverse complement strand
TTGTTATAGTTAAAAAATATGAAAATCCTTTCTATAGAAACAAGCTGTGATGAAACTGCTATTTCAATAATAGAGACAAATAAAGATATGACGAATTTCAAAGTTATTTCTGACCTTGTTATCTCACAAATAGCAATTCATGCAGAATATGGTGGTGTCTTCCCTGCTCTTGCAAAACGAGAACATGCAAAAAATTTAGTTCCACTATTAGAACAATCTTTTAGCAAAGCTGATTTAAAAAAAGAAAAGATTAATTTAAATGACGACAAGATTAATAAGATAAATAAAATTTTAGAACGCGAACAAGAAACTTCTAAAGAATTGATCAACCTTATTAATACAAATAATGTTATAAAAATTGATTTAATTATGGTCACATATGGTCCAGGTCTTGCACCTGCATTGTGGGTTGGTATTAATTTTGCACGAGCACTATCAATCATTTTTGATTGTCCTATTTTACCAGTAAACCATATGGAAGGTCATATAACTTCGATACTTCTAAAAAGTAACTACAAAAAAGAAAAAGAAGCAATATTACCTATATCTAATTTTCAATTTCCAATGATTGCACTTCTTATATCTGGTGGTCATACTCAAATTGTTCTTGTAAAAAATTGGGGTGATTATGAAATCCTTGGAGAAACGATTGATGATGCCGTTGGCGAAGCTTTTGATAAGGTTGCAAGAATGCTTGGGATGAAATATCCTGGCGGACCAAAAATATCACTTGCTGCATTAAATGGAAAAGAAAATAAAAATATCAAATTTCCTAGACCTATGTTAAATTCCGGAGACTATCGTTTTTCTTTCTCTGGTTTAAAAACTTCTGTACGTTATAAAATTGAAAATATAAAAAAGGAAGATAATGATATGATTAATAATCAGACTATTTCAGATATATCTTATGAATTTGAAAATGCAGTTGCTGATGTATTAATAAAAAAAACTATGAATGCAATAAATGAATATTCAGCAAGAGGGCTTATAATTGGAGGCGGTGTATCTGCAAATAATTTTATTATAAAACAATTTAAAAAGGAAATTAATAGAATTAATATAGAATTATATTTACCAGAAAAACAGATGTGCGGAGATAATAGTTTAATGATTGCAACAGCAGGATTCATTGATTTAATGAATAAAAAAATAGCATTTATTTCTCATGGAGGAAAAATAAATGCCATCGGAAATCTTAAACTTTAATAATTACTTCTGAAATATGAAGTAGTTTTCTTTTTGATTCATCAGATGCAAATCTCATATAGTCTGACTCTATAAATTTATTCACATCTTCTACATTATCAAAATATTTTATTTTTAATTCGTCTGAAAATCCAGAATATGAATAAGTCTCTAGATAGAATACAGCAACTTTCTTTGCTAATTCTATGTTCATATTTTCTCTTAATTTTTTTATTAATTTATCTTCTTCCATTTTTTTAAATTTTTAATTTTTAATTAACTCTATAATATAGAGCGGGTGTTTTCCCTAGTTTCATTTCTATTATAGTCAGAGAGAGAGTTGTCAAGCGGAGGTTTGATAAAAATTAAACTTATTTAACTTTTGCATAGTAAAAACACATTTTTGTGATAGAATAAAAAATATGAATGAAAAATTTTTAGAATCATATAACGCTAAAAATACAGAGGATAGAATATCTTTATTATGGGAAAATTCAGGATTTTATAATCCAGACGATATGATAAAAGCCGGACTTACTAAAAATGATGCTGAGACTTTCTCCATGGTACTTCCACCACCAAATGTAACAGGTACACTTCATACCGGGCATGCTTCAATGATAGCAATTGAAGATATAATGACTAGATACAATAGAATGCTTGGAAAAAAAACATTATGGATTCCAGGAACAGATCATGCAGCCATAGCAACACAATCAAAAGTAGAGAAAATACTTGAAAAAGAAAAATTAAGAAAAACAGATCTTGGTAGAGAAAATTTCTTAAAAAGAGTTAATGAATTTGCTCAAAAATCACATGATACGATTATTTCTCAATGTAAAAAAATGGGAGCATCATTAGATTGGTCTCGTGAAGCGTTTACACTAGATAAAAAACGTGAGTTAGCAGTTAGAACAGCATTTAAACAGATGTATGATGATGGTCTAATTTATAAAGCACATAGAATAGTGAATTGGGATGTAAAAGGACAGACTGTTATTTCTGATGATGAAATCATACATGTAGAACGTGATGCAGAAATGTTCACATTTAAATATGCATCTGACTTCCCTATATCAATATCAACAACTCGCCCAGAAACAAAAGTTGGAGATACTGCAGTAGCCGTTCATCCAGATGACGAACGTTATCAAAAATATATTGGTGAAATTTATGATATTAATTTTTGCGGTTCTAATATATCTATAGAAATAATAGCTGATTATCATGTTGATAAAGATTTTGGTACAGGAGCATTAGGGGTAACACCTGCACATTCAATAGCTGATTGGGATATAGCAGAAAGAAATCCTAATATTAAAGTTAGAAAAGTTATAGATGAATATGGTAAAATGATTAATTGTGGAGATATCTTGACAGGAATGAAAATAACAAAAGCACGTGAACGTGTTGTTGAATGGCTAAAAAAAGAAAATCTTCTAGAAAAATCTGAAACAATAAAACAAAACATATCAACAGCAGAGAGAAGTGGTGGCATAATTGAGCCATTACCTAAAATGCAATGGTGGATTGATACAGAAAAGAAATTTGAATTTAAATCAGATAAAATAAATGGAATAAAAAAAGGAGAAATGGTATCTATGAAAGAAGTAATGCTGCATGTTGTCAGAAATAATCAAATAAATATCCTTCCAAATAGATTTGAGAAAGTATACTTTAATTGGATTGAAAATCTTAGACCTTGGAATATTTCTCGACAAATATGGTACGGACACCAAATTCCCGTATGGTACAAAGGAGATGAAATATATGTAGGAACCGAAGCACCAAAAGAAGATGAATGGGTACAAGATGAAGATACTCTTGATACTTGGTTTTCTTCTGGATTATGGACTTTTTCAACATTAGGTTGGCCGGATAAAGATTCACAAGATTTTAAAACATATCACCCAACAACAATATTAGAAACAGGTCATGATATATTATTCTTCTGGGTTGCAAGAATGATACTTATGACAACATATTTGATTGGAGATATACCGTTTAAAACAGTATATATGCATGGATTAATTCGTGATTCAAAGGGACGGAAAATGTCTAAATCACTTGGGAATATCATAAATCCAGTAGATTTAATAGAAAAATATGGAACAGATGCACTTAGAATGGCAATGGTTGTAGGAAATGGACCTGGAAACGATATAAACTTAGATGATAAAAAGATAAAAGCATATTCAAAATTTGCAAACAAATTATGGAATATTACTAGGTTTATTCTTACTGAAACGAAAGAAACTAATTCTAACACGGAAAATATAGAATACTCTAACATCGATCTGAATATTATAAATAATCAAAAAAAGTTTATAAAGGAAATCACACTAGAAATGAACGAATTAAAATATTATATTGTTTCAGAAAAAATATATCATTATACTTGGCATATATTTGCAGATGAAATAATAGAAAAATCAAAAGATATATTTGAAAACGGATCTGAAGAAGAAAAATTATCAAGGAAATATCTATTAATTAGATCTATAAAAAATATCCTAAAAATACTACATCCATTTATGCCATTTATAACAGAGGAAATATGGCAAGAATTACCAAAATCTGAGAATGATAGAGATATATTAATGACAGAATTATGGCCGGAATAGATCAAAATATTATATTTATTGCCATAGTTGTAGGGATTGTCCCTGCACTTATATGGCTATTTTTCTGGCTAAGAGAAGATAGATTTCAACCAGAACCTCCAGGTTTATTAATTCTTACATTCATAGCTGGTGCATTATCTGTATTTGTTGTATTGCCATTAGAATATATAGTAAAAGGAGCTGGTATAATTGGAGTTGAAAAAATACTTATATTTGCTGGAGCAGAAGAACTTATTAAGTTTGGAGTAGTATTTCTAATAGATTTTCATTCTTCTTATCTTGATGAACCAATTGATTATGCTGTGTACTTAATAACAGGCGCGCTCGGCTTTGCTGCAATGGAAAATGTAATGTTCCTACTAAACCCAGGTCTGCATACTGACATATCTTTCATACTAGAAACAGGGACATTAAGATTTATTGGAGCAACAATACTACATAGTATACTAGCAGCAACCCTTGGTATAATTATTGGTTTTGTTTTCTATAAAAAAAAGAAAACTAGACGTATGTTTATATTTATAGGTTTAATAATAGTTACTATCTTGCATACAATATTTAATTACTTTATCATTGATAATGTACACATAAACGGTTTCCTTACTTTAGGAGGATTATGGATATTAACACTAATTATTATTTCACTATTTGAACGTGTTCGTAGAATTAACCATTAAAATTATTATGACAAATAAAAAAACATTTTTTGAAAAATTAACAAGCGGTATAAAATTCAATTCTAGTAACGATTATGAAGAAGAAGAATACGAAGAAGAATATTTAGAAAATTCTGATGATGAAAAAAAACTTTCAATAAAATCTAATTCTGATGATGACTTTGAAAATGATTACGAAGAAGAAATAGGAGAATTATCTATTGATATGTATCGTATTGATAATGCTATTGTTATAAAAACAATGGTAGCTGGTATAAAAAAAGTAGATATAGATATAACACTTACTAGAGATATGGTTGTAATTGAAGGCTCAAGACAACCAGAGAATCTTGGTAAAATAAAAGATACCTATTTTGAAGAATTATATTGGGGTGGTTTTGAAAGAACAATTGAATTACCTGAAGAAGTTGATATAGAAGATGCTGAAGCCACAGAGCACCATGGATTATTAACATTAATATTACCACTTATTGATAAACATAGACAAGCTAGGTTAAAAATTAAATAAAAATAAAAAAGATACTTATTAAAAATAATAAGTATCTTTTTTATTTTATGTGCTCGGGGGCAGGCTCGAACTGCCGACACCTGGTTCTTCAAACCAGTGCTCTAACCAACTGAGCTACCCGAGCATTAAAAGAATTATTTATCCTTTGAAAAACTACTAAATAACCTATTCAATATACCAACATCTTTAAGCATTGATGTTGGATCGTTTAGAAAATCTGTTGTATCTCCAACTTTTTCTTGTATTGAATTATAAGATTCTATTGCTTTCTTTACATGTGGTCTAACTGTATAAAAAGCACCAGCAGCAACAAAAATTATTATTAACCAATAGATCAATTTCGAAATAAAAGTACGCCTCATAAAAGAATGAACTTTCTTTATCTTTCTTGCGTTCTTTTTTGAAAGTTCTAAATTTTCTCTTATAAGTTTATTATTTTCTTCTACTATTTTAATCAAATCTTGATCCATGCAAAACTATTATAGCATAGAGATAGTTTGTTGCAATAATTAATTTAATTAAGAAATATAATTTGATTATTGAAAACTTGTGCCTCCACCAAGACTTGAACTTGGATCTAGAACTTAGGAGGTTCTTGTTCTATCCGGTTGAACTATGGAAGCAATACTATATATTGTATTTTTATACAGTATTTAATCAAGTAAAAGACTATTGAGCAAAAAATGATTCTGTCAGAATATCATCTTCATCCACACCATCATCTTTTAATTTTTCCCAATACTCTTCAACGAATTTAATAGGTCCACAAATAAGAAAAATTTTATTTTCTAAATTTCCTAATTTATCTACAATTTTCTCTATTGTCATCTTGTTATTATCCTCTGACCAATAATGATATATAGAAAAATTTTCAAATTCTTCATCTAATTTTTTAAATTTATTATAAAAAATAGTATTTTCTCTATTTTTATTTGCATAAAATAAAGAAATTTTATTTTTAAATCCATTAACTTTTTCTGAGTCTAAAATAGAAGAAAAAGGGGTTATCCCTATTCCAGCTGATAAAAAAATAAGTTCTCTATCTTTTTTATTTTCATCAATTTCTGTTAAACATAGAAATCCAAAAGGTCCGATATATTTAATTTCATCTCCAACTTTTAAATTATGTAATTTAACAGAAAAATTTTTCTGCTTTTTTACACTAATTGCAATAAAATCTTTTTCTGGTGAACTTGAGATTGTATACATTTTACTTACACCATCTATGAATAAATTCAAATACTTCCCTGCTATAAATGTAAGCTCTCCACTATTTTCACTTTTAAATATAAGAGTATTTGTATCTTCTGTCTCTTTAATA
>CAMZLR010000031.1 GCA_947311725.1 Candidatus Campbelliibacteriota bacterium | reverse complement strand
CAGGATGCAGAAAGTTTCCTGCAAAAACACCAGGGGAACTTTGGACAAAAATCTCAAAATCTCAACTATTAAAATGGATAAAAAACGGAGAAATTCCTATTGTAATTGGAACACATACACTCATCCAAAGAAAAGTAGCATTCCAAGATTTAGCTCTTGTAATTATTGATGAACAACATCGATTTGGGACCAAGCAAAGAATGAACCTCTCAACAAAAGACAATCGCATACCACACTATCTATCTATGACGGCAACCCCTATTCCACGAACACTTGCATTGACACTATATGGTGATTTAGATTTATCTATTTTAGAAGGTATGCCGAATGGAAGAAAAAAAGTCATCACAAAAATTATTTCTCCAGACGAAGAATCAAGAAATGATGTCTATAATTTTATAAAAAAAGAATTGCAGGAAGGACGACAGGCCTATGTTATTTGCCCTCGCATTGATGAGCCTGACCAAAACAAAAAAAGAGTCCTACAATTAAAATCTGTTATCTCAGAAGCAAAACGATTGGAAAAAAATATTTTTCCAGAATATCGCATTGGTATTATGCATAGTAAAATGAAAAAAGATGAAAAAAATGATATTATGAAAAAGTTCTATAACAATGAAATTGATATTCTTGTATCTACCTCTGTTATCGAGGTTGGAGTAAATGTTCCAAATGCCACCAATATTATAATTGAAGGAGCAGAACGTTTTGGACTCGCCCAACTCCACCAATTACGTGGACGTGTAATTCGTTCAAATCATCAAGCTTATTGTTATCTCTTTGCCGATGCAAAAACAGATAAAACAATAAACCGTCTAAAAGCAATTGTCGAAGCAAAAAATGGATTTGAGCTTGCAGAAATGGATTTATCTCTACGTGGCTCTGGAGATCTTGCTGGAATTAAACAATGGGGGATATCAGATCTAGCAATGGAGGCAATAAAAAATATCAAAATGGTAGAATTTGCTCGAAAAGAAGCAAAACATATTATCGAAAATGATGAAACTTTAGAGAACTTTCCTGAACTCAAAAAACGTATCAAAGAAGATTCTTATAAGGTGCATTTTGAATAAGAAATAAATAAATTAAAAACTATATATTTCTATATAATTTTTTATTAAAAAAATCAATAAGATTATATACAGAATCGTATGATACATTCATATTTTCAGAAAGATTTGAAATTTGTTCCTCCAAAGAATAACTTATATATTTTAGTAATCTAATTTCAGAAACATCTAACTCAGATTCGATAGAAAAATCCATGTCACGCATCGCCTTATAAAAAAGATCTCGTTCAACACGCAACACAGCAATAGGTAATTTTTCAAGTTTAGATAATTTTTGAAACTTTCCATTCTCAAAAACTGCACCATATTTTAACTGTGCACCGTTTGTTTTTTTATTAATAAAACGTTCAATCTTATTATAATAATATTTTTCTTTTTCTGGGCGATTTTTAATTAATTCATCATTGCTAACAAAATCATCAAGTGCACAAATAGTTTCTCCTGTTCTGATGTTTATAATTACCTGATCAATACCATTTTCATGATCGTCATGAGAGTTAGAATCAACTATAACAAAATCACTATTTTTAAATAATTTATTTAAAAGTATTAGCATTACTTTTTCTGCAAGAAACCCATCTTTTCTTTCATTCTTATGAAAAGATTGCTCATTTCTAGTAAACACAGCTTTTTTTTCATAATTTACATTTTCATCTGAAATATAGCCACCATTACTTTTTTTAAAAATTTCACTATTAATAGCCCCATTATTATCTATAAAACTATCAGGGGCATTTGTTTTAATAAAAAGAGATTGAATATATTTTATATTTTTTTTCTTAATTAAGTTAATTTGCTCAATAGCATTTTCTCTAATAGTTTTTCTGTTCAAAGCTTCACTCTTTGGTTTGTTAAATTTAGACAAATCAATAATATCTCCTGGTTTATATTTCATATCCATACATATATAATACCAAAACAAAAAGAATAATAAAATTATTCTTTCAATCTAATTCTGGTCTATCTTCTCCTTCTTCTACAATAATATCTGACTTTTCTGCTTCATTCTGCGCATGTTCACGAGTATCAACTACTTCATCATCTTCATCAACAATCTCACCAACAAGCTGTTCTAAAACATCCTCTAATGTTACAATCCCATTTGTACCATCAAATTCATCCTTAACGATTGCAATATGTTCTCTTCTTGTTAAAAACAATTGCAACAGATCGTCAACTCTAATACTTTCACGAACATATATGACACCTTGCATAAATGATTCTATTGTTCTTTTATCTTGATCCTTTGCTAATGCAATAAGTAGATGCTTCCTATAACATACCCCTATAATATTATCGATTGAATTGTCATATACAGGTATTCTTGAATTATTTAGGTCATAAATATCACTTTTTATATCTCCAATAATGATATCTTTCTGAAATGAATTTATAGCAATTCTAGGTGTCATAATATCATGTGCTGTTATGTCATTTAAAGTAAAAACTTTCTGTATGATATCCCTTTCATCTTCTTCAATAGAACCCTCTAAATGACCAAGTTCTGAAAGCATTTTTAATTCATCTTCTGATATGATATTTCTTTTTATAGAAAAACGACTCGTAAGTTTCTCGAGTAACCAAACAATAGGATTAAGAATCCTAATTAAGATTAATAAAATAGGTGCAATAAACAATGAAATTTTTTCAGAATAATTTTCTCCTATTGTCTTTGGTAAAATCTCGCCAAAAACAATAATTAAAATAGTTATTATTGCTGAGATAATACCCAACCAAGTACTTCCAAATACACGTGCAGCCATAACCCCTACAAACATTGAGCCAACAATATTAGTAATATTATTAAATATGACAATAACTATTATAGCTTTTGATAAATCATTTTTTATTTTAAGTAAAGATGACGCCCCTCTCCTCTTCTTGTCTACAAACATCATTATACGTGACTGAGAAACAGAAAATAGAGCAGCTTCCATACCAGAAAATAATCCAGATCCTACGATTACGATAAAAATCAATAAAATTAATGTTAACATTATAAATAAATTATATATAAAGTATGCTTTTTTACAATAAAATATAGTTCATATTTAGAATATTAATAATATTTTTAATATTCTATTAAACCGACACTTGACAACTCTCTCTATATATGATAATCTACTAACTGAAGTAAACATAAAGTATGTTTGTATAAATTAAAATTTAATATTATGAAAAAATTATTTTTATTTTTGTTTATTGTTTCAATATTTTCTTTTTTTTCTTGTTCACAACAAGAAAAAACAAAGAAAGAAATTACAAAAGAAGCTTTTCTCAAAAAAATGGATAAAGCAAGAGAGTCAAATAAAGTTATTATCATGAAAACCTTACGAGATAATTCTTGTGTAAAATTCCAAGATCTATTTGGAAACTCGTTAAAACCTGACCAATATTATTGGTATATTAACGGACACACGGTGAAGAAAAGAT
>CAMZLR010000030.1 GCA_947311725.1 Candidatus Campbelliibacteriota bacterium | reverse complement strand
TAGATATATACGTTACCAATGATATGGGTCAACAAAACAAACTTTGGATAAACGACGGTCTTGGAAACGGAGGAGCTTCTTTTACAGCAAGCGATATTGTTGGTGATGGTTCTGATTCTTGGGGGTCTACGGTGGGAGACTTTAATGGAGATGGTAACTTAGATATTTATGTTATAAACACGATGGGTCAACAAAACAAACTTTGGATAAACGACGGTCTTGGAAACGGAGGAGCTTCTTTTACAGCAAGCGATATTGTTGGAGATTTCAATGATAATTTTGATGTTGTGTCTGGGGATATTGATTCTGATGGTGATTTAGATATTTACGTTGGAAATGATACTGCTGCAGGGAATAGGTTGTGGATAAACGACGGTCTTGGAAACGGAGGAGCTTCTTTTACAGCAAGCGATATTGTTGGTGATGATACGGTTACTCGTGAAGTATTTATTGTTGATTTTGATAGTGATGGAGACTTAGATCTTTATATAGCAGGTGAGCAGAATAATATTTTTTGTACAAACGACGGTCTTGGAAACGGAGGAGCTTCTTTTGCCGTTGATACATTTTTCTTTAATGATAATTCTTGGGGTGCTAGTTTTGGAGACTTAGATGGTGATGGAGATATTGACTTACATGTTGCAAATGCAGGGCAACAAAATAAACTTTGGTTAAATAGTTATCCGACAGACCATCCAAACCTAACCCCAAATAACCAACTAAGCTTCACAAAACAAGTAGAAAGTTTTACGGAAACATTAGGAATAAATAACGAAGGAACAATAAGTTACCAAGTATCTACAGACAACGGAGTAACATGGTATTATTGGGATGGTTTAGCTTGGATACTCACAGTATTAACAGACGGTACAGAAACATCACCATCTTCAGATATAAATACAAACATAAAAACATTAGATAATGATGGTGGAAGTTTTACATGGCGAGCATATTTAAATTCAAATGGAGATCAAAAAGTTGAATTGGATCAAATAGATATAACCTTTGATTCGCCGGCTCCTCCAACACAAGGAGGAGGTCAAAGCGGTGTAAGATTTATATGTAAAGACCCAAAAGCAACAAACTATAATCCAACAAGGTTTGGTAGACATAAGCAGAGTTTTTGTATATACGAAGAGAAAGAAACAAGTCTAGACACAAAAGAATGCCCACACTTTACAAAATACTTTGAATTTGGAGACAAAGATGAAGAAATAAAGAAAATACAAACATTCTTACAAGAACAAGGAATAAATACAGGTTACCTAGATTCTATAATAGGGCCAATAACATTCAATGCAATAAAACAGTTCCAAAATAAATATTTTAATGAAATACTAAAACCTTGGAATCTAACTAAGGCTACAGGAAAATGGTATCAATCCACAAGACATAAGGCTAATGAATTAGCTGGTTGTAGTGAAGGTATGTTAAAACTTGATAATGGAGTAGTTATTAATGATTAAACACTAAAGTGTTTTTTTGTTTTGAAAAGATTTTTTATTAATGTAATATTAAATAAGCTATGGAATATCTACTTTTAATACTTCTTTTTATAACAATTTATTTTCAGGTTTTTTTACTTTGGAGTTTTTTTGAGAAGAAAGAAAAAAAAGAAGATAGATCAAATCTTGAAGAATGTGATTATCTTTCTACAACAATAATTGTTCCATGTTTTAATGAAGAGAAAACAGTAGCAAGGACAGTAATATCTTTACAAGAATTAGATTATCCAAAAGATAAATTAAGAATAATTATTGTTGATGATGGGTCTACAGATAATACATGGAATATTATACAACAATTTAAAGATGATAAGCGTATCAATCTCATGCATAAAGAAAATGAAGGATCAAAGTTTAAGGCCTTGAACTTTGCTTTAGAAAAAATTGATTCAGAACTGATTGGGGTCTTAGATGCTGATTCTTGGGTTTCGAAAAATGCACTATCTGATTATATGTACTTTTTTAGAGATAAAGAAGTACTGGCAACAATACCTTCTATGGTAATTGCTGAACCTGATTCTTTTTTACGTAAGGCACAGAAGGCAGAATATGATGTCGGTATATTTTCTAGAAAAGCATTTGCAAATATAAATTCGATTTATATAGCACCTGGACCATTTTCTGTATTCAGAAAATATGTTTTCGATACACTTGGACCATACAAGGAAGCTCACCATACTGAAGATGCAGAAATTGCATTGAGGATGCAAAAACATCACTATAAGATTGCATATAGTGAAAAATCTATAGTTTATACTGTCGGACCAAAGACAGTTAAGCCGTTGATTAAACAAAGAGTTCGTTGGGTTTATGGTTTTATAAAAAATATTATTGATTATAAAGGTTTGTTCTTTAAGAAAGAATACAGAGATTTAGGTTTTATTGTGTTACCTATTGGAATTTTTCGTGTTTTAATTACGGTAGTTATATTACCTCTATCTATTTTTTTAATGTTTTTACCTATTTTTAATTTTTTTAAAAATATATATGTAGTTGGATATCATCCAAGTTTTGATTTGTTAAATTTTAATTGGTTTTATATGGATTTAAATTTAGTGCAGATACTTAGTATAATTACATTTTTGATAACTATTTTTACAGTATGGGTTGGAAGAAGTCTATATGGAGATAATCGTAAATATACAATAGATATATTATATATGGTAGTGTTATATACATTCATAGCTCCACTTTGGTTAATAAAATCAATATGGAATGCAATGTTATCTAGAAAAGAATCTTGGAGATAAGTTTTTTATTTGTTTTTATATCAATTTAATCTTATAATTTATTTATGTTGAATAATAATTCTTTAAAAACTTCTTTATTATTTTTAATAATAATATTGTTGATTATTTCGTTGTATTTCTATCTGGCAAAAAATAATTTAATAGATTCTGGTATTATTGATAATCTGTTTAAGATGATATGTTCACATCAGTTGTTTTGCTTCACTGCTTGATGGTGCTTTTGTTTGGTATATACTATATATATGGAAAAGCTAGGAAAAATATTTGGGAGTAGTTATCGTGTTAAGATAATGCGTTTATTTTTATTTAATGATTCTAAAGATTTTGATATTGATGATATTGTGAAAAGAACTTTTGTAAGTAAAGTTAATGCTAAAAAGGAACTTACTTTATTGACTAAAATTGATTTTTTAAGAAAAAGACAATTTACTAAAAAAGTAATTAATAAGACAACTAAAAAAGTGAAAACTTCTGGATTTTTAAATAAAAAAGTAAATGGATGGACGTTAAATAATAAATTTGAGTTAATTGATCCACTTAGGTCTCTATTAATCGAATCAGAGTTGATAAAAGAAAAAGAAATCATTAAGAGATTTAAAAAGACAGGGAATATCAAACTAATGATTTTATCTGGGCTATTTATTAGAGATGAGGATAGAAAGTTAGATATTTTGATTGTTGGAGATAGGAATGATCGTAATTTATTAAATAAAGAAATAAAGAAATTAGAATCTGAAATAGGTAAGGAATTAACATATGCTGTTTTTGATACTAAGGAATTTGAATATCGTATCAGTATGTATGATAAATTAATACGTGATGTTATGGAAAATAATCATAGATTATTGATAAATAAAATATTTGAAGAATATCTTTAATTTGTTTGAAGGTATTTTTTTTTGATATATAATATATAGGTAATCGCTTGTATACATAATATACAACGATTTATTAGTGATATATATTAAATATGAATAATTAATTTATGTTTAATAACAAATCTAAAAAGATTTTCATTAAGAAAATCTATATATAAATTATGTTTACAAAAGAAATGTTTTTGAGTCCATTCATAAATCTATGGGATGGTATTGTTGCAATTTTACCAAGATTGATAGTAGCGATAATAGTGTTTACTGTTGGTTGGCTTATTGCAAAGGTTATTTATAAGGCAATAATAAAGCTTGGAAAAAAAATTAAAATAGATGAAGCGGTAAAACCTATGGCTGGAGCAATTGAGAAAGCAGGGTATTCATTAAAAATAGGTAGATCAATAGCTTTTTTAGTTAAGTGGTTTATTGTAATAGGTTCTCTTGTTATTTCTCTTGATTTACTTAATCTTGAGACAACAAAGAATCTTTTAACCGGTATAGTATCTTATATACCACAAGTTATAATAGCTATATTTGTTCTTATTTCTGGTATTGTCTTAGCTAATTTTGTTAAAAAACTTATAAAGAGTTCTACTACTGTATTAAATATAAAGTCAGCAGGATTCTTGGCAAATTTAGCACGTATTGCATTGATTATATTTACAGTACTTATTTCTTTAAATATTATAGGATTTAATTCTGAGATTATAAATATAATATTTATGGGTGCTGTTGCAATGGTTGCACTTGCTGGTGGATTAGCTTTCGGGTTAGGTGGACAAAAAGCTGCAGCTGAAGCAATTGAAGATATTAAGAGAACAATGCATAAATAGACTACTTATAAGTTCTTTAAGAAAACACATTAATTATGTGTTTTTTTGTTTTGCTTCACAAGAAGTAGTATAATATTTATATGGATAAATCATTTGATGAAAGTTTAAAAAAAACACCAAATTTTAAATCTCATGAAGATGAGATAATGTTTTTACGTTCTAAATTAGAACAATATTCTAGTAATGAAAAGAATTTAGATTCTAAAGAAATTAACATAGAGAATGTTGCTGAAAAGATAGTTAAAAATTATAAAGAAGCTCCTATTGAGTATGTTATCCATAAAGATCATATTTTAGATGAGAGTGAAATGGGAGGTATAACATTGAATATCTCTCCAGAGGAACACGATAATATAATAGAAGATTTATATTCTTTCATGCTAGATCATGGAATAAAAAATACATTAGAAATGATTACTAGGATGAATAATCCTCATATTGAAGATGATTTTCATAGGTTTCTAGTACAATATTTGTTATCTAATCACGAGATACCAGGATTATCTTCTAGAAAAGATTTGAAGAAGTCACTTGGTTTACGTATGTTTGAAATAGTTTTGCCAAACCCAAAAGATGATGATCGTGATTTTAAAAATATTGCAACGCTTATGGAGCAATTTATCGCAGGTATGCAGTCTGTTGCAGATGATAGAAAAAATAAAAATGATAATTATTATACATTAGAGATATCACAAGAAGCTGGTGATAGTGAAATGAATTTGTTTGTAGCTGTTCCAAGTAGACGTGCCAATCTTTTTGAAAAACAAATACTTTCTTTGTTTGAAGATGTAAGAGTAACAGAAGTATATGATGATTATAATATATTTTCATATTCTGGTGTAGCTTCTGCTTCATATGGTGTTTCTACAAAATACGATGTATTACAGATTAAGACTTATGATGATTTTGAGAATGACCCAATGAAGGTTATTGTTAATACTTTTTCAAAGTTAAATAGAGATGAAGAGGGAGCTGCTATACAATTTATAATTAAGCCAAGTGGTGACACATATATAAAAGAATATGGTGATATTCTTACTAATCTAAAAAAAGGTAAAAAGATTAAAGATGCTGTTGGGGATATTTCTATGATGGAAGACATAGGGAAAGGTTTTAAGGAATTAATTTTTCAGCCAAAAAAAGATGATAATGAAAAGGAAAAAAGACTTGATGATGACGCTATAAATTCTATAACAGAAAAATTAAAATCAACTATTGTTCAAACAAATATAAGAATTGTTACATCTGCTAAGACAAAACAAGATGCAGATGATATTTTACATGATTTGGAATCTGCTTTTCAACAGTTTAATAATACAAATGGTAATGGGATATTTTTTGAAAGGGTTGTCGGTAGTAAATTAGATACATTAATAGATGATTTTATATTTAGAATTTATGATGCACGTCACTTATTTAGATTAAATCTCAAAGAAATTGCTACACTTTATCACTTTCCTCTTTCTATTTCTTCTACATCACAATTAAAACAAGATAGTTCAAAAATAGCACCAGCACCACCAGATACACCAAAGGATGGAATAATTCTAGGTGTTAATAAATATAGACATAATGAGACATATGTTCATATGGCACCAGAAGATAGACTTAGACATTTCTATGTAATAGGTCAGACTGGAACAGGTAAGACACATATTTTGAAATCTATGATAATACAAGACATAAAGAATGGAGATGGTGTTTGTTTTATTGATCCACATGGTTCTGATATACAAGATATTTTGAATTATATACCACCAGAAAGAATTGACGATGTTGTATATTTTGATCCTGCGTACACTGAAAGACCAATGGCATTAAATATGTTGGATTATGATATACGTTATCCAGAACAGAAGTCTTTTGTAATAAATGAATTAATGTCAATTTTTAATAAATTATTTGATATGAAAGCTGGTGGTGGTGCTATGTTTGAACAATATTTTAGGAATTCTGCTGGCCTTGTTATGGAACACCCAGAATCTGGAAATACATTATTGGAAATAGGTCGTGTCCTTGCAGATAAACAATTTCGTGATATGAAATTGAGGTATTGTAATAACCCTATAATTAAGCAATTTTGGGTAAATGCAGAAAAGACTACAGGAGACCAAGGACTAGAAAATTTTGTACCGTATATTACTTCGAAATTTGATGTATTCATTTCAAATGAGATAATGAGACCGGTAGTAGCTCAACAAAAATCTTCATTTAATTTTAGAGAAATTATGGATAGTAAAAAGATTTTACTAGTTAATTTATCTAAAGGTAGATTAGGTGAAATAAATGCAAATTTAATAGGTCTTGTTTTAGTAGGAAAAATATTGATGGCTGCACTTTCTCGTGTAGATTCCCTTGATAAAAAACTCCCACCATTCTATTTATATATTGATGAGTTTCAAAACGTATCCACGGACTCTATTTCACAAATACTATCAGAAGCACGTAAATATGGACTAGGACTACATATTGCACATCAGTTTGTTGCTCAGTTAGATGAAGGTATTAAGGACGCTGTATTTGGTAATGTTGGATCTATGGCGACATTTAGGATATCGTTTGAAGATGCACAATATCTTGAAAAACGTTTTGCTCCTACATTTACACAAGAGGATATAATGAAGATTCCAAACCGTAATGCCTATTTGCAGATGATTGGGCATGGTAAACCATTAACACCATTTAATATTTCTACACTTCCTTTAGATTTTTTTGCTACACCTAATCCAGAAGGTATTTCCGATAAAATAAAAGAATTATCTTATCATAAATATGGTAAACCTAAAGAAGAAGTTGAAGCAGATATAATGCGTAGGTATGCATAACAAAAAATCTTCCAAAAAGAAGTTTTTTTTGTTATAATATCATTTATATGAATAAAGAAAAAACGTTAGTTATATTAAAACCAGATGCGATACAGAGAAATTTAGTAGGAGAAATTATAAAGAGATTTGAAAATAGGGGTTTAAAAGCTATTGGGATGAAGATGGTAGTAGCTACTGAGGATATGGTTTTTGCCCATTATAATAAGGATGACGAATGGTTTATCAAGAAAGGTGAAGGTGTAATAAGAGATATGAAAGCAGCAGGCGAAACACCAATTAAAGAAGCAGTTGAATATGGAAAAGATATTATTAGAGGTTTAGCTAAGTATATTACTGCTGGCCCAAGTATAGGTATAGTATATGAAGGACATCGAGCTGTTGATGTTGTTCTTTCTATGGTAGGTGAGACAGAGCCGGTTAGCGTTGATGTTGGTACAATAAGAGGTGACTTTGGAATTGATTCTTATGCTCTATGTGCTGTTCAAGGGAATAGAGGCCTAAGGAACTTGATCCATGCGTCAGAATCTCCAGAAGAAGCATATAGGGAGATAAAATTATGGTTTTCAGAAAATGAGATTATCAAATATAATCATATCTTAGAGAAGATTTTATATGATGTAAATTTAGATGGAATAATGGAATAAAATTTATGAAATATATTGATGAGTTTCCAATTTATAATTCAAAGATTGATGGTGTTTCAGATATTTTTGATTTGAATACTTTAGATGGTAGAAAAAAATATTTTGAAGCAAAAGCAGGAGATAAAATTAATAAGATAAAAAAATATATAAAG
>CAMZLR010000029.1 GCA_947311725.1 Candidatus Campbelliibacteriota bacterium | reverse complement strand
TTTCCAATTTATAATTCAAAGATTGATGGTGTTTCAGATATTTTTGATTTGAATACTTTAGATGGTAGAAAAAAATATTTTGAAGCAAAAGCAGGAGATAAAATTAATAAGATAAAAAAATATATAAAGGATAACACCTTTATTGCTTTTTTACTTGCTAAAAAATCTTCAGGAAAAGGTACTTATACAAAATTAATGATTGAAATATTTGGAGAAGATAATATAGGCCATATTTCTGTAGGAGATGTTATTAGATCTGCTTACTTAGAGGCTCAAAGTGATATTGGAGTAAAAGACTTAAAAAAATATATGGAATCAAATTATAGAGGTTTCATTTCTGTTGATGATGCAATAGAAGCACTTAATGAAAAAGACCAAAAGATATTACTTCCAACAGAATTTACATTAGCACTTATTAAAAGAGAAATAAAAAGAAGCAAGCCGAAGGTTTTATTTATTGATGGGTTTCCTAGAGGTTCAGATCAAATTCCATACACTCTTTTTTTTAAGGATTTAATTGATTTAAGAGATGATCCAGATTTTTTTATAACTATAGATACGCCAGAATCTATAATAGATGAGAGAATGAAATACAGAGTTATTTGTCCAATATGTAAGAATCCACGTAATATTAAACTATTGCCAACTGAGTTTATTGGTTTCGATAATGAACAAGATAAGTTTTATTTAATGTGTGATAATTCTAATTGCGATAAAGAGAGGATGGTTGCAAAGGAAGGTGATGTTGCTGGTCTTGAATCAATAAGAGATAGACTAGATAATGATGGTAGTTTAATAGAGAAGGTTCATTTATTACACGGTATTCCAAGAATTCATTTGAGATCTTCTTTATTAGAAGCAGATGCTTTAAATTATTCTGATGAATATGAGTTAACTAGGGAATATTTTTATACCAAAGATATTGATGGTTCCATCAATATTAATACTAGATTATTTAAAGCATATGATGATGATGGTAATAATATATATAGTTTAGTAGCCCCACCTGTCGTATTACAATTAATCGATCAATTATATAAAATATTAAAATTATGAAAAAGAATAGAGAAATTGAATTTCTTTTTGATAAGATAGATCCTAAAGATATAGAAGATCGTATTATTAGAATAGGAGCAAAAAAACAATTTGACATGGTATTTGAGTCAGTTACGTTTGATTATCCAGATTTTAGATTAAACAATGATAGTGCATGGATACGTTTAAGAAAAGAGGGAGATATTGTAAAACTTGCATTTAAAAAAAGACTTGGCGTAAAATCAGAAAGTGATTCAAATAATATAATTGAACATTCTGGTATGGAAGAAATAGAGTTTGAAATATCAGATTTTCAAAAGGCTATAGATTATCATTTAGCTATTGGTTTTGTTATAAAATACCATCAAGAAAAAGACGTATAAGATACACAAAAAATGGTGTAGAATATGATATTGATTTTTGGCCATATATTGAACCTTTATTAGAAATTGAGTCAGATTCGATAGAAAAAATTGATAAAGCCATATTAGAAATAGGATTAAGAGTGGAAGATAAAAGGAGCGTAAATAATTTTTTTATTTATAGAGAAGATGGTATTGATTTATTAGATTATGAAAAAATTACCTTTTCTGAGTTAGTAAAGAGAAAAGATAAGATTTAAGTTGAAGATAATAATTAACTATAGTCAATATTTTGTATTTTAAGTATTTGGTATACTACTAATGTAGTCATTGATAATAAGACTTTGAAACATATTGAACACAGGGAATCTTGATAGGTATAGATTTTGGTTTATATTTTCTGAATCCCACTTGGCTTTTAGTCAATGTTCTTTACATCAATTACTACACAAAAAAACATCTACTGCGCTTAGGTGTTTTTTTGTGTATCAATTTGTTTAAATATAGTAAAAAATATTAAATAGTTATGATTATGGTATCATATATTATATGATTGATGAAAAAAAAATGAAGTTAACTTTTTATGGTGGTGTCGGTTGGGTAACTGGAGCTAATTTTATTATAGAGAATATCCCTAATTCACCAGAAGAAAAAGTTACTAGAATAATGATTGATTGTGGAATGTATCAAGGAGGAGAAGATGCAGATATAAAAAATTGTGAAGATTTTATTTATGATCCTTCTTCTATAGATGTTTTAATTTTAACACATGCACATGCTGATCATCTTGGTAGAATACCAAAACTGGTTAAAGATGGTTTTTCTGGGAAAATATATTCTACAAAGGCAACAGCAGAACTTGCAGTTGTAATGTTTGCTGATAGTTTAAAGATTATGTCTCATGATGCAAAATACAATGGTTTAGATACAATTTATGATGAATCAGATATAAAAAGAGCATTAAGTCTATGGAAAAAAATACCATTTCATGGAAATATAGAATTAGATTCTGGATTTTCATTTTCATTACATGTTGCAGGTCATATTTTAGGTTCTGCTATGGTTAAATTAAAGTATTGGAATAAAAAAATGCTTTTTACTGGAGATTTAGGTAATTCCCCAGATCCATTATTAAAAGATACTGAAGTTGTTGATGATATAGATTATATGTTAATTGAATCTGTCTACGGTGATCGTAATCATGAAGAAAGAGAAGAGCGTGTTGGTAAATTGAAGTTAGCTATATTAGAGACTATTGCATCAAAAGGTGTTTTGATGATTCCTTCTTTTGCACTAGAACGTACACAAAATATTTTATTCATATTAAATGATTTAATAGAATCAGGAGATATTCCTAAAATACCAGTATATTTAGATTCTCCACTTGGAATAAATATAACTAATATATTTAAAAATAATGTAGATTTGATGAACAATAAGGTTAAACAGATGTTAAAATCAGACTCCGATGTTTTTGATTTTCCAGGTTTAGTAGAAACATATTCTATTGATGATTCAAAATCAATAATGAGACAGCCAAATCCTAAGATAATTATTTCTTCTGCAGGAATGAGTCATGCTGGACGTATTATTCATCATGAAAAACAATATCTCAGTGATAGAAAAAATATGCTTTTGTTTGTTGGTTATCAGTCTGTTGGTACACTTGGTCGTATTATTCAAGACGGAGCAAAACATATTAAAATTCTTGGTAAAGAAATAGACATAAAAGCAAAAATTAGGACTATTTCTGGATATTCAGCACATAAAGATTCAGATCACCTTATTGAGTTTATTTCGCATTCTTCTAATAATAGATTGAAAAAAGTTTTTGTTACGATGGGTGAGACAAAATCATCTTTGTTTTTAGTTCAACGCATTAGAGATTATCTTGGTGTAAATGCAGTTGCTCCTGAGCAAAATGATGAAGTAATATTAGATATGTCATAATTATAAAAGCCATATAATATGGCTTTTTTATTTATCGTCTTTATTTTTGTCGTCATCACCATTTGCTTTTTCAATTTCCTCTATTGTTTCTTTTAGTATTCTTTTGAATACACTTTCATGTCCTTCTGTTTCTATGTTATTCATAATTTTTATATTAAGTTTTTATTAATTTATTATAATTATACCGGTTTTTTATAAAAAGGAAATATTCAGTATTATATGATATTTTATTTATTAAATAAATAAAAACCATGATAATTATGGTTTTTACTCACTCTCCACTTCTTTTATTGCTGATTCTAGTGTCTCTTTTACAATTTCATCATGTTGTTTTTCTTCTTCTGGAGTCATCTTTATTTTTTCTTGTCCCATAATATTTTTTTTGATTAACATTACTAATAATATTATTATACATTTTTATATAAAAAAGTCTTTTTTCATATAAAAATGGTATAATTTTTTATATGAAAAAAGGAATTCGATCATGGTATAATTTAATTCGTTTTATAAAGTATTATTTCTCTATTTGGGGTTTAATTAGAACACTTTTTGTTCCATGGAGACGTGATGAATATAATAGCGAACCTGGTTTATGGGGTTTTTTTGAAAAAATTGGTTTTGGTCTTTTAACAAGAGCAATAGGTTTTA
>CAMZLR010000028.1 GCA_947311725.1 Candidatus Campbelliibacteriota bacterium | reverse complement strand
TTGAGTTGCTTCGTCTTGAGTTGCTTCGTCTTGAGTTGCTTCGTCTTGAGTTGCTTCGTCTTGAGTTGCTTCGTCTGAAGCAGAGTTTGCGCCATTATTTATATTTGTCAAATCTTCTTTATGTTCAATTTCAAGTTTATCCTCTATAAACAAAACTCTCTCAAAGAGAATATCTATTCTCTTAAATAGATCAGAAACAACATCAACGAGTAAGCCTATAAAACCCTTAGGTTTTTGTTTTTGCAATAATTCCAATGATGATTCTTTTCCATCAAAAGATTTTTTTTCACTCGCAGAAATTTCATCAAAACTATTTAATTCAATCTCATCCTCTCGCAACCTTCTTCCGTGTACAGGTTGCTTATATATCTCTAATACCTTTAAATTTTTAGGAATAACTTTCTTTTTATATACTCTTTTTTCAGGTCTATGTTGTCCTTTCATAAAAGTCAAACCTTCTTGAACAAAAGTTTGTGCATAGGTAAAATCTATATTTATAAGAAGAAAACTAACCAAAAGAATCATTACTGTATAATATTTTTTTACATTTCTATTTTTCATATTATTTTTTATCTTAACCAAGCTGGATTATTTGTTAATAGTGAACCAAATTCTTCATTAGCTCCATTGTCTCGAGAATGAACATTTAATACTGGCAGTCGAACATCATTAATTTCAAAAATAGTATCTGTAGCAGTGTTATTATTTACACTACAACCATCAGCTGTCACATTGATATTAGTACTTGGGTAGGTTTGTTGTTCATAGGCTGTTTCATGCCCAGTATGATATCTAAATCCAAATGCATAAGCATAGTTACCGTTATTGTAATCATAGTGAATTACCCCATCACAAGAACCAACATAAGTTTGTTTTCCTTCCGTGGATACTGATCTGATATCATTTATTTGTTGGTCGGTTAAGACAAAAGTAAAGTCATTGTCTAACCAACGAGAAGTGTCTGGATCGCCACCAAATTGATTTTGATGTGGCAAATCAGCTGCATATTCAAGCCTCGTCCAACCGCCACCGTCTGTGGTCATATCACAATACACCTGAAAAGCATTGGAAGTATCTCCTCCATCAGGATTTATCCAGTATGTTCCGTCGCCCATAGAGAACCCATCATCTAAAATTTTCTTACAACTTTCTCCAGCTCTGGCTTGAGTAGTTCCATCGCTAGCATTAACTTTAAATAGTCCTACCCCATTATTTGTCCATTCAGTGTTAAGCACCCCATTATTAGAGATAACAATGTCATAATCTCCTACAGTTCCAGTTGCTGTGACATTAATTTCCATTTCTGTCGGTGATAATATATTTACTGAATTGACTGTATTTCCTCCGGAGATAGCTACGGCTGAGGTTGGAATAAAATTATGTCCTATTATAGTAGAGGTGGTTGTAGAATTTGGTGTTACATTTGTTGGGGTAATAGATGAAATAAATGGTATTGGATTAGAAGTGTTTGTTATCCAGTCTGTTCCGGTAGTTGTGGAAGAAAGCACTTGCCCTGTAGTTCCACTGTCTCCATCTTTATCTTCAAAAGCACTATCCAGTCTCATATTGTTAGCAATATGTAGTTGCTCATCTGGTGTTAATGTTCCCAAACCCAATCTTTTATTGGTATTATCCCAGAAGAAGTTATTGTTATCCTCTGTAGGCTCCCCGCTTACCCCAGCAAAAAATACTGAACCAGTTGTTCCTGTATCTTTAAGAGAAGATAAGTCAACTACATTACCACTAGTAATTGTTAATTGACTGGTATTGGTATCAAATGATAAGGTTTGTTCATCAGTATTGTCTATATAAGAGGCTAAATCAACTGTCGTTGGATCATTGGTTAAAGCTAGGGTATTACCAATTAATGTTAAATCCTGATTATCAGTTCCAACAGTGTTAGCATCAATCCAATCCGTTCCAATATTTGTTGTGCTTAGAATTTGCCCAGCTGTTCCCACTTCATTATTAGAGTCCTTAAAAGCACCAGTCAAACGCATATCTCCAGCGATATGTAATTTATCTGTTGGATTAGTTATCCCCACACCAACGTTACCACTTTTTTCAATAGTCAGCCTAACTGTAGCAGCTAAACTGTCTGCAAAATAATGTAAAGCTCCACCTTCAGCTCCACTAACATTTTTTGATATACCAATAAGCCAGTCTGGGTAAGTTGAATCATCATAGGTAACAAAATGGCCGCCAAAGGCTCCACTTACATTTTCAACCACAGCCCCAACGAATGACCCCCTTGAGGAATTTAAATTTTGTGCATAAGCAATAATACTTCCATCCTGAATAAATGCTGGCTTCGTATATCCTCCTCCCAAATTAGTACCTATATCACCACCCACAACATCAAATTTACCACCAGGGCTCGTCGTCCCTATCCCCACATTTCCACTTCCACTAAATACTAGGTTATTCCCATCTAAAGCTACATTTCTTGCCCCAGCTAATGTTCCATCAGCCATATAAATATTATTAGTATAATTTGTTGAAGAAGTAGTTACCCAGTTGGTTCCATCCCAGCTTAGTAAATCTCCATTGCTTGGAGCATTAGTTGTAGTATCAACATCAGTTAGATTATCTATTCCTGAATTTAAACTAAAGACTGTTCCTGATAAAGAAAGTCCTGTTCCGGCGGTGTAAGTTGTATTGGTATCTATATCAGCTGAACAAACAAAGGCTGTACCATTCCATTGGAGTTTATCTGTTCCAGAACAGGTTGGAGAGTTAATAGAGAATTGAGTTCCTACTAGGTTGATTCCATTACCATTTGTGTAATTTGTATCATCATCTCCATCTGCAATATCTGCAGGTATACCTGTAATGTTTGTCCACGCAGGAGATATTCCAGCTAGAGATATAACCTGGCTTGATCCGTTTTCAATTCCAATAGTTAAATTATTTGATGAGAAAGAAGAACCTTGTATGTTTTGATCGTCAGTGTTAACAGTTGCTGCAGCACATATCCAATAATTGTTCGTTCCATCCCACTGAAGAACATTACCATCTATAACACATTCAATCTTATCGTCAGTATTATATATAGCTGTTACACCATCTACAGCTAATGCATCAGAACCTGTTGCATCTTTACCGTCACTACCAGCAGAACCCATACCGCCACGGCCACGTGGTCCAATATCTCCCTTTGGACCAATATCTCCTTTATCTCCTTTTAGTCCTTGTGGTCCAATATCTCCTTTATCTCCTTTTAGTCCTTGTGGTCCAATATCTCCTTTATCTCCTTTTAGTCCTTGTGGTCCAATATCTCCCCTTGGTCCAGATATTGAATTAATTATCTCTATCTTTTTTTTACCTAAATTATCACAATCTGAAAAAGTACAAAAAGTTTTTAAAGAAACCCTTTCTACTATACTTAAATCATTTTTTGTATTTGAATCTACCTCTTCTTCACAATACGAAAAAGTACAAAAAGTTTTTAGAGAAATTTCTTCTACAAAGTTTAAATCATTATTGTTTGCATAAACATTAGAAGAATATAATAAACCTATAATTGAAACCAATATAAACAAAAGTATTAAAATAATATTCAATTTTTTATTTTTATAAAACATATTATATTTATCTTTTTATATATAAGTCATCTGTCTCATTATCGAAGTTCCTTTGTGAGTAATCTGTATCATTTGTATAGAATACATATGCACCAAAAAAGAATAATATAAAAAATATACCTAATAAAATAGTAAAAGATCTCCATATTACCCTGTGTAATCTTTTTTTAATTATCTTCTTCTTAAAATTCATAGATAAAATTATACATCTTATATTATATTATATTTATTAAAATAAACAAAACCTAAGTTAAAATATAGATTCTTCTAAATTATTCATATTCTTAATCTTTAAAATCTTTAAAATAGTGGGTAATATATTTTTTAAACCTAAACCATCTTTTAATTTTATATCTTTATAGAAAGTATCATTAGACACAATAGTAAATTGAACCTTATTAGCAGTATGACTTGTTAAGTAATTACCATATTTATATTCTGCGTTTCCATGATCCCCTGTTAAAATTACAATATAATCATTTTTTAGTGCTACTGGGATTATTTCCTCTAATGACTTATCAACTGCTGAAACAGCAATCTTAATTGCATCGTATTTTCCAGTATGTCCAACCATATCTGCATTTGGAAAATTACAAAGTATAAAATCAAAATTATTTAACTTTATTTCATTGATAAGTCTATCTGTAATCTTCTTTGATGCCATCTCAGGTGCTATATCAAAAGTCGAAACATCTGGAGAAGGAATTATTATTTTTTTTTCTCCATTAAAATTATATTCATTACCACCATCAAAGAAAAAAGTAACGTGAGCATATTTTTCTGTCTCAGATATACGCAATTGTTTCATACCACTATCTTCTAATATCATTCCCAAAACACCATCAATCTTTATATCTGGAAAAGCTATATGTTTTAAATTATTTGGATAATATTCCGTCATAGCAACAAAATAAATATCTTCATGATAAACATCAAATTCAGAAAAAGTATCATTACAAAATACTTCTGCTATTTGTCTTTCGCGATCTTTTCTAAAGCTAAAATCTATAATTGAATCATATCTATTTATCCCAATATATCCATCTATCATAACTGGCTCCAAAAATTCATCTGAAAATCCAATGTCTTCATATTTAGATAATAAATATTTTTTTGAATCTATAAATATATCTTTTCTAATAGAATTATTTTTTTTATAATTACAAATTACATCATAAAATTTCTTTATTCTATCCCAATGATTATCTCTATCCATAGCGTAATAACGCCCAGAAAGTGTAACTATTTTACCAACCCCTATTTTTTTTATATGACTTTCTAATTCATCAATATAATTAATTGCATTTTGTTCTCCAGAATCACGCCCATCTGTAATAACATGAATGAAAACATCATCATTGTTTAATCCTTGTTGTCTGGCAAGTTTCAAAAGAGCTACTAAATGATCAAGATGTGCATGTACACCTTCTTTTTGGAGTAAACCAATAAGGTGTAATTTTGAACTATTTTTTTTTACTAAATTAATTGCATTTAAAAACTCATTATTTTTAAAAAAACTTCCATCCTTAATAGAATTATTTATCCTTAAAAGAGATTGCTTTAAAATATGTCCAGCACCTATCGTCATATGACCAACCTCAGAGTTACCAAAATATCCTTCTGGTAATCCAACATCTATACCACTAGCAGATAATAATGTAGTTGGGTAAGTACTTTCAAGATAATCTGTATATTTAGTATCAGCTTGAACTATCATATTATATTTTGTATCTTTTGAATAACCCCAACCATCACGTATTATAAGTAATACCTTCTTCTGTTTTTTATTATCGTATTTCATAGAAAAATTATAACATAGAAACATATTTTACTTTTAAAAAAAAAGAAAATAAGTATAATAACAATTATGTTTATATCGGATGATTACGCTACGGTGTGGAAAGTCCGGACATTCCCACATCATATTGATGTGGAGCATGGTAGCAGGTAACGCCTGTCTGTAGTAATACACGAGGTGCGAACAGTGACGCCTAATTCGAAAGATGATGGAATCTTTATAAGATTAATTTTCATGGAGACATGGATAGTGAAACGGCTAAACCCTTACCTGAATGCAAGGTCGTGCTCTTCTCACTTATGGGAAGTTGAGTGCCGCAAAGAATTATATGGCGACATATAATCAAGATAAATTATCATCTATTGGGATTTATTCCAATAACAGAATCCGGCTTATAGATATAAACATAATAAAAAATACAAATAATTAATTATTTGTATTTTTTATTAAAGTCAAAGTATAAACTATCTCCAATTTTTATATTATTTTCATCAATAAAATTATATCTAAACTCAAGAACATATAACGATTTAACATCAGGTTCATATATACTAGGATAATCACTTGGTCTAGCATACTTTTTTTCATATATAACTTTTTTATTATCATCTAACCATATAATATCAATCGAAAATTTCATGTCTTTCATCCAAAAATTATGATAATCAATGTCATCAAAGATAAATAACATAGCTTCATTATCCTTAATTCTATCTAATATAGACAATCCCTTTCTACGACTAACTTCATCGTCAGCGATAAATACATTGATTACCTTCCCATTTATAACCATAGATGATGTTTCACTAAAGCTTCTAGTAAAAAAAATATTTCTGAATGTAAAAAACACAACTATTACAATAAATAATGTAATTATAAACATTAAATATTTATTCTTAAAAAATCTTTGTACGAAAATATTCATGTGCTATTATTGTATCATGTTTAAAAAGAAAGAATTAAAAGAGAAGAAAAGTCTGCTACAAGATTTTCTAGAATTATTACGTTTTACAGTACTTGTACTAGTCATTGTTATTCCACTAAGGATATTCATAGCACAACCATTTATAGTTAATGGACAATCCATGATGCCAACCTTTAAAAACGGAGACTACTTAATTGTAGATGAATTAACATTCAAATATTCTGAACCTAAAAGAGGTGAAGTTATAGTATTCAGATTACCTTCAAATCATAAACGTTTCCTTATTAAGAGAATAATAGGTTTACCTGGTGAAACAGTTTCTATAAGTGGAAATAAAATAAAAATAACAAAGAAAAATGGAAATATAATTAATTTAAATGAAAATTATACTAACGGACCATTCTCGAGTTATGGAACTTGGAATTTAAATAATAACGAATATTTTGTTATGGGAGATAATAGAAATAATAGTTCAGATTCTAGGTCTTGGGGTCTATTAGATAAAAACCTAATTATAGGAAAAACATTTCTAAGATTATTTCCATTCAATAATGTTAATGTAAATCCAGGACAAGCTAGTCAAAATGATATAGAGGTAAATATAGAAAAATAAAAAACTAATAGTAGTTTTTTATTTTTTATAAATATATTAGTTATCAACATATAACACTTGACAACTCTCTCTCTCTCTTGTTATAATGGAAATGAATTTAGCTTTCACTAATATGTGATTAACAAGATGGCGTATAGAATTTATTTCTATTTAAATTTAATAATTTAATATTATGATTATGAAAAAATTATTTTTTGTTTTAGTTAGTGTTTTTTTATTTAACAATATTTTTGCTCAATATTCAAGTGAGTATATGCAAAATAATTATGAAAAATGTCTTAATTTAGATCAAGACAAAATGTTAAATGCTACAGACCATCTAGAGAAAGAGAAAGTAGTAAATGTAAACTGCAACTATAGAGAAAAAAACTGGTGGAAGAAAAACAAAACTACTTTAATAGCTGCCAGTATATCGGCAACTATAATGAGTATTTTTGTTGGTTACATATATTATGTTAATAATTATGTACCAATATCAAAAATCAAAAAAGTTAATGGTGTTATGTGTGGTGGTCCAGCTCCTGGTGATACCACCTGGAGATAAAAAATAATAAAAATCAATTTTACTTTTTAGTGAAATTGATTTTTTTATATATAAATATAAACTTTAAATATGAATAAAAAATCTACAAAAGATATCTTACAAGCACCGCGTGGAATGCGTGATTTTTTTGGTGAAGAATTTAAAAAAAGAAAAAACTTCTACAAAATAGCTGAAGAAATATCTGAAAGATATGGTTTTTCAGGAATAGAAACTCCAATAATGGAGCATACAGAGATTTTTCAAAAAGGAGTAGGAGAAGGTACTGATATTGTCGACAAGGAAATGTATAACCTTACAACAACAGGAGGAGATAAATTAACACTTAGACCAGAAGGAACAGCTGCCATAATGCGTGCATATATTGAACACGGTATGGGATCACTTCAAGGAGCACAAATGTTATATTATTCAGGTCCTTTTTTTAGACATGAAAGACCTCAAAAAGGAAGATATAGGCAATTCTATCAATTCGGACTTGAAGTAATGGGTTCAAAAGAAGCAAGATATGATGCCATTATCATAAAGACAGGTTATGAAATTCTTAAAAGTACAGATAAAGAAATAATAGTTGAAATTAATACACTTGGAAACAATGAAGAACGGAAAAAATATGTTGATATTTTAAGAAACTTCTATATGAAAAATATAGACTCTATAGGGGAATCTGATAAGAGCAGAGTAGAAACAAATCCACTACGAATATTAGATTCAAAAGATAAAAATACTAAATCTGTAAATGAAAATGCACCGTCAATACTTAATTATCTTGGTGATGATTCTATTAAACACTTCAATATAGTAAAAAAAATATTGGAAGAAAATAACATAAAATATGAAGTAATACCTTCACTAGTAAGAGGTCTAGACTATTACGAACACACAGTATTTGAATACATTACTATTAATTCTGATGGAAATAAATCAGATGCTCTAGGTGGTGGTGGGCGTTATGACGGATTAGCAGAAACACTCGGTCATAATAAATCTGTACCTTCTGTTGGTCTTGGTCTTGGAGTAGATCGTATCATAGATATAACAGATATAAATATAGATGAGAAATCTAACATTATTCCTATTTTGAAACTTACTAACTCAACAAATTTAGATATTTATATAAAAAAAATAATAAAAGAATTAAATAATATAAAAAAAGTGATAATAATAAACCATATACAAAAATTTGATAAACAAATAAAGTTTATTAAAAAAAATGGTTATAGATATTTTATAATAATTGATGAAAAAATAATAAAAGAAAATAAAATAATATTAAGGTCTTTAAAAGATGATATTAATGAGCAAATTAATATAAATGAATTAAAAAATAGGATTAGAGAAATATATAAGAAATTATAATTTTTTTGTCTTTCATTATATTTATAATATAATGAAAACATGATAAAAGAAATTGTACAAGATGGACATCCTGCACTCAGGAATAAAGCAGTAGAGATCTCACCTGAAAAAATTAACACTCAAGAAGTCCAAGAACTTATTCAAAATATGCACGACTCACTATCAACACAGAAAGATGGTGTTGCTCTTGCTGCACCACAAATTGGAGTAGAAAAGCAAATCTTCATAATTGCTCCTTTTATATTTGAGAACCCAGAAAAAGAACACATTGTATACATAAATCCAAAAATAATTTCAAGATCAAAGAAATCATCTTGGAAAGATGAAGGTTGTCTATCATGCCGTTGGAAGGTTGGTCAAGTTGATAGAAATGAAGAAATAGAAATTGAAGCTTATGACGAGAATGGAAAAAAATTTACTACAAAAGGAACAGATCTCCTTGCTCATATATTCCAACACGAAACAGACCATTTTGATGGGATACTTTTTTTAGATAAAGCACGTAATCTTCGTGATATGACAGAGAAAGAAATTAATGAAATAAATAATTAAACAAAAAGTACTAGCAAAAACAATACTTTTTGTTTTTCTATTTTTCAATATACTAAATACATGAACAAAAAAAAAATAAAATTTGTATTTTTTGGAACACCAGAATTTTCTACAATTATTTTAAATGAACTAAAAAAAGAAGACTATCTTCCATCACTCATTATTACTGCACAAAATAAGCCTATTGGTAGAAAACATGTCGTCACCTCTCCACCAGTAAAAGAATGGGGAGAAAAAAATAATATTGAAGTTTGGCAAGTCAATCACCCAAAAGAAGTTATTGAAAAATTAAGAGGACGACCAGAAGAACTTTATATAGTAGCGTCATATGGATACATCATCCCTAAATCAATACTCGATATTCCAAAATATGGAATTTTAAATGTACACACTTCCCTTCTTCCAAAATACAGAGGAGCTTCGCCAATCGAAAGTGCACTACTTAATGGTGATAAAGAAACAGGTTCCACTATTATAAAAATGATCTATAAAATGGATGCTGGGCCAATACTTAAACAGACAATAATTTCTTTAAATAACACAATAACCAAACCAGAGTTATTTAATATCCTCGCTCATGACGGTGGAAAATTACTCGCTGGAACAATAGAACCATATTTCAATGGGGAAATTCTTGAACAAGAACAGGATGAAGCACAAGTAAGCTATTGTGGAAAATTAACAAAGGAAGATGCAAATTTGACAGACATAAAAAATAATTTAGAAAAATGGAATCGCTACCGCGCATTCCATGGTTGGCCTGGATCATTTATTTTTGATGGTGATATTCGCTTAAAAATCGTCAATGCAGTATTTGAGAATGAAAGATTTATAATCAAAAAGATAATTCCTGCCGGTAAGAAGGAAATTACATATAAACAGTATTTAGAGAATAAAAAATAATATGTTAGATTTCTTAAAAGTTTATAAAAAAGATACTGAACTAAATAACTTTTATATTTCTATATTTATAAGAATATTAGGAATATCATTAATAAGTATTTTTATACCAATATATTTATACCAAATTGGATATAATATTGATATTTTACTTAATAAAATCAACAAGCTTTGTACTTCTTTCGTATATATGTGGAAAAATAATAGCTAGAATAGGAGAAAAACATACTATATTATTATCAAGACCATTTACAATCCTTGTATATGTAGGATTTATTTTTATAAAGCAATATGAAATATTATTTTCATGATACCAATAGTGTCTGCAATTGCTGGTATCCTATATAATGTAAGTTACCATCTTATATTTACAAAAAATTCACATAATAATAAACGCAGTAGTGAGCTAGCATTGATTGGAATATTAGCTATATTTGCAAAAATAATATCACCTTATATTGGCGGAATAATTGCAAAATTAGATTTTACATTACTTTTTATAATAAGTTCTTCATTAATAACAATTAGCTCTATTCCATTATTTTTTACAAAAGATTCTTTTGATAAATTAAATTTATCAACAAGAAAAATGTTAAGACATATATTTAAAAGAAAAAATATTGGAAATCTAATAAGCTTTTCTTCATACGGAATAGAAAGAATAATAAATGCAACAATCTGGCCAATATTTATCATAATTATTATAGGAAACATAGAAAAGACAGGATTAATAATATCACTGTCTACGATACTATCGATTGTTATATATTATATCATAGGAAAAATATCTGATCACATAAATAAAGTTAAGATGTTAAAAATAGGAACATATCTATATAGTTTTTCATGGAGCCTACGTCTATTATCCAATAATTTTGTTAGTATTTTATCAATAGACTCATTTCAAAATATATCTCAAAAAATTTTAAGAATACCATGGGAATCACATATATATGAACTTGCGAAGAGAACTGATTATTTAGAATTTACAATAATGAAAGAAAATATTTTCAATATATCAAGAATTATATTGCTTTTTATATTAATACATATATTTTGGATTGGATTCCATCCATTTTCTATAAGTATTATAATTGCTTCACTAATTAGTCTTGGATATAGATATATAAAAAAATAAAGAAATCGTGATATAATGTTAATGTTATGGAAAATAAAGGAAAACAAGATGTATATATCGATCATGATCAGATTGATGATATAGAAGATAAATTAAAAATTACACGTGGATCATTAGGTAGTATTCCAGATTATGCTAGAGCCCCTGGTATTGAGATGGTAAAAAGAATATTAGAGATGCAGAAAAAAACATTATTCAGAGAAGGTTTATATTACATAGTACTATCAGACATATCAAAAAATACAGATTTTAATGTCAAATACGGAAATGCTCATGCTGATATTAGAAATCAATGGTTTCATACTGCAGTAATTGAAGCTCTTGGTGAAATCGAATTAAATAATTATGCAAATTTTATAAAGACAATAGGAGACGCATCACTTGTTATATTTTCGTCAATTGGAGACATAATTAAATGGTCGGAAAAGCTTAACGAAATATTGGAGATATATAATAAAGAATATGAAACAAGATTACGCGAAGATAAACTACCAACACATGTATTTGATCATCATAAAAATAAAATTGAACAACAAGTAAAAGATTTCAAGCTTGATGTAAGAAGATTAATACATGTTGGTGAAGTACAATATACAGATGAATATGATCCATTATCTCTTGCTATAAGCCAAACATTTAAGGTAGAGAAAAATTTTGCACGTACAGAACTTGGGTGTACAGGAAGAGCAGCTAGATTAATAGAACCAGCATTAATAGAACATGGATATAAACTTAAAGAAAATAAAAAGATAGACATGCAAGGTGAAGAAGGTCATGTAATGTCATATTATATAGTAAAGGTAGATGAATAAATTAACTATTTAACAAAATAAAAAACGTTTAACGTTTTTTATTTTGTTAAATGTGTATATAAAAATTTAAATAAATAACTATTCAACAATACTAATAGACTTTATTATTACCGACTCAACTGGTTTATCATCAGAAAAAGTTTCAGCATTCTCAATTGTTTCTACAACATCCATACCATTAATAACCTCCCCAAAAACAGTATGTTTAGTATCAAGAAAATTATTATCAGCGACATTAATGAAAAATTGAGATCCGTTCGTATTTGGTCCAGCGTTTGCCATTGCTATTGTCCCCTTATTATTATGGTTATCTGTATCAATTTCATCATCAAATTGATATCCATGACCTCCAGTTCCCCAACGGTCTTTCACCGTATCATCTTTTGATAATGGATCACCACCTTGAATCATAAATCCCTTTATTACACGATGAAATTTTGTTCCATCATAGAAACCTTCCTTTGCAAGTTTTATAAAATTCTCTATTGTTTTTGGAGTACCTTCTTTTCTAAATTCAATTTCAATATCTCCATAATTTGTTTTTAATATAGCTTTCATATTATTTATTTCTTGTACTTTATTTATATCTTGTTGTATTTTCTTAGTTTTAAATATATTATCTTTCTTCAAAACCACAAAAACAATAATAACTAAAACAACAATAATTCCAATTTTTTTAATCATATTAATTTAATTTCGTCTTATTAAAATTCTTTTTATTGTACGGCCGGTCGATCTTAATAATTTCCTTGACTTACTTCTATCATTTCTAATCATTCTATATATATCACCATATGAACTATCAAATGCTTTGCGAATATCGCTTCCGTACTCATCAGCAAAATAATTATATTTACCATCTTCTATAGTTATAGATACATAAAATAAATCATCTCCACTATTACTTACACGTGTTTGTTCAACATCTATATAAGCATGAGCATCAGGTGAAAAAAATTTTTCAAGATTTTCTATCCTTCTTGCTATAAAATTTTTTTCATCTATATAAAGTTCTACTCTTCTTGTCTTAAAAAAAATTTGCATATTCTTATTATAATTAACGAATATACTTATTATTATATCATATTTTTATTTTTTTCACATTAATTATTTAATACGCAAAGAATCTTTATCTTGAAAATTATCTATAGAAACACGGTAAAGTGATTTTATACTTGCTGGATAATTAATTTTTTTTCCAAATTCTTCAGCTAACGTACGTATATAGGTACCAGAACCAACACCAACATAAACCTTTAAAATAAATATTTTGTTATATTTATATAAATCAAGAATCTCAAAATTCTTCAAATACATCTCTTTTTTTGGAATAAAAGGTGGAACCTCTCCATTCCGTGCGTATTTATATAATGGTTTTCCAAGAACTTTTACAGCTGAATATAATGGGGCGTCATAATATTTTTTTCCAAGGAATGAATTAAAAGCATTACTAAATGTTGATTTATCCATATCTGATATACATATATCTTTTTCGTCTACTATATCACCCTCTATATCACCTGTTGTAGTTGATCTACCTATTATTATTTCAGCAATGTATGATTTATCTAACCCTATATAATTTTTGATTTTCTTTGTACCATCTCCGATACCTAATATCATAAGACCACTTGCAAGTGGATCAAGTGTACCAGAATGACCAATCTTTTTTATTCCTGTAATCTTTTTTACAAGAGACACTAAACCAAAAGAAGAAATACCAACTGGTTTATGTAACATAATAATTCCATCCTCTATATAATATTTTTTATCAAGTATAATATTCTTCATAAAATGAAATTATAACATATAAATAACTTGACTGTAATTATGTAATAGATATAATTAAGAAAAATTAAAAAAATAATATAATGGGAAAATTAAAAGTAATATCACTAAAAACATCTTTAAAAATAATAGAAGATGTAAAAAAAGCAACTAGATATTTTTCTGGAAAAAATAAAAAATATCTAGCATATAGATATGTAATGAAATCCTACCCTGCGTATGATAAATCTTTTTTTTATGAAAAATTTAAGCTTTATCTTTTATTTAAGAAGGAAACAAAAAATCTTATTAAAGAAGATTGGATAAAAGAAAGTAAAGAACATAAAAAGAGATTAAAAGAGTTAAAAAAAATAGAAGAAGACAGATTTTTTATAACTTGTGCTGGCGATGACACTGTATATGAAAATACATATGGTTATACATATCAATTTTAATAAATTAAAAAACCTAGTTCATATGAACTAGGTTTTAATTTGTTGATTGTCAATTATTTCCATTTGTCTTATTACATTATCAGCATAATCTGGAACTATAGACGGTGGATTGTATGCTTCTAAAATACCTCTAATATCTTTACCTGCATAATATTTAGAAGTCTTTGAATACTTACCAGCAAGATTCATAGAAATATGATCTATTGCTTCTTCATAAGAATCAAAACCTATCGTACATGAACCCCAACCAAATGCATTATGTTCTACCTTTTTACATGCAAATTTACCACCAGTTGATTCAATGAAACCAATAGCTGCGACAATCCTCCAATCTATCCCATATCTATCAGCAGAAACTACAAAAGATTCAGCATATTCAGACAATGGTAAGTCATACCTATTAAAAAATATTCTTACTTTATCAACTCTTATATCATTATTAATATATAGTTCTAAACTATTATCAATAGTGTCTACTTTATTATTTTCTAATAAAGCAAAAGCCTGAGATGAAAAAGCAATATAAATTGAATAAACTACTATAAATAGTTTATAACTCATCTTTATAAAGATGCTTATAAATAATTTTATATTATTTGAAATAAATTTTGTCATAAATTGCGATATGTGCTCCGCAAAAACTCCATTTAAAAAATCCACTGAACGTGGAAATATATTAATATAATAGCAAATTAAAGAAAATATGTCAATAAATATTAGTAAGTTATCCACAGTATATATTTATATTAAAAGTTATTCATTTATGATATTTTTAAAATTTTCTATATTTTCAGTTACTATACCATTTAAAAAAATACCTGAACCAGATACAAATCTAGTAACACCACTATCACGTAAT
>CAMZLR010000027.1 GCA_947311725.1 Candidatus Campbelliibacteriota bacterium | reverse complement strand
ATAGGTTAATAGAGAAGTTAGTTAAAATGGCAAAAAAAAATAAAGTTAAAGAATACCATCTTTAATTTATATTTTCTGTTTGTAACAATATATCTTTCATATATAATATAAATATATTTAAAGGAATTTAAATATAGTGTGAATATATCATTTATTCGCACATTAGCAGAAATTTTTTAATCATTATTGATCTAATTATTATGAAGAATCTAAAAATAATCATCTCCCTTATTGTCATTATTGGAATAGCAATAGTGTTAAATTTTTTATTTTTTAGTAAATTCCATAGTGGAGAATGTGTAAAAGATAATCGTGATGGATATATTTGGAATATCAACTATTTTAGTTTTGGTAAATATCGAATTATGGGTTGGCAAGGTGGTGCTTGGGGTAATGCTGTAGAAATGGACAGGGACGTATTAGAGAGAAAAGATATTGACGGAATCCAAATTTATAATAAAACTGCATGTCCAGAATATAATTCAAAATAAAAAATTTGAAATAATGATTAAAAAACATCACGTAACAAAGTATATTAGGTTCAAGAAAAAGTACGTTAATAATTTTCAAAGGTTGCACTTTTTCTTTCATCCAAATTTTTCTTTTTCCCTTTACTTATGATATAATTTAATTAGGTTATAGAAAAAGAAAAACTTCGTATATCCATAACGTTGTTAAAAATTCCGCTCCGCTATATTGTTATATAAAATTTTTATGTCAAAACCACAACAACTTTTACTAACTTATTTAAAAAGTTATTATATATGAATTGGTCAATAGTTATTATCATAGGAACTCAATTACTGTTTACGACAAGCGATCTCTTGGCAAGACATGCATATGTCAAAACAAGGTTTTGTTCTAGTGACATTCCTTAGTGGGTGGTTTTTAGTATATTTTTCTATTAGAATCATTGCTATGTTTGGTCAACTTTATGTTTTTACAGCAATTGAACTAGGTAAAACAATGGCATTATTTGGTGCAATATCAATTATTTTATCCAATTTATTAGGATTTTTGGTTTTAAAAGAAGTTCTATCAACTAGTGTATATATTGGAATTACATTTGCTATAATTGCATTTATGGTTCTGGCTTTATTATAGGTTTTTTATTTAATTAAATATTGAATATTTTTTATTAAAAAAATACAATAATAAAAAACGCATAAGCGTTTTTTATTTTTTATTTAAAATTTTATTTTACAAAAGTAACTATTCTCTCAAATGATTCAGGTCTATTTTCAGCCATATCAGCTAACATTTTTCTGTTTATTTTAATATTTTTTTTATTTAATAGATCAATAAACTTACTATATGATAGTTTATATTTTCTCACCTCTGCATTAATTTTTATATTCCAAAGCCTTCGGAAGTTAGATTTCTTGTCTCTTCTGTGTGCAAAGGCATGTGTTCCAGCATGAGCAATAGCTTCAGTAGCCATTCTTTTTTTTGTGCTTCGTCCAAATCTATACCCCTTTACTTGTGCAAGGGTATTTTTACGACTTTTATTTTTTATTGTTCCTCTTTTTACTCTTGACATAATATTTTATATTAATTGTGTGGTAAAAAACGAGATAATTTTTTAGCAGATATTATGAAATCTCGTGTTCCACGTTTTGATCTTGTTTTATTTCCACTTTCCTTTGCATTAAAATGGTTTTGCCCTTTTGCTCGAGCTTTTACCTTACTATTTTTTGTTAATTTTATTCTTTTTGTATAAGATTTGTTTGTTTTCATAAAAATTCTTTATAGAGAATTAAGAATCAATTTTATCCTCCTTAACCTCTTTTTCTTTTGTCTTTTTCTTATCTGGTTCTATTAGAATAGCAATACCCTTAGGACTTTTCTTGTAATCATCTACTATTTTATAGTCTTCTGTGATAAGAGATAATACTTTGCCAAGTCTATCATTTAAGAATTTTTTGTCCATATATTTTGAACGACCTCTTAAATAGATCTCTGCTTTAACTCTTTGTCCGTCAGCAAGCCATTCAGATGCCATCTTGGCCTTAAGTCTTAATGCATCCTCTCCTGTACCAAGTCTGATTTGTATGTTTTTTACTTCTACTGTGTGTTGTTTTGATTTGATTTCTTTCTGTTTTTTCTTTTGATCGTAAACATATTTTCCGTAGTCAGTTATTTTAGCAACAGGTGGCTTTGCATTAGATGATATTTCGATAAGATCTAATCCCATTTTTTCAGCTAATTTAATTGCATCTGTGTTTTTCATTACCTTAGATTCTCCTCCATCTATTAAAACACGTAATTCTGGAGCTCTAATCCCTTCATTTATACGTATACGATTATTTTGTTTTTTTTGTTGATTACTCAATTTACTTTATTATTACTCTTGTTTAAGAAATGACATGAACGTCATATATAAACATGATATGTAAAATATATATATAGTCAATATTTTTTATAAAGATATTAATGTATTTATCTTTCCTTTTATTTTTTTAAAAAATAAATAGACTCATAATATGGCAATTATTCAGTGGAATAAAAAATATACTGAAACATTAGCAGAAACTCTTAAGCGTTTTCGCGATACTAGACCAGAATTTAGAGATGAGAAAGTTACTTATGCAGGACGTCTTGATCCAATGGCAGAAGGATTGGTTATTTTACTTACAGGCAATGATGTATATAAGAAGGATGAATTTTTAGGTTTAGATAAAATATATGAAATAGATTTCATATTTGGTGTCGGAACTGATACGTATGATATTCTAGGGATTTTAAAAAATTCAGTTGAAAATAATTTTTCAATCAAAATTGATGATTTAAAAAATATTTTGAATAGAAATATATGTAGAATTATTCAAGAATATCCACCATTCTCGTCAAGAACTATAAATGGAAAACCTTTATTTTTTTGGACTCGTGAGAATAGGTTAGATGAAATAATTATTCCTAAAAAAGAGGTTGAGATATACGATATAGAATATTTAGGAAGTAGGGAATATTCAGTAATAGATTTTGTTAAAAATGTGATTAATGATATTAGCTTAGTTAGAGGTGATTTTAGACAGGATGATATTATTTTTTCTTGGAATGATTTCCAATCAAATCATTTCTCGAATGTTATTACATATACCATAAGAGTAAAAGCTTCATCTGGGACATATATGAGATCTTTAATAAATAAAATTGGTGATGATATTGGAATACCATCTGTTTCCGTAAAAATTAAAAGGATAAGTATAGGTGATTATAAATTGAGATAATATGTTATAATATATGAATATGAATATTTTGAGGAAAAAAGTAATATTTGCTTTGTTTAGCATAATCGTATTATTTTGTATTTCAAATTTTGTTTATGCAGAATCTGAACCTACGTTTTATACGTCTGCAGCTACGTCAATAACAGATACCAGTGCTTATCTAAATGGTGATTTTTATTCAGAGAGTATTGATAGATTTCCTTTGATATGGTTTCAGTATGGTGTAGATTCAAATAATTTGGATAAGGTTACGGAAGATATAGTTGAAACAAAAAAAAATTTTACATATTCAAAATCTATTTCTGGGTTGAAGCCAGAGACTAAGTATTATTTTAGAACAGTATTAGAAATTAATTCAGATATATATTATGGAAATATTTTGAGTTTTGTTACATTAACTTCCAATATAGATAATAATATACATGACGTTAGTTATGGTAACGGTAGTGCAAATAATGAATTAAATAGAATGATTAATGAATATGATGCTTCTTTAAGGCAAGGGTATAATAATACAGATACAGATAAGAATAAATCTAATATTGTTGGCGATGGATCATTTTCTTTTTTTGATTTTTTTAGAAATCTTTTTAAGAAAGAAAATGATAATAAAAATTCAGACCTAGTGCACACAGAAGAAGAGATTAAACAAGCTGAATTAGAAAGGCAAAATAGACTTGAAAAATTGAGTGAACAAAAAAGATATAATAATAGTGCATCTGAAGATGATGAGTTTGGAGAAGTTGTAAAATATAATAGAAATAATAATTATGTTGTTAACAATAATAAGCATACAACAAATGTAATAATATTTTTAATATTATTAGTTATTGTTGTTTTTGTAATATATAAGACATATTCATTGAGTAAAAATAGAAGATATAAATATAGAGAAAATTTATCAAACATAAGGAGTTCTAATTCTAATAATGACGGAGAACGTTATTATATACCAATTAAGCGTGATTTACATGATCCAATACAGAATCCAAATCCGGAAGCAGATATAGATAATAGGGATGATAAATTTCTTGGGTGGAAAAAATAATAGTAAAATGAATTATTTTTTAATTTAATATTATGCGTTACATAGGCAATTATAATTTTGCATTTTTCTACTGTTATGATAATATATTTTCGTATTAGAGATAATATGAGATATTCCCTGGTAGCTCAGTGGTAGAGCACTCGGCTGTTAACCGATTGGTCGTAGGTTCGAATCCTACCCAGGGAGCAAGGTTAGATTGTTAGATAATTCTGGTACTAGATTAAAGGGAGAAGCTATTGAAAAATATAGCTTTTTTATTTAAAAAATAATTTTGAAATATTTAATTTAAGTAAATATTAATTGCTTTTTTATTTTTATTATGATATTCTGATTGTATCAAACGACTCGTAGAGAATGTATTTTAGTTTTTTATAGAATCTAGTTTATTTTTTAATGTATGTTTTGTTTGATATTATTAATTAATTCTATATAAAAGAAATGCAAAAAGGAACTATCGCACGTGTGATGGATAAAGGATTTGGTTTTATCTCTATTGAGGGACGAGAAAAAGATCTATTTTTCCATATGAACGAGCTTAATGATATTAACTTTGACGATCTAAAAGAAGGTGATGCTGTTGAATTTGAAATCGTTATGGGAGATAAGGGTGAAAACGCAGTGAATGTATCACGTGCTTAAATCTTATAAAAAAAGAATCTAATTAGATTCTTTTTTAAATTAATTTTGATATAATCATAAGTATGAATGAAAGAGAATATGAACATATATTAGAGACGCTTCGTGACATCAATAGAAATATTGAACACGGTTTTGAAAAAGTTGCTCATCAGATTGAGAAACTAAGAGATTAAGTTTTCCCTTTTTAAGGGAGAATTTTATGTTTCTTTTGAGTAGTCTTTATTTGTATTATGGATAATGAAAAATTTTGGGATAGTGAATATGTAGATTCGAGACTTATAACGCAATCTGTTAAGCCACAGAAAGATTTTTTTCGATTTTTGGCATGGATGAAGAAAAACAATAATATGGATTTGTATGGAAACATTAGTGTTTTAGATCTTGGTTGTGGTGTAGGTAGGAATGCTTATTATATGGCTGGACAATATAGTGCAGAAGTCTTTGCTTGGGATTTTTCTGAACAGGCCATCACAAAAGGAAAGAAACTTTTTCAACACAAAAAATTAAAATTGGAAAAGCGTGATATGATGAAAACATTTCCCTTGGAAGATAATTCTATCGATCTTATTTTAGATATTACCGCTTCAAATGCTCTCAATGAAAAGGGGAGAGCAAATTATCTAAAAGAGATGTATCGTGTTTTAAAACCTACAGGATATATTTATTTGAGAACCTTGGCAAAAGAAGGTGATAAGAATGCGAAGTGTCTTATAAAACATTTTTCGGGAAAAGAATATGATACCTATATTCATCCAGAATTAGGTATTACTGAGCGAGTTTTTTCTGGCCCTGATTTTAAACAGATATACGAACCTTATTTTACTGTCATCCGTATGTTGCGAAAGAGTGGCTATCAACGATTTGGAAAACAAAATTATAAACGAAATTATTGGAATGTGTATTTAAAAGCAAAAAAGAAATAGTAGTATTTTCTTTTTTTTTGTTATAATAATGAGTGTTATGAAAAGAGTAAATATTATTACTATATTAGTCGTTATTTTTGTTGTTTTATTGGGAGTTTTATATTTAAAAAATGAACAAAATAAAGAATTATCTTTTATTCAAAATCAGATAAAAGAAAACCAAAGTGAAGTGAAAGATGTAAATGTAGGTTCTTATTATGAAAATCATAGTATAGAAAATACCAATCAAGAAATAGTTGATAAAAATATCATAGTAAAACATCAGTGGGGAGTTCAGTTTTTAAAAACTGATCAATGGGATATATCTGAAAATTCAGATGAAAAAATTACTCTTAAACGATTTTATAAAGGAGATTTAAGTGATACTCTGACAATAGATTATTTTGAAGGAGAACAAATATCTGATTCAGATGCTAAGTTTGGAAATATTACTTATTACTATGACTTGAATCTTGATCAATGGATGAGTGTTGGAAATACTGGGGTTGGTGATGATGCTTCAGTATATACAACTTCAGCTAAGATTATATCTTATACAAAAGATAATTTTCCTATATTTAACGGTGTTGGAAGATGGAGGACTTTCATAATTCCATTAGATCATAGTCATTTTATGAAAATAAAGATAACAGGATCTGGAGATGTTAAACCATTACTTGCATTAATTAAAACTATTGAAATAAAATAAAAAACACCTTTGCGTTTTTTATTTTGCATCTAAGACAAGAATTTTATTGGTACTTTTTACTTTTCCAAAAGGATAACCCATGGTCACTACAACTTTTTCTCCTTTCTTTGCGAGTTTTTCTTTTTTAATTAAATCAAGAATATTTTCCATATTTTTACTGGTTCGTTTTTCAAGAGTAAGAATGAGAGGAAAGTTTCCATAACTCAAGCTTAATTTTTGTGCTGTTTCTTTGTGAGGTGTTATGGATACTAATAATTGATGTGGCTTAAAGCGAGAAATCATTCGTGCTGTAAATCCAGATTCTGTAAGACTCACGATAAGTTTCGCATTGATATTGTTTGCGATTTGTACAACTGATTGAGTTAGACTATCAGCTAGGCTTGTTTCTCCAAAAAAATATTCTAGATCAACATCTTCATGATATGGCTCTGTTCGTTGCGCAATGGAAGTCATAGTTTTTACAGCTTCTATTGGATATTTTCCAATAGTGGTTTCTCCAGAAAGCATAATAGCATCGGTCCCATCAAGGATTGCATTGGCAATATCAGAAACTTCTGCACGGGTTGGGACAGGAGATTCTTCCATAGAATCAAGCATCTGTGTTGAGGTAATAACTGGTTTCCCTAATTCATTACATCGAGTAATAATTTCTTTTTGTAGCATAGGAACTTTTTCTGCTCCAATTTCGATGGCTAAATCTCCACGAGCAACCATAACACCATCGGATACATTAATAATATCTTCAATATTTTTAATGGCTGCGGAAGTTTCTATTTTTGCGATGACCATTGCTTCGCAGTGGTTTTTTTCCAATATTTTTTTCAAATGAAGAATATCATTTTTATTTTGCACAAAAGAAAGTGCAATAAAATCAACTTTATTTTTAATTCCAAAGAGCACATCTTTTTTATCTTTTGATGTAAGTGAATATACTGATAAATCAACTCCAGGAACATTAATTCCTTTCCTTGCACTAAGAAATCCTCCCACAAGAACAGTGCAATATATTTCTGTTTTTGTTGTTTTATCAACACGAATGGATTTTTTCCCATCTTCTATTTTAATAATAGCCCCTTTTTTTACATCAAGAGGAAGTTTTTTGTAATTAACAGAAACTCGCTTTTCATCACCAAGAATAGTATCCGTGGTAAGTATTATTTTTTTTCCTTTTTTAAGAATAATTTTCTCTTCTTTTAAATCTCCAATTCGTATTTTTGGACCAGAAAGGTCTTGGAGGACTCCAATGTTTCGTTTTTGTTTCTCGGTTATTTTTCTTGTGCGATCATATATTTTTTGATGCCAATCGTGTGTATTATGAGAAAAGTTCAGGCGGACAACATTTACTCCGGCTTTAAATAATTTTTCTAATTGTTTTTCTGATTCTGTTGCAGGACCAATGGTCGCAACAATTTTTGTTTTCTTCTCTAAGTATGATTTCATATGTTGCAATTATATCATTTAATATGTCTTTTGGTATGGTATACTTTTTGTATGTTAAATATTATTAATCATATACCAAATATTATTAATTGTATAGATTTTAAACAACTTCATAATGTTATCATTGGAATGCTCACGATACTTATTTCTTTGTTTATTTTTATATTTGGACAATATAATGATGATTCAAAAGAAAATATTGCTTTTAGAGAAATCATTATCGATAGTATTAAATGGAAATCACTTATTGTTTATATTCCTATCTCATTATTTTTATTAGCACTTGCTAATGTACCTTTTTTAGTAATAAGAATAATTATTTTACTTTTCTTTATTTTTTCTGTTGTAATTCTATATAGAATGTTAAGTTTTCTTTTTCATTTGGTCCTTAGTGTGAGATTTCAATTATCTAAAAAATTATTAAAAAAAGGAGCTTCTTTTGATAAAAAAGTACAATTTTGGAAAGATGCTGTGTGGATTAAACAATGGTCTCTTGAAGAAGAAGAAGAATTTAAAAAACTTTTTTTAAAACAATTTGACGAAAAATTAAATCTTATTATTAAAGATAAACCATATACGCGTAATAATAATTACAAAAATATAATAAAGACAAAAAAATTATTAGATAGTTTTTATTCTAACCTAGAACAGAATGGTGGAAAAATTAAACACCACCTTCTTCAAGCAGAAGATATTTTTTTAGAAATAATCTCTATTATAGATTTTGATGAGAAAAAAATGGATTATTTGCAGACTATTTTTAAATTATCTTTTAAAGAGATGTTAAAATCTTTTGAAATGAGTTTTAAAAAAGATAAAGAAATTGGTATTGATGATAAAATAGAAGAATTTATAATTGATATATTATATGATAAGTATAAAAAAAGTGAAAATTTTATGATTAAAAAAATACTTGAAATCTTAGAAGAAAACAATGGATTATCTTTTAGTAAGAATAAAAAAATAATTATAGAGTTTATAGAAAGAGAGTTGTTGTTTAAAAGTTTTTCAGAGAAAGGACAAAATACATTTATTGAAAATTTATCGGAGAAAATTGATAGAGTTATAGAAAAAAATAAAATGTCGTAAGGCTATTATTTCAATCTGATCTAAATAACGGGGAAAAAGATTATAGTAGATTTATAAAAAGATTAGAATAGGCAAGAGTCTATTTTTCTTTTACATGATATACTATATTCATGAATGCAATACAAAAATTACATGCACGTGAAATACTAGACTCACGTGGAAATCCAACTATAGAATTGGAAATGGTCTTAGATAATGGAATGAAAGCTTGGTCTTCTGTTCCTTCGGGAGCAAGTACAGGAAAACATGAGGCGGTAGAACTTCGTGATGGAGATGAAAAAAGATTTCATGGAATGGGTGTACAGAAAGCAATACAAAATATTCATGAAATAATCTCGCCAGAAATTATAGGAATGAACCCAATGGAACAAAAATTAATTGATGAAAAAATGATAGTTCTTGATGGGACAGAAAACAAATCAAAACTTGGTGCTAACGCTATTTTTGCTGTTTCTCTAGCAAGTGCTCGTCTTGGAGCAATGCTTTCTGGAATTAAACTTTATAGATATATTGCGAATCTTTCAGGGCAAGATTATAGTATGGTAAGACCTTTTTTTAATGTAATTAATGGCGGAAAACATGCTGGGAATAGTTTAGCTTTTCAAGAATGTATGATTTCTCCACGTGGAGATTCTTTTCAGGAAAATTATCGTATCGCTGCTGAAGTGTATTCACAATTAAAACAAAATTTAAAGAAGAAATTCGGAGGGGTTGCGACACTTCTTGGGGATGAGGGGGGATTTGCTCCTAATAATATCGAAAGTATAGAATATGTATTTGAATTATTGATACAAGCAGTAAAAGATGCTGGCTATGAAGGTAAGGTTGATTTTGCAATTGATTCAGCAGCAAGTGAATTTTATAAAGATGGAGTTTATGATTTAGGTTTTAAGGATGACATATCAAATAAAAAGAGTGTTGACGAAATGATTGATATTTATAAGAATTTAGTTGAAAAGTATCCGATTATTTCTATTGAAGACCCTTTTGACCAAGAAGATTTTGAGGCTTTTTCTAATTTACGAGAAATTATGCAAGAAAAAGGGGTACAAGTTATGGGTGATGATTTAACCGTCACTAATAAAAATCGTATTCAGAAAGCTATAGATATAAAATCTTGTAATTCACTTTTGTTAAAAATTAATCAAATAGGGACAATTAGTGAAGCAATTGATGCATTTAAGCTTGCAAAATCTGATAGATGGAGTGTGATGGTGTCACATAGATCTGGAGAAACTACAGATGATTTTATTGCTGATTTTGCAGTTGGTATTGGAGCTGAACAGGTAAAGTTTGGATCTGTAGCTAGGGGTGAACGAGTAGTAAAATATAATAGGCTTGTTGCGATAGAAGAAGATTTATTATAATAAATAATTTCCTTTTGTATTATTTATGCATATAATTAATATATGAATTTCCACGTTATAACAATTTTTCCAAAATTATTTGATTCTTATCTATCAGATTCAATTATGAAAAGAGCTATAGATACAGGTATTGTTAATATTTCATTTTATAATCCACGTGATTTTACTGAGAATAAACACAAAAATGTAGATGATATTCCTTATGGAGGTGGTCCAGGAATGGTTATGACTGTTCAACCAATCATTGATACATGGAGTCATATTATAGAAAATATAGATAAAGGATTTTTCAGTATAATAAAACAAAAAATTATATCAAAAATGAATTTACCTCGTAAAAAAACACGAGTAAAAACTATTGTTTTATCACCTGGTGGCAAAAAATTTAATACTATGTACGCAAGAAATGTTGTTGAAGAATATAAAGATATTATTTTTATCTGTGGTCGTTATGAAGGAATAGATAATAGAGTAGCAGAGATTACAGGTGCTGAATTAGTTTCTATTGGTGATTATGTGTTGACTGGAGGTGAACTTGCTGCAATGGTTATGATAGATTCAATATCTAGACAGATTAAGGGTGTATTGGGGAATATAAAATCACTTGAAGAAGATCGTGTTTCATCACATGAAATGTATACACGTCCATCAGTATTTAAATATAATAAAAAAGATTATTCTGTTCCAGAAGTATTAATGAGAGGTAATCATAAAGATATTAATGAATGGAGAAAAAAACATTAATTATAATGGATTGGTGTTTTTTTATTATAATGTTATAATTAAAAAAATAAATATTTTATTAACTAAATATAATTAAAGATGAAAGAAAGTAAGAAAATGCTCGTTATTGATACAAATGTTCTTATAAATGATCCGTTTGCTATATATCATTTTTTACAAGAGAATGATGTATGTGTACCACCAGTAGTTCTAACAGAACTTGATGGTTTGAAGGGTAGAAAAAGTTCTGCACAAGATGCAATAAGATTATTAGAAAACATAACATCAGAAAGTAATGGTGATCTTTATGACGGAAATGGTATAAACGTTAAATACAATAATAAAAATCTTATTGGTAAGTTTTACATGAAAACATTTAAGTTTCATAGTGAGCTTAAAAAAAGATCACTTAATACTGGTGTTAATGATGATTTAATAATAAATACCGCTTACTGTTTTAAAAAGTCTGGATTAAATGTTGAATTAATTACAGAGGATTTAAATGTTAGATTAAAGGCAAGAGCATTGGGTATTAAATCTTAGTGGGTAAGATATCTTTCTGCACCGAAGGAGACACTTGGGTATCTAGGGTATCGTTCTGTGTCAGATGATGTTGATTTTATGAAACGAAAAGCATTTTTGTCTAGCAAGGTTATTATTGAAAAATATAAACCTAGTATTAATGAGTATTTCATTGTGGATAATAATATTTTTTATCGTTTTGACGGCGAAAAATTTGTTATGAGAAAAAGGAGTGAAGGAATATTTGGTATTAAGCCAAAGAATGTAGAACAAATGGTATTAGTTGATGCGTTAATTTCTGAAGAAATAAAGCTCATAACTGTATCAGGAATAGCTGGTACCGGTAAAACACTTATGGCTCTTGCAGCAGCATTAGCATTAAAATATAAGGGTGTTTATGATGAAGTACTAGTTTCTAGAAGAGAGGTTGGAGTTAGTGGGGATTCCCAAGGATTTTTACCTGGTAATGAGCAGGAGAAGGTAAAACCGTTCATGATGCCGTTTATCGATAATATAAAATCGATATCTAACGCACAAAAAGGAAATAATAAAAAAATTGAAAAATTAAATGGAGATAATTCTTATCCTTTTACAACCTTTTCTACTATTTATGTTAGAGGTAGAAGTATTCAAAAGTCTTTCATAATTATTGATGAAGCACAAAACTTGACACCACATCAAGTAAAGACAATAATCACAAGGGCTGGCGAGGGGACAAAGATAGTTTTGTTGGGAGATATTTCTCAGGTAGATGTACAAAGATATCTTCGTTCAGACATGAATGGTCTGACGTATGTGATGTCAAACTTAAAAGGAAAAAAATTATTTGCTAGTTTCAGATTAGATAAAGTTGAGCGTTCTGCTTTAGCTAAGCTTGGAACTATGCTCCCATAATTAAATATTATTTTAATAGGATCTTTTTTAGGTCCTATTTTCTTGTGGAAAATAAAAAAATATGTAATATAACCTTTAACTAAGATTGATTGAGTTATTGTTGATTTGGTTATTTATTATAAATAAATTTAAATAGATCAACATACTCAATATTTACCTATTTTTTATGTTATTGTTGTACGTTGTCTTAACTATAGTTTTAAAAAATGAAAATAAAAGAAAAAAAGTATTTTTCGAAATATAAAAAACCTCTTGTAGAAATACCTGATCTTGTAGAAAATCAGATTGATTCTTATGAGAAATTTTTAAATGGTGGATTACAAAATGCTATAATGGAATTTTCTCCAATCATCGATTATTCTGAAAAAAAATATACGTTAGAATTTTTGAGTTTTTCAATGGAGGAGCCTGATTTTGATGAATACTATGCACGTGAGAATAAATTAATGTTTCAAGGTAGACTTAAAGCAAAAGTACGTTTAATAAATAAGGTTACAGATAAGATTACTGAAGAGGATATATTCATGACGGAGATACCGTTTATGACACCACATGGTACTTTTATTATTAATGGTATAGAACGTGTTATTGTTCCACAGCTCGCTAGAAGTTATGGTGTATTTTTTACAATGGATGAACATGCACAGGGAGATTTTTTTGGTGCAAAAATAATTCCATTACGTGGGGCTTGGATAGAGTTTGAAACAAATAAAGATGGAGCAATCTATATAAGAATCGATAAGAAGAGAAAGTTTTCTGCAACATCTCTTCTTCGTGTTTTCGGACTAGAAAGTAATGAAGATATAAAAAATGCGTTTAAAGATGATGATATAGCATTAAAACAAGTTGAATCTACCTTAGAGAAAGATCATTCTTTAACAAAAGAGGAAGCTTATGTTGATATATATAGGAGGATTCGTGATGGAGAGGTTGCGTCTGCTGATGCATTAAAGGAATATTTTACTGCTATCTTCAGTAAAGATTTATATGATTTATCAGAAGTTGGTAGATATCATTTTAATAAGCGTTTTGGATTAGATTCAAGTAATAAAAAGGGTGATTATAATGGAACCTTATCAGTTGAAGATTTAGTTCTTATAATTAAGAGGATAGCAAATATGAATATAGATCCAGATGCTAAGGCAGATGATATAGATCATCTTGGATCACGTCGTGTTAGGTTTGTTGGAGAGATGATGGAACAAAAAGTCAGACAGGCATTATCACAGATGAAAAGAAATATAAGAGATAGAATGTCGACAATAGATCCTGAAAACCTACAAGCTATTAAAATAATAAATCAACGTCCATTTCAAGCAAGGGTTAAGGAGTTTTTTGCAACAAATCAATTATCTCAATATATGGATCAAGAGAATGCATTATCTGAAATATCTCATCTTAGAACACTTTCTGCATTAGGAAAGGGTGGTCTTACTAGAGAAAGAGCTGGTTTTGAAGTTAGAGATGTTCACCCATCTCATTATGGCCGTGTGTGTCCTATTCATACACCAGAAGGTCAAAATATTGGATTGATTTTAAGACTATCTATTTATGCAAAGATTAATAGGTTTGGAATGATTGAGACTCCATATGCAAAAGTAGAGAAGGGTAAATTAACTGGTGAGATTGTGTACCTGAATGCTATGGATGAAGAGAATTATAATATTGCACATGCATCGAATAAATATGATGATAAGAAAGGATTTATACATGATATGGTTGAGGCTAGAATAAAAACGAAACCTGGGTTATGCCACAAGAATGAACTTGATTTTATGGATGTTGCAACTAATGCTGCATTTTCAGTCGCTACATCATTGATTCCTTTTCTGGAGGCAGATAACGCAAACAGGTCTTTGATGGGCTCAAACATGATGAAACAAGCAGTACCATGTATTGTCACACAATCACCACTAGTTGGAACTGGAATGGAGGAAAAAGCTGCATTAAACACAGGTCGTGTTGTAATAGCTCGATCAAGCGGAAAAGTAGTTGAAGCTGATGGAAAACATATAGTTATTAAAGATTCAAAGGGAAATAACGAAGAGTATAAATTAATAAATTTTATAAGGACTAATTCAAATTCATTTTTTCATCAGAGAAATATTGTAAATGTCGGTGATTCTATAAAAAAAGGACAAGTTCTTGCCGATACTTCTACTACACAGAGAGGGCAATTGGCAATTGGTCAAAATATTCTTATTGCATTTATGTGCTGGCATGGTCAAAATTATGAGGATGCTATAATTATATCTGAAAAATTGGTCAAAAATTCTATATTTACATCAATTAGAATTGATGAGTACGAATGTGTTGTAAGAGATACTAAATTAGGAGAAGAACAGACGACTACTGATATCCCAAATGTAGGTGAATCTAGATTAGCAAATTTAGATGAAGATGGAATAATACGAGTTGGCGCTCAAGTAAATCAAAATGATATTCTTGTTGGAAAAATTACACCTAAAGGTGAAACTGAATTAACTCCTGAAGAAAAATTATTGAGATCTATTTTTGGAGAAAAATCAAGAGATGTTAAAGATACTTCATTAAAATTAGGGTATGGTAAAACAGGACGTGTTATTGGTGTTAAGGTTTTTTCAAAAGAAAATGGACATAAAATGGAAGCTGGTGTTTTGAAGAAGGTTTATATAGAAATTGCACAGCTTAGGAATATAAAGGTTGGTGATAAATTAGCTGGACGTCATGGTAATAAGGGTGTTATTTCTATAATTCTTCCGGAAGAAGATATGCCATATATGGAAGATGGTACTTCTATTGAAATGATTTTGACTCCTCTTGGTATTCCTTCACGTATGAATCTTGGTCAAATACTTGAGATGCATCTAGGTTTAGCTGCAAATTCATTATCATATCAGGCAATTGTTCCATCTTTTTCAGGTGCTTCTGCAGACGAAATTGCTGAAGAACTTGAAAAAGCAGGGTTTTCTAAAACTGGAAAAGTTACGTTATTTGATGGACAGACAGGTAAGAAATTTGATCAAGATGTTGCAGTTGGTTATATGTATATGTTGAAACTCCATCATATGATTGATGATAAAATGCATGCAAGATCAATTGGTCCATACTCATTAATTACACAACAACCACTTGGAGGAAAGGCTCAGTCAGGAGGTCAAAGGTTTGGAGAAATGGAGGTATGGGCTCTTGAAGGTTATGGTGCAGCTCATACATTACGTGAAATGCTTACTATTAAATCAGATGATGTGGAAGGAAGAGCTGATGCGTTCAATGCTATTATAAAAGGTTATAAGATTAGACAGCAGAATACTCCTGCATCGTTTAATGTTTTGGTGAATTATCTTAGAGGTTTAACATTAGATGTTTCACTGAAGACTCTAAAAGAGAAAAATCTTATGGATAATAATTTATTAGAAGATAGTGAGGTTATCGAAAATGATGAGACTATTCATTCAATTAACGAAAAATAATTATGACTGAAAAAGATAAAAATAATTCTAATAATAATTCTGCCAAAGAACATATTATTAAAAGAAATAAAGTTGTTTCTATTAAACTTGCCAGTCCAGATATTATTAGGTCTTGGTCACATGGTGAGGTAACAAAGCCAGAAACTATAAATTATAGAACCGGTAGATCAGAGAGGCAAGGTTTGTTTGATGAACGTATATTTGGACCTTCTAAGGATTATGAATGTTATTGTGGAAAATATAGAGGTATTAGATACAAGGATGTTGTTTGTGAAAAATGTGGAGTAGAAGTTACTAGGTCTGTTGTACGTCGTACAAGGATGGGTCATATTGAATTAGCTACACCTGTTGCACATATTTGGTTTTTACGAGGGATTCCGTCTAAGATGGGTCTCGTATTAGATACACCAGTATCTCATTTAGAAAAAGTAATTTATTTTGCAAGTTATATTATTACAGAGGTACATGAAGATGTAAAAGAAAAAGTGTTACATGACCTTCAAAAAGAATATAAGGTTAAGTTGAAACAGTTGGAAAATGATGAAGATAGGATTAAATTAAAAGATTTATTTTCAAAGACTGTAAATGATATAAAAGATCTCATTCCTCATCGTGTTATATCTGAAGATGAATATAATTTATATTCTCTTAAATTTGGTGCTGTATTTGAAGCTGGTATAGGAGCAGAAGCTATTTATAAAATATTTTCTGAAATAGATTTAGATGAATTAGAAAAAAGTCTTGAAAAACGTATCAATGATACAAGTTCAAAGCTTAAATCCTCAAAGTTAGAGAAAAGATTATCTTTAGTGAGGTCTCTTAATCAAGAAAATATAAAACCAGAATGGATGTTTATTAAAAATATTCCAATTATTCCACCAGCCCTAAGACCTATGGTTGCATTAGATGGTGGCAGATATGCTACGTCAGATGTTAATGATTTATATCGTAGAGTTATAAATAGAAATAATAGACTTAAAAAATTGATTGAAATAGGTGCTCCTGATGTAATTCTAAGAAATGAAAAACGTATAATGCAAGAAGCTGTTGATTCTCTTATTGATAATACAATTAGGAAACATTCTGGTTCCGTTGCTGTATCGTCATCACAAAAAAGACCATTGAAGTCTTTATCTGACCAATTAAAAGGGAAACAAGGTATTTTTAGACAAAATCTTCTTGGTAAAAGAGTAGATTATTCTGGTCGTTCTGTTATTGTTGTTGGTCCAAAATTGTCAATGAATGAATGCGGAATACCGAAAAAGATGGCATTAGAATTATTTAGACCATTTGTAATATCAAAAATAATTGACAGAGAAATGGCATTTAATGTACGTGGTGCTGGTAAAATGCTTGCAGAACCTACAGATGAGATTTGGTCAATTTTAGAAGAAGTTATAAAGGATCGTTATGTTCTATTAAATCGTGCACCTACATTACATAGATTGTCGATTAGAGGTTTTATTCCAAGATTGATAGAAGGAAAAGCAATCCAATTACATCCGTTGGCCTGTGCTGGATTTAATGCCGATTTTGATGGTGACCAAATGGCTGTCCATGTTCCTCTTTCAGAGGAAGCACAGCTTGAAACGAAAGAACTTATGGCTTCAGGTAAAAATTTGTTAAGTCCATCTTCAGGATCTCCTATAGTTGCACCTTCACAGGATATGGTTTTAGGTGTTTATTGGATGACTAAGTCTATAGATGGAGCATTAGGAGAAGGTAAAATATTTTCTTCACCAAACGAAGCAATATCAGCATATGATTTTGAAAAAGTTGATTTCCGCGCAAAAATAAAGGTTATAGGTACTGAGTCATCTAGGTATAATGAATTTAATAATAAACCATTTGAAACAACGGTTGGTAGATTATTATTTAATAGTGTTTTGCCTGAAGACTTTGGGTATATAAATAATGTAGTAAAGAAAAAAGATATTTCAAATATTATTCATGAATTAATATTAAGATATGGAATGGATTCTGTCCCTGATACGTTAGATAAAATTAAAGATTTTGGTTTTAAATATGTAACGTATTCTGGTTCTACTTTCGGATATTCCGATGCAATAGTTCCAGATGGAAAGGATGAAATAATTGAAAAAGGTAAGGAGGCTGGAATAGAAATATATGAGCAATATGAAGAAGGTTTAATTTCAGAAGAAGAACGTTATAGAAAGACAATAGAACTATGGGAGTCAGTTAAAAATGATGTACAAGATTTAATTGTTTCTAAACTTGGAGATTCTGAGTCAATTGAAGATATGGTAGTTTCAGGTGCTCGTGGTTCTGCGTCAAATATGCAACAACTTGCTGGTATGATTGGAGTTATTGTAAATGCTTCTGGTAAAGCAATCGATTTTCCAATATTACATTCATTTAAAGAAGGTCTTACCCCAATTGAATATTTTATTACTACGCATGGGTCTAGAAAAGGTTTAACAGATACAGCGCTTAAAACAGCTTCAGCTGGATATCTTACAAGGAGACTTCATGATGTTGCTCAGGATGTTGTAATTACTAATGATGATTGTAGTACAAATAGATTTGTTATAGCTACTGAAGAAAACTATGATGGTATAATAAGGTCATTATCTCAAAATATTACAGGTAGAGTATTAGCTAAACCTATAAAGGATTCTAATGGTAATATTTTGTTCAAAAAAGGACATATGTTGGTAAAATCTGAAGCATTAGAAGTAGAAGAAGCTGGAATCAAAGAAGTTGCCATAAGAACACCATTAACTTGTAATAATATACATGGAATTTGTCAGAAATGTTATGGATTAGATCTTGGTAGAAATGAATATGTAAAGATAGGAGAAGCTGTTGGTACTATTGCATCCCAATCTATAGGAGAGCCAGGAACACAGTTAACATTAAGAACCTTTCATGCTGGTGGGGTTACAGGTCAAGATATTACAACAGGACTTCCACGTATTGAAGAAATATTTGAAAATAGGGCAAATATAAAATCTCCAGCTGTTATAAATCATTATCCAGGTGAAGTTATATCTATAAAGACTAATGAAGGAAAGAAGGCAATAGAGGTTCTTGTCGATAAAGAAATAAATATAAAGTCAAAAAAGACAAGGACAGTTATTTATGAGATAGATAAGAAGAGGACTATAATTGTTAAGAAGGGAGACGTTGTTAAAAAAGGACAACTACTCACAGACGGTTCTGCTATAATTTCTGATTTATTTGATATAGCAGGCCAGGAAGTAGCACAAGATTATGTTGTTTCGGAGGTTGCAAAGGTATATGAGCTAAATTCTGCTCCAGTTGCAAAGAAACATATAGAAATAATAACTATGCTGATGTTTTCTAGAAGACGAATTGTTTCTATAGGTGATTCTACTTTTTCTACTGGTGATATAGTTGAGAACTATGAATTAGTTAAAGAAAATGAAAAATTGAGAGAAGAAAGTAAATTAGAAGCAGTTGGAGAAGTTATAGTTAATGGTATTTCAAGAGTTGCATTGTCTACTAGATCATGGTTGTCTTCTGCATCTTTTCAACATACAACTCGTATTTTAGTTTCTGCTGCATCAAGTGGTAAAATAGATGATTTGAGAGGACTTAAGGAAAACGTTATTGTCGGTAATTTAATTCCTGCGGGTACTGGGTTTAGAGATGATTTTATAGATTTTAATAAGATGTGGGAAGAAGAAAGAGAAAAAGAGTTAGAGAGATCTAAATTTTCTGAATTTGATTCGTACCGTGATTAATATATTTAAAAAACACTATATTATAGTGTTTTTTAAATATATAATAGTATTATAAAAATATGAGGATTTTTAATAAAAAAACAGTTTTTGTTGGTATGTCTGGTGGTGTTGATTCTTCTGTCTCAGCAGCAATTTTGAAGAAACAAGGATATAATGTTGTCGGTGTTTTTATTCGTACATGGCAACCAGTATGGATAGAATGTACATGGAGAAATGAGAAACGAGATGCTATACGTGTATGTGCACATTTAAATATTCCTTTTATAGAGCTTAATCTTGAAAAAGAGTATAAAAACAATGTCGCAGATTATATGATAAATGAATATAAAAAAGGAAAGACACCAAATCCAGATGTGATGTGTAATAAGGAGGTAAAATTTGGTGGCTTTTTAGAGTGGGCACTTTCAAATGGAGCTGATTATATTGCAACTGGTCATTATGCACGTGTAATAAATAATTTAAATGATAATTCTGTAAAAATTCTAAGAGGTAAGGATAAGAATAAAGATCAATCTTATTTTTTATGGACCTTAGAACAAAAACAATTGAAACATATTTTATTTCCAATAGGAAGTATGAAGAAAAAAAAAGTGCGTAAACTTGCAGAAAAATATAAAATACCTGTAGCTCAAAAGAAAGATTCTCAAGGTATTTGTTTTATCGGAGAAATAGATATGAAAGATTTTCTTTCTCATTATATTGATAAGAAAGATGGTGATGTTTTAAATGGTGAAGGAAAAATAATAGGAAAACATAACGGCAGTTTGTTTTACACAATGGGAGAACGTCACGGTTTTGTTATTAATAAGAAAGGAATTAAAGATAAAGCTTATTATATTATTTCAAAAGATATTAAAAAAAATACTATACCGGTATCTCAACATCCAGAAAAATTTAATAAAGATGAAAAATATTATTTTTTAGAGATGATAGTAGATAATCAGAATATATTTTATGAAGGGATGGAACTATATGCACAAATTAGATATAGAGGCAATTTGAAATCTTTAAAAATAATATCTTATGATCTTGATAAAAAAAATATGAAAATTACCTTTTATGATTTTGATTCAAGTATTGCATCTGGTCAATCTGTAGTTTTCTATGATGATGATATTTGTCTAGGTGGAGGTATACTTTCTTGGTGATATTTATTGTTGAATTTATTATATAGATGTATAATTAAAATGTTATTAGTATTAATTTTTTTAAAATATTATGTCATTAATTAAATGGGAACCTTTAAATATAGATGATTTTTTTCAGTTTCCTGAAATTCCACAGATTAGTATGGATTTAGCAGTAGATCTTTTTGAGGAAAAAGGAAATGTTATTGCAATAATGAATGTTGCTGGTATTGATCCAAAAAATATAAATATAGAAATAGAGAAAGATTTTTTGCGTATATCTGGTAGTCGTAACGAAGAAAAGGAGCAAAAAAATAAAAATTATTATTCTAAACAAATTTCTCGTGGAAGTTTTCAAAGAATTATTCCATTACATTTTGAGATTAAAGAGGACAAAGTAAGCGCAGAGATAAAAGATGGGGTATTAAAAGTTATAATGCCACAAAAGAAATTAGAGGCTAATAAGAAGAAAAAGATAGATGTAAAGGTTAAGGGATCTGCAAAGAAAGTTAGTTCAAAGAAAAAAGTAAAAGCTAAAGCAAAACAGAAAAAGTCAAAAAAGAAATAACACTTTATTTTTTTAAAAAACTTATAACCGCTACTGGTTATTTGTTTTTTATTTAAATGACAAAATAAATATAAACATATATAATTATTGATATGATTGAAGATTATGAATTTATTTTACGTTTAGTCTTAGCTTTATTCCTTGGTGCTATTTTAGGTATAGAGAGAGTTCATGCTGGTAAAATGGCTGGGTTACGGACATTTGCATTGGTTTCAATGGGGTCTGCATTATTTATTATAATATCTGAACAGATTGTATTTAAGTATACAGGACAGAGAATTAATCCATTACGTATAGCAGCAAGTCTTGTCTCTGGTATTGGATTTCTTGGTGCAGGAATGATTTTATTTCAAAAAGATCACATTGCTAATTTGACGACTGCAGCTGGAATATGGGTTTCTGCTGGTATTGGTATGGCAGTTGGTTATGGTTTATATATGGAATCTATAGTTTCCACGATACTTGTAGCCTTTACATTTACTTTTATGTGGACCATTGAACATAAAATAAAATCTAGGATTAACAAAAGAAAAGATTGAAATTTAAAAATCTATATTAATATAGATTTTTAAATTTCAATTTACAATGCAAGATATTTTTTGATTATTCAAGGCTTTTTCCACTTCATTAAAATTATGTTGTGCATTTTTGAGATTTATTTCT
>CAMZLR010000026.1 GCA_947311725.1 Candidatus Campbelliibacteriota bacterium | reverse complement strand
TCTTGGGACAGCAAATACATTAGTTCATGTTAAGGGAAAAGGTATCATTATTAATGAACCATCTGTTGTAGCATTGAATACAAAATCTGATAGGATTGTTGCTGTTGGAGCAGAGGCTAGAGAGATGCTTGGCAGAAATCCAGATCATATTAGGGTAGTTAGACCTTTGGTTGATGGTGTTATATCTGATTTTGATGTAACAGAAGAAATGCTTTCTTATTTAATTAGTAAGGTTGAAAAACTTTCACCTAAATTTTTTAGACCGCGAGTTGTTGTTGGCGTTCCTTCTGGAATAACAAATGTAGAACAGCGTGCTGTATATGATGCTGCTCATAATGCTGGGGCACGTGAAGTTTATATTGTCGAAGAACCTGTTGCTGCTGCAGTTGGTTTATATTTACCTATTCGTGAACCAATAGGATCTATGATTATAGATATTGGTGGTGGAACAGTAGATATAGCAGTTATATCACTTTCTGGTGTTGTTCAATCAAAAAATTTAAAAGTTGCAGGTGATAAATTAAATAATGATATAATAAATTATTTAAAAGAGGAACATAAAATTTTAGTTGGTGAGAAGACAGCAGAAGAAGTTAAAATTAAAATAGGTGGAGTTGATGGTGTTGAAATAATTGAGTCAATTGTTAGGGGACGCGATCTCTTAACTGGATTACCAAGACAGATTATTATCAACAATAATGATATGAAGTCTGCTATAAATGATTCAATAAATACATTAATAAGTGGGGTTAAAGAAGTATTAGAGAAGACACCGCCAGAGATTGTCTCAGATATAATGAAAAATGGTATTTATATGGTTGGTGGTGGAGCATGTATTCGTGGGCTTGATATATTGCTTACACATGAATTATCTATACCTGTTGTGGTTGGGAATGACCCTCTCTATTCAGTTGTTATCGGGACAGGAAAGATTTTGGACGATATAGATAATTATAAACAAATTTTAATGCATGAAGATGATGAGTTACCTTTACAATAAAAAGAAGAAAAAAAGATTTTTTTTCTATGGGATTTTAAGTATTCTATTAATTTTAGTTATGTTTACTTCTTTGTATTCAAATATATATTCTGTATTAGAAAAACCTTTTTTAAATATATATAGGAACACAGAAGAATTTAAGAATGATTCTAGAAAATTATTTAGATCAATTTTTTACTCAGGAAAGATTATTGATGAAAATGATTCACTTAAAAATGAAATAGAAAAACTTAAAATTGAGAATAAAAATATTAAATATTTGGAATCTGTAATTAATGACAGTAAAAATATTATTTCATTTGATCCTAATATAGTATATACCTCTGTTATAAAGAAAAATAATAGTGGAACAATAACTATATTAGGTGGTTATAATAATGGTTTTATCATTGGTAATGACGTTATTGGTGGTGATGGTGCTTTAGTTGGTAAAATCACAAAAGTATATAACAATACATCTATTGTTGATTTATTTATAAAAGAGGGAAATGAATTAGATGCTATTCTTTATATTAATAGTGGGCCAATTTCAGTAAATATTACTGGGAATGGAAATGCATTATTTAGTGAATTAATTCGTGATATAGATGTTAGGGTTGGAGATGTTTTATATTCCCAATACGATCCAGGCTATATTGTTGGAACAGTTTCAGCTGTAGATTTTGATTCTAGAGATTCACTAAAGAGAGTTTATATTTCTCCAATACATAATGTATTATCATTGCATGGTGTCGGTGTCATAAAAAAATAATTAGTTAAGACATCTATTTGAATAGTATTTTGATAGGTGTTTTTAACTTAAATCTTTATTTAAGATATAGAAAATTATTTATTTTATTTTTTATAGATTAAGATTGTTGAATTCTTTATAAAAAAAAATATAGGTTTATACTTTAATTATGAAAAAGAAAAAAAAGAAAAATTATCAAAAAGATTCGATTGCACTTCATAAAAAATATGGAGGTAAATTAGAATTAAAGTTAAAAACACCAATTAAAAATAAAGATGATTTATCAATTGTATATTCCCCAGGTGTTGCAGGTCCTTGCCTGGTTATCCAAAAAAATCCAAAAAAATTTAATGAACTTGTGTCTGCTGGAAAGACAGTTGCAGTGATTTCTGATGGTTCTGCGGTACTTGGTTTGGGAAATCTTGGAGCACGTCCAGCTATGCCTGTTATGGAGGGGAAGGCTGTGCTTTTTAAGCGTTTTGCTGGAATAGATGCTTTTCCTATTGTGCTCGATACACAAGATACAGAAGAAATTATTCAGACGATTAAACATATTGCTCCATCTTTCGCTGGGATTAATTTAGAAGATTTTTCTGCGCCTCGTTGTTTTGAAATTGAAGAGCGTTTGAAAAAAGAATTATCTATTCCTGTTTTTCATGATGACCAACACGGAACAGCGATTGTGGTGCTTGCTGGGATTATTAATGCACTTAAAATTTTAGGAAAGAAAAAAGATAAAACAAAAGTAGTGGTAAACGGAGTTGGTGCTGCTGGTGTTGCTATTACGAAATTACTTTCTCTCTATGGTATAAAAAATATTTTTGTAGTGGATTCTAAAGGTATTATCTGCAAGAAACGCGATAATCTAAATAACACAAAACAATCTCTCTTAAAAAAAGAAGTGCAAGGGGAAATTTGTGGTTCACTCTTTGATGCTTTAAAAGATGCTGATGTTTTTATTGGGGTATCGGTAGCAAATATTTTGGGTAAGAGAGAAATTAAACAGATGGCAAAAGATCCTATTGTCTTTGCTCTTGCTAATCCAAATCCAGAAATTGATCCAGAGAAAGCAAAAGATTTTGGGGTAAAAATTCTCGCTACAGGACGCTCTGATTATCCAAATCAAGTTAATAATGTTTTGGTATTTCCTGGAATTTTCAAAGGAGCACTTGAAGGAAAAAAAGAACAAATTACTGATAATATGAAATTGAGAGCTGCGAAAGCACTTTCAAGAATGGTGAAAAAACCACGAGTAGATAAAATTATTCCTGGGCCATTTGAAAAAGGAATTGCTTATACCATTGCAAAAGCGGTAAAGAGTGGAAAATAAAAACCTATCACTATGATAGGTTTTTTGATAAACAAAAGGTGTTCGCTACGCCCGCACCTTTTAAGTATCAAATTGAATTTCTTTTTTCTTAAAAACGTAATAGATAGATATATTATTTTGCTCAATTGTTCATAACAATAAAATTCTAATTCATCTTGTATTTTTATTTAAATTAATACTTATTCAGTGTAATTTATTATTACAAAGAGTTGGAGTTATTAAAATAATTAATTAAAAATGTCTATTTGGTTAATTATTCAAATAGACATTTTTGTATTTTATTTTTTCTTCTTATATTTTACTAAGTTCATTTTTCATTTATTTTACTAAGTTCACTTTTCATTTTTTTAAATGAACTTAATCTTCCATATTCGATTGAGAGCTTTGTGCTAATTTCTTTCGTATCTTCTTCATTTTTTTTTAACATTTTTTCTTTTAGTTCCTTTTGAAAAATATCTTTTAGCTCGATGTCTTTCATTTCTATTTTTTCTATAAACTTTTTATCATAATCACTTATATATATTATATATAAGTGATCTTATGTTTTGTGGACCAATTTCTACATCATTTATAGCTTTTTTCATATTTTTTAGATTTATCATCTTAGATGATATATTTTCTATCTCTTTATTTATATTTTCTTCAAATTCTATTATTTTTTGTATAAAATAATTTTTTATTTGATTTATATATTTTATTTAAAATAAACCATATTAAAGACAATGGTGTTATAGATGTAAATAATAATAGAATATTATCACCGAATATCTTTGGTATTAATATTATCGGTAATATTAATACGATTGAAGATATTAATATAAGTTCTTTTGGGTGGTCTTCTGTTAAGGAAGGAATTAGTTTAGTGTGGTCTAACCCATCTTTTTCAATTATTTCTAAAAATATTTTATTATATTTATATATAAAAATATTCTCTTGACAAATACATTGTATGTGATAATATTTATCATGAATTAGTGAGGTAAATAGGCTCTCACTTTAAAATCATAATGTTTTATGATCAGACTTGATTAAAAGAGTTGGAATATGCCTTTTTATTAATTTAATATATAAATTATGAAAGACTTTTTAAATAAATTAACAGAAGAGAGAGTTTTAATCACTTTCTTTGTAATTCCATTATTCTTAATTGGAAGAATAATGGTTAGAAGTTATTATGGTTTCTTACCCTTTTCATGGGAAGAAACAATAACCTTAGTTATGATAGAGGGGGCTTCTGTCCTACTACTGTTTTTCTTTTTAGATAAAGAGGAAGCATTAAATGGAACTATTCTTTCTTTATCGGTATTTATTTTATTTCTTAATGATTTATTAGGAAATACCATAGATAATGTTATTTATAACATAGTTATCAGTACTATTGTTATAATAGTTGGTATATTTTCTATTGTTGAATCTATTTTGACAATGAAAAGAAAAATGTATGACAATGTGGAAAGACTCATTAAGGTAATGGTTTTCACTTTTGGTTTAATAGTCTCAATATTTTTTATCGAAAGTGTGATTTTCGATTTCGGAAGTCAGTGGATATGGATGAGTGTAATACCGTCTGCGTTATTATTTTACTTGTTGGCTTATCTTTTTGATGGTCAAATAAGGACTTTGATTTTTTCAAATAAAATTGAAAGATCGATTTCAGGCGTGTTAAATCTACTTTCTTTTGTCCTAATTATAGTTGGTATCGTAAGTACTTTATATCAGTTTTGGTTTAGTATAATTTTTGGCTATGTTTTTTGGAAAATATTTATAACAACAATTATTTCCATTATAGGTATTATTATTATTGTTTCTATTTTTAGAAAAATAACAAAAAGAAAAAAAGAGAAAAGAGAAAGAATTGAAGCTAAAAAAAGAGAGGATGAAGAAAAAAAAAGATATGAGATGGATGAAGCTGCTGCCAAAAAAAGAGAAGAAGAAAGAATTGGGGATCTTAATCTTTTAAAAGATAATTTAAAAAGTATGAGTGAATATACACCTCAAGATGTATATAGAGCTATACGCAACTTAAGTCCATCAGAAGACTTTGAGTTATTTCATAAAATTTTTTCAGAATTTGACTTTACAAAACTGATTACTATTTCAATAGGACATGAACAATTTTCTTGGAATAATCAGTTAGTAGATTTATTTAAACTTGTTATCCGATTAGTGTCGAGAACAAAAGAAGATGAAAAACTTCTAGTTCTTTCTAAAAAGATTGTTGATCTAACAAAAGAAGTAGAAAAATATCCTTCTTTTTATGGATACAGTGGTTTAAATTCATACGACTCGTATATCGAGTTAAAAAGTAAATCAGAAAGAATTCTGAAAAACTTAGAAAAATAAATATTTTTTATAACACTGCAAGATAATTTCTTGCGGTGTTTTTTATTAAAAATAAATATGTATACTAAATTTATGTCAGAAAATAAGAAAAAACATTTTTCTTTTTCCATTAAAAAGAAAATGAAAGGAAAACTTGGGCGTATTGGAGAAATTCAAACTCCACACGGAAAAATTCAAACCCCTGCTTTTGTGTCCGTTGGTACAAAGGCGAACGTGAAAGGACTTACTCCAGAAATGATTAAGGAACTTGGAGCACAGGTTGTGCTTGCAAATACCTATCATCTCTATTTTCAACCTGGAGATGAAATAGTAAAAAAAGCAGGAGGTTTTCCAAAAATGATGCATTGGGATGGACCAACTATGACTGATAGTGGAGGTTTTCAAGTTTTTTCCCTTGGAGAGGCTTTTGGAACAGGAGTTTCAAAGGTAGCAAGCGGAGAAGATATTGTAGTGTCTGAGCGAAAAGGTTACGATAAGAGTCAAAAATTTGCTCATATTGATGAAGAAGGAGTTACTTTCAAATCACATCTTAATGGAAGCATGCATCGCTTTACTCCAGAAAAATCTATGGAGATTCAATGGAATCTTGGGGCAGATATGATTTTTGCTTTTGACGAATGCACGAGCCCACTTGCTCCTCACGATTACCAAAAGGAAGCCATGGAGCGCACGCATCGCTGGGCTGAACGTTCGCTTAAACGACATAATGAATTAGACAGAGAAAATGTGCAGGCACTTTTTGGTGTAGTGCAAGGTGGACGCTTTCAAGATTTACGTGAAGAATCTGCTCGTGTGCTTGGAGCTATGGATTTTGATGGCTATGGGATTGGTGGTTCTTTTAATAAAGAAGATATGGCTGAAGCTGTTGGGTGGGTGAATTCAATACTACCAGAAGATAAACCACGGCATATGTTAGGAATAGGAGAGCCTATGGATATTTTTGCAGGAGTGGAAAATGGTTGTGACCTTTTTGATTGTGTTTCTCCAACGCGAGTTGCAAGACATGGAAGAATTTATTCCTATGATGGTCCTTATCAAATTAAAAATGCTCGCTTTAAGGAATATTTTAAACCACTCGATTCTGAGTGTAGTTGTTATACATGTAAAAATTATACACGTTCTTATATCCATCATTTGATGAGATCTAAGGAGGTACTAGGTCAGACACTTGCTTCAATTCATAATTTATATTTTATTGTAAAGTTGGTTGATGATATCCGCACTTCCATGAAAGATGAAGGTTTTGAAGATTTCAAAAATTCTTTCATAGAACGTTATTATCAAAAGGAAGATATAAAAAGAGAAGAGAATACTTGTGAAATATAACTTTCTAGAGATATTTCGTTTTTTTGTAAATGTTAATATAGATTGTATGGAGAATTATAAAAATACATATGAAGAAAAATTAAATATTGAAAGAATATTGTCTTTTACAGAAGAGGATATAAATAAACTTAATTATAAAGAAGTAGAAGAAGCACAGTCCACAATGTTACACTCTGTGGATATGCACATTCAAGATAAGGCTTATTTAAATAAACATAATCCTAATGGTAATAGATTTCATCCTATTTATGAACTTTTAATAAAAAGAAGAGCTGAGATAGAATACACTAAAGATAAATAAATATAATTATGAGTTCATAATTATTAAAATTTTTGTTGTTATTTATATTGAATATGTTTTAATTAGAATAAATTATTTACATTATAATTTAATATTATGAAACTTTACGTAGAAGTAGACGGTAAAATTATTGGAGAATTTGATATATTTAAAGAATCTCTCGGAGATTTTTTAAAAAGAAAGAAAATTGGAAATAAATTTGAAATTAGTAGAGAATCATCAATTCTATCATTAAAAACACTTCCCAATGGTGATTCTCAATTAGGATTGGATTTATGAGAATATTGATTTTTAATAAAACCATTATCGTGAAATATTAGTTTACGGTAATGGTTTTTTAATAAACAATTTTAAATTTGTTTGTATAAGATATTTGTTCATATATTATTAAATGTTAGTTTCATATGTTGCATATTATTTTATATAATATAAAATAATATTTGTCAGCCGAAGACTGTAGGTGTAATAAATGTTACTTAATTTCCTACATAGGTAGAGCATTATTATTTTATATGAATAATGTCTACTTTAAATCGGTCATTTGATCGATTTTCTTTTTAAAAACTGACTATTTATTATGGCAATTACAAAAGTACAAAAAAAAGAAATTGCTGCTAAACTTGATACTGCTTTATCATCGATAACATCAGTATTTGTAACATTTAATGGACTTGGTGTTGAAGAATCAAATATTTTACGTAAGGCATTAAAAGCTAATGATTCAAATTATATTGTTGCCAAAAAAACTCTTTTAAAGAGGGCAATTGAAGCTTCATCTGCAAAAGGAAATATTCCTAAGTTTGAAGAAGGCATGGTTGCTCTGGCTTATAGTAATGATCAAATGGCACCAGCTAGAGAAATATTTGAATTTTCAAAGACACATGACGGAAAGATTTCTATTATAGGTGGTATATTTGATGGAGAATTTAAATCCAAAGAAGATATGATGGAAATTGCAACAATTCCTGGAATGGATACATTAAGAGGAATGTTCGCAAATGTTATTAACTCACCAATACAACGATTTGCAGTTGTTCTTGGGCAAGTTGCAGAAACAAAAGGTTAAACCTTTTAATATTAAATTATTAAACTATTAATTATAAAATTATTATGTCAGATGATATAAAAAAGACAGAAGAGGTTGTTGAAGAAACTTCTGAAGCTAAAGAAGAAGTTAAAGAGACACCAGTTGTAGAAGAAAAAAAAGAAGAAGCTAAAGAAGAAGCTAAAGAAGTTGAAGTTCCAAAAGAGTTTAAGACTATTGTAGATGCAGTTGAAAAGATGTCTGTTCTTGAATTAAATGAACTTGTAAAAGTTATCGAAGCAAAATGGGGTGTTTCTGCTGCGGCAGTTGCAGCAGGACCAGCTGTAGCAGGAGATGCGGCAGGAGAGAAATCAGAATTTGATGTGATATTAGAATCAGATGGTGGAGCTAAAATTCCAGTTATGAAAGCTGTTAAGGAACTACTTGG
>CAMZLR010000025.1 GCA_947311725.1 Candidatus Campbelliibacteriota bacterium | reverse complement strand
ATATCAAACATGAATCTATCAACATTAATACCAATTATTTTTGCATATTCTTTCAGATAACGCTTAGGGTTCCCTGACTCTGACCATTCTTTTTGTCTTTGAAATAATATATCATGCATTTCCCAAAACTTACCTTGCATTCCTGCTGCTTCTGCTGCTTCTGCTCCGATTTGTGCATTAGGATGAATATTTCTTAGTGGAAAATGTCTATATTCTAATTGAAATTTATTTCCATATTTATTAATTAAGTCATTTACATTAACTTCCCATGAAACACAAGCAGGACACTGAAAATCAGAATATTCTACAAGTTTAATATCTGAATTAATATTTCCTCTAATATGTTGAGATGGTTCTTCAACATCAAAATTTGAAATACTTTCTAAATCAATCTTTTTATTCCTACTTGATACAACGTATGATATAACTATCAATATTATTATCACAATTAAGGATAATATCTTTAACTTTTTATTTTTATATTTTTTTGATCTATTTGCCATATAAGATAAGACTACTTAAATTCGTGTAAATTACAAATAAAAAATGGGATATTAATATCCCATTTTATAAAATTTTATTTATTTTGGAAGTATCAATATTTCATCTTTTTGATCCAACTTAATAAAGTTGGATCGCTGATAAAACGATCTTCATCAAAATCTGCAAAACTCATTTGTGCAACTGTTTCAATTGCTTTTCTGTCTTCATCAGTTTTGCATTCATTGTACTCTTTATATAATTTAATTGCCTCCATTCTTTTTGCCTTTGTAAAAGAGTTTGTTTCTTCATAAACCTTTCTTTCAACATTTTGTTTAGCCTTTTTAACTGTTCCGGTGTAATAAACATCGAACCAGCCAAAAGCTAAAGACAGACCAAGCATTAAAACGATAAATACAATAAATCCTAAAAAAATTTTTAATCCGTTTTTCATATTATTTTAATTTAAAAGGTGAAACAATAATTTCCGGTTCTATGTAAACCGGATGTGGATTTCCTTTTTTATCCAATAACATTAACCAAGTAGCACTTAAACCAGTCGGCATGAATAATCCGTTAGGGTCTGCTTGTGGAATTACCTCTCTTTCACAACTACAACCTGAAGGAACAATTTTCTTCGGGTTTGTATATTGCACTGAATATGGCAAACCAAAACCCAAGCATTTACCTAAAAATTGACCTACCTCTCCTTTATCTCTGTTATATAAATAAGCATAGCAGATCAAATTTTCATCATCACGTAATTCAAGGATCATTTTAAAAAGCTTGAGCTCCTGAAAATTTTTAATTGCAGGCATACCGATTCGTTTGTTTGCCTCTTTCATTTGTTGTGCTGTTTTTTTCTGCATATCCTGATCAGCTGTATTTTGTACTTCATCACAACTTGATACAATCAATAATGAAAATAAACTGATAAAAAAAATAATTTTTTTTATAATCTTATTATTTAATTTTTAAAAAAATAAATAAAACAAAAAAGTTTTATTTCGCCAATATGTTAATTACCAAAACAGTAAAAGCTAATTCAAGATAAAATGTATCAGAGAGAGAGTTGTCAAGTTGTTTACTTATTTAGATAAATGTCTTGTGGATAAATTGTGAATATTGACGAAAACGGTTTTGCGAAGCAAAACCGTTTTTTTATCTTTTTTATTCTCTTTTATTTTTCCTTTTACTTTTTACAAAAACCAAAGATTTATTTTTTGATCTTATACCATCGTTTTTTTCCTATTTGAATTTCATCACCTCCCTTTAACTCAAAATCTATATCATTAATCTTTATTCCATTTACCTTAATAGCCCCTTCATTTAATAATCTCTTCACTTGTGATTTTGATTCTTCTCCTAACTCAACTATTGTATCAATAATACTTGGACTATTAGATAAATTAATAACCTGAATATCAGATGGTTTTTGTTTATTAGAAAATTGATTTATCCATTCTTCCTTTGCCTTATTTGATCCAATCTCACCATGATAGATCTTTGTTATTTCGAAAGCTAGACGAATTTTCTGCTCTCTCTTATTATTACTAGATAAGATTTCTTCTATCTCGTCTAAACTTAAATAAGTATCATCAATAAATAGTTGTCTCATGTTTTCATCATCTTGTGCCATAATTCCACCAAACATATCTTTTGCTGAAAAATCAAGAAAAACACCTGTTCCAAGTGACTTTGACATCATCTTTTCACCTGTCTTTGGGTTTTCTAAGAGTGTAGTTATAAATACAAATTTTTCCTTATTGTTATATCTCTTTTGCAATGTCCTACCAACAAGAGCATTAAACTTTTGATCATTACCACACATTTCCATATCAACATTCATTGCCACTGAATCCCACCCCTGCATTAATGGATAAAAAAACTCATGCACATATATTGGTTTATTTTCTTTCATCCTATTTTCAAACATATCACGTTCAAGCATCTGTTGAACAGTAAAATTTGAAGCTAAATCAATAACTTCTTCAAAAGACATTTTAGAGAGCCAATCGTTATTGTATAAAACTTTTACAGGATTATTTGTATCATCAATATTAATGATTGGTCGTATTTGATCCATCCAAGTTTCAATATTTTTTTTAACTTGGTCTTTTGTTAATTGAATACGTGTAGCAGTTTTATCAGTTGGATCACCTATTCTTGATGTAAAGTCTCCAATTAAAAAAATTATTTCATGTCCAAGTTTCCTAAACTTTTCTAAAATAATATAATTTGTTGCATGCCCAAGGTGTAAAGATTCTCCTGTTGCATCAGTACCTATATATATTTTTAGTTTATCACCAGATAATAACCTAGATCTTAGTGACTCTTTTGAAGGGAGAATCTCCTTAACAGATCTATATAATAATTCATCTATCTTATTTTTATCAGTATCAATCATAGTTAAAGTTTACCTGCACAAGTATAAAATTCAAGTTGTGGATAACTCATCTTGCACTTTTATACTAAATTTGTAATAATCCAAACAAGCTAATTTTAGCTCTTAAATTTTAATTATTTTAACAAAAAATTATGACACTATTATTTGAGTTATTATTTCAAAATTTCTTATTTGTGGTTGACCCTCTCCTTAAATACGATGAAGATGGTTACTTAATAGAAGAAGATGAATTTGATGAATACGGGGATCCAATAGGAGAAGATCTAGACGATTTATATGATGATGATTTAATTCCTGAAGAAGGTGAACCAAAAGAATAAATAAAAAAACATTGAATATAATCAAATGTTTTTTTATTTATTATAAGAAATTACAAATCATTTCTTGAATGCGTGGTTTTGAAATCATTCCATTTCCTTGAAAGACAAGTTTTCTATCCTGAAAAATAACTAATTGTGGAATACTCATAATGTGATACTTTTGAGCAAGCTCACGATTTATGTCCACATTCACCACTGCAAGGAGAAAATCCTTTTCTCTGTTTTCATTGGCAAGTTCATTCAAAAGAGGATGGAGCATTTTACAAGCAGAACACCAAGGAGCTTCAAAATATACAAAAACTATCTTTTTTGATTTCACTGCTTCATCAAAATTTTCCTGAAAAATCTCCTGAGCCTTTATTCTCTTTTCTCGTTTCCAAAACATGGTCTTAAGTATAGAAGTTTGAAATAAGAAAGACAAGGAAAATAATTGTGACAAAAATTCATATAAACAATTAAAAAATGAAAAGTTATCCACAGGTGAGACTTTACAAAAAAATTATATCGTATACACTTTCAGTAACCGTAATAGAGGTCTCAGTATTGAGGTCTCTATTCTTTTTTATGTTACAATGATTCTATGAAAGAATTTAAAACCTATGCAGAGCAAATTTATATTCTTAAAGAAAGAGGCTTAACGATAAAAGATGAACAAAGAGCAAAAGAAATTCTCAAAAAAGAAAATTATTATTTTTTAATAAATGCATATAAATCATACTTCACTAAAAATATAGAAGGAAATGAACAATTCAAAAAAGGCACATTATTTAATGAAATATATACATTATATTCATTTGATAAGAAATTAAGAAATATGATTCTTAAGATCATTCTCCCTCTTGAAAATACATTAAAATCAATATCAGCATACCATATTGCTGAAAAGATAAATACCTCAGTTCAATATGAAAAAATTGATTATTTTTATGATATCGAAAATATATTTGATACACGCGAAAGAAATTACACTAATATAGAAAAAGAAAATTCTGAAACTAAAATTTTATTAGGAAAAAGGAGAAATCATCTTCTTTCACTTATTAATAAGATAGAAAAAAAAATTAAAAAATATGAAAAAAGAAATTCTCAAATAAAACACTATTTAAATGGATACAAATATGTACCTATATGGGTATTATTTCCTGTTCTTGAATTAGGCTTTTTTGCAGAAATAATTGAAACCTTAAAAATAGAAATCAAATATGAAATTTCCATGGAATTAAATCTTGGGGAAAATACAAAAACACTAGATAGAGTTATTACAATAATTACTTTTTTTAGGAATATATCAGCCCATAATGTAAGAACTTTTGATTTTAAAGTTAATCGTGCAAGTCTTCTTGAGAAAGATTATTATGGCTTCAATAATTATGACGATGGAAAAAGCAGATTATTTGCACTCATTATTATTTTTAAAAAACTTCTCAATGAAGAAGATTTTAATGATTTTTTTAATACCTTTAAAAACGAATTAATAAAACTTGAGAAAGAAATTAATTCTGAATATCTTAAAGAAATTAAAAAAGCGATGGGACTACCAAATAATTGGGAAGATATCATAAATAAATAATTTTAAACCCTCATTAATGGAAGTTTTTATGATTCCTTCCTATTTATTCCAAAAAATCTAATAATTTTTTAGTGCTCGGTGTGGAAAGCGAAGCTTTCCGCACTTTTTCTTTTTTGCTTTTCTTTTTCTCTTCTTTTACCTCCCTTTCTAATGTTTTCAATGCATCCAAAAGAATTTCTTCATTTAATGCTTCCTGTTCGATAATTTTTCCTCGATGATTACGCAGAAACCATTCTGCATTTTTTGTCTGTTCATCATTTTGCGTTGGGCGAAGAGGAATAAAAATACTTGGAATATCAAAAAAAGCTAACTCATTCACTGTTCCTGCACCGGCCCGCGCAACAACCACACTGGCACTTGCATAAATATCTGCAAGCTCATCTCCTATGAAAGCAAAAGGGAAATAATTCTCATGGCTTTGTTTTTGTGCTTCTGTAATTCCCTTTTTTCCTGCTTGGTGTATAACAACATATTTTTCAGTAAGTTTTGGAAGTAAGGAAAAAATCACCTTGTTAATGAGCTGAGAACCCTGTCCTCCTCCTGTAACATATAACACAGGTTTTTCTTTCAAACTTCGTCCTAAAAATTTTTCTAGACGAGCTTGTTCTCCATTTAAAAGATCTTCTCGAATAGGGTTTCCTACGACTTCGACCTTATGATGATATTTCTTAGGAATGTATTTTTTTGAATCTTCAAAAGCAAGTAAAACTTTTTTTACAAAAGGAAGCGTTATTTTATTCGCAAGACCAAAACCAATAGTCTGCTCGTGGATAAAGATGGGAATGTGTAAAACTGCAGCAGCCAGAACCACAGGAACAGAAACAAAACCTCCCGTAGAAAATATTTTTTCTGTCTTATTTTTTTTAAGTAAAAAGATTGACTGAAAAAAAGCAAAAAGCACGAGAAGAAAATCTCTCGCATTTCGCAAAAAATTTTTGAGATTTTTTCCTCTCCTCATTTTTCCTGAAAAAATTTTGAAAAAAGAAATTCCAAGATTTTTCGCAGTATCTTGTTCAAAGTGAGAAGATCCAATCCAAATGGTTTGATATTTTTTTTGAAGAAAAGGAATCACAGCTCGTGCCGGTGCCAAGTGCCCACCAGAACCTCCTCCTGTAATAACAATAGTTTTCATAACTTAATTATATTAAAACAATTAAAATTAGCTAATTAAAAAATATTTTTTGTAATTTATATTATTAAATATATAATTCAAACATATGGATAATATAGATACAATAAAAGTATTTGGGCATAGATCTCCAGATACAGATACAACAGTAGGATCAATAGTGTGGGCATGGTTTCTTAATGAACATAGAAAACAAAAAGCTATTCCATATATACTTGGTACACTAAATATGGAAACTAGGTTCGTACTTGATTATTGGAAAATAAAACAACCATCAATAATAAACCATGTTAATAAAGAAGATAAAATTGCAATTGTAGATACAAATAATCTTGATGAACTTTTTGAAAATATTAATGATACTACAATTATTTCTATAATAGATCACCATAAATTATCTGGAAATCTAAAAACAAATCACCCACCTGAAATTGTCATTCAACCATATGCTTCTAGCATGACAGTTATGTATAACATAATGAATATAGAGCCAAAATATTTTCCAAAAGAAATAGCCGGGCTTATGCTATCTGGAATATTATCTGACACACTAAAATTTAGAAGTCCAACAACAACAGATGATGATATCCTCTTAGCAAAAGAATTAGCGCTAGTTCTTAATATAGATATAGATGAATATGCAGAGAAAATGCTCGATGCGAAATCAAATATATCTGAATTTTCACCAGAAGAACTATTACTTATGGATAGTAAGATTTATGATATAAATGGAGTAAGTACACGTATTTCAGTATTGGAAACTACAAAACCTTCATTAGTATTAGAACGTTATGATGATATAACAAAAGAAATACCAAACAGAATAAACGAAGATGGTGTTAAACAATTATTATTTTTTGCAATTGATATATTAAATAAAGAATCAATAATGTTTATAACTGACGAAAACATAAAAGAAATAGCTGAAAAAACCTTTAACCTAAAAGCAGACGGAAAATTATTAGTCTTACCTGGTTTTATATCAAGAAAAAAACAAATATTACCTGCCCTATTAGAATGCGAATGTAATAAAAAATAAGACGTAATATCTTTGTTTTTTATTTAAGTATTAGATATACTAATATTAATATGAACAAAGATAAAAACTTAGCTGTATTAATAGATGCAGATAATATTCCATCTGTATACATAAAAGAGATGATGGAGGAAATTGCAAAATATGGAATACCAACAATAAAAAGAATATATGGAGATTGGACAAAACCACAAATAACAAAATGGAAAAATATCTTATTAGAGAATGCATTAAACCCAATACAACAATATGGATATACAACTGGAAAAAATTCAACGGATTCAGCAATGATTATCGATGCCATGGACATCCTCTACTCTGGAAAAGTAGATGGTTTTTGTATTGCATCCTCCGATAGTGATTTTACGAAACTTGCCATGCGTCTTCGAGAGGCAGGCATGCATGTCATAGGAATAGGAGAAAAGAAAACCCCAAACCCATTTATTGTTGCCTGTGATAAATTTATTTATCTAGAAATTTTAAAACAACAAGAAGTACATGAAGAAGAACAGGAGGAAAAAAACAAAACAACAAAAAAAGCCATTCAAAAAGCTGTTGATAAAGTTACCTTGAAACTCATTCGCACCATACGCCTAACCATCAATGACCTTTCCGACGATGAAGGTTGGGCTTATCTTGGGGATGTGGGAAATCTTCTACAAAAGAAAATGCCAAACTTTGATGCACGAAACTATGGTTTTCAAAAACTTACGAAACTTATTTCTTCCACGAAAAAATTTGAAATAGAAAAAAGAGAAAACCAAAAAGGACGATTTAAACTTATCTATGTGAGAAATAAATAAAAAAACCATAAAATATATGGTTCTTTTGTTTATGTACAAGAAAAATGAACCTTCTCGTGCTAGCACTAAATGGGGTCGCGTCGTAGAGGACGTCAGAACTATTTTTGAAGAAAAAAATGATGCAACAGTATATATACCGACATTCTACCTCACACCAGAGCACACTATTTCTCAATAGAAAAAGAGCATTATTGTAGACTCTTTTTTGCTACACCCTTGATTTCACTATTCTTGAGTAAGCTCTTGAAACAATCGAACTTGCTCTTGTTGTAGCTCATCATCAAAAATGATTTTATAATCAAAGTTTTTATTCTGTTCTTTAAAACTTTGAAAACCTATCTCTTTTGCAAGAACAACATTATCTATATCACCACCATTTGCATCAAAGGTTGATTTTGCATCAAGATATTCAAACTTTTTATCAGAACCTTTCGTTTCAACAATCAAATATCGGTCTTCTGATGTTTCAATCAGAAAGTCGGGATAATATAACGCCATTCTATTTTCTTCTGGATTCCAGTATTCAAAATAGAAATCAGTGCGACTTGGGTCTGCACACATACTTGAACCAGTGAAGTAAACGTCTCTTACAACTTCATTGTCGTTCAATACATCTCGCAAGTAGCGTAGCAAATCACGCTCATCACCACCATCAAAGGTATAAGGGTTGATATGAAAACCAATTCGGCTTTTTCCTTCTTGAGCCTCTTCATCTTCTCTATACACCACAAGCCTATTCTTCAAACTGTTTTGCTGTATATTGATTTTGAATGGGAAAGCTTTAGTAAGCTCCATCTCATCTTCAATAACATATTCTTTAGTATCGTACGTGTAGGCATTATCGAGTATCTGACGAATAACAAATGGAACTACCGCAGAGCTTTTATTCACCATTTTAGTGAATGCTTCTCTTGTTTTTCCACTACCTTCGATAATCTTCGTCACCGCAATACTTGAAAGGTGTGTGTAGCGATTGATAATTGCTACAATCTCATAAAAAGTATAGTCGTTATTTTCTTCAATCATTCGGACCGCTTTTGCCTCTCGGTATACAGCCTCACCACCCTCATCCACAGAAATACCACCTTCACTTACATATGACTTATAATCATCCGCCTTGAACCTCTTAAAATCAATCTTGATACTTGTTGCGTCTGATTTTTCAGCAGAAATAATCTCGGTGATTTTCTTTTTGACTGATATTGTTTTTCTTTTCTCAACCTTGAGAGTGTGTTCAACCATTTTCTGTTCTTGGTTGCTCAAATCAGCAATACTTGAATTGAAGTTCTTCTTGAGTTCTCTATCAAGAATACTTGCGGTCTCTTTTGCAAGAAATACCCGAGCGACAGTATCGTTCTTTCCAATGGCACGCAAACAACGTGTTGTTGATTGAAGGACCAAGATATTACTCTTTGGCTTCTTGTATAACGCAACTGACACCAGAGAGCGGCAGTTCCATCCTTCGGTCCCTTTTCCTACTAGAAGAATAAATTGTTTATTGCTATCAATAGTATCAAGTGCCTTGAAATCATTAGCATTACCTTCCGCTTCTGTATGATATTCCAAAATAGTATCAAGAGAGATTTCTCGAGTAGCAAGTATTTTTTCAAGTTTTGGTTTCAAGTTATCTTGAAGGTCTTTGATGTTTGAAGCATAGAAGGCAATTTTTGGAAGCCTTCCTTCAAGTCTCTTTGTTCCATATTCTGTAATAAAGACCTCAACAACTTCTTCAAGAAACTTTTCAGATTTTACTGTTCCATAATCAAAGATTTTTATTTTTTTCAAGATACCTTTTTCAATACCTTGTTTGAGTCCAAAATGATACACAACGTCTGCAATCATCTTATTGTTCACGTATGGCGTACCTGTAAGGTTCACCACGGATACCAATGGCGTACTCTCGTGTAAGTAATCAATAGTTTGTCGAACCTTCTTCAAATCACCCTCAAGACTTGTTCCATATGAGTGGTGAGCCTCATCAACAAAGATTTGAAGTGATGAAAGTTCACGAATAGCACTCAACCGAGCGTTTTCAATCTCTTTCTTTTCAAGAGATTTTTTATCACCTACGACATCTTTGAAACTCATTTGTGCATCATCCTTTTTATGTCGTGTTTTCAAGATAATCTTTTGAGAGTTTGAAACAATGACATTATAGTTACCAATCGGGGTCAGCACTGTTTTTGTGCTCTCAAGATAATGATACTTGATGTTGAGCAAGATGTTCTCGTATTCCCTTGGAAGAACTCGAGAGTAGTCAAAAGTTTTTATCTCCTTGAGACTTTCGATAATGGTTGTATCTGGTGCAAATACAAGAGCATTTTTTGCAAATCTCTCATCTTCTGGATGATGAAATGAGAGTACAAAATCATACACCATCATCACTGCCATCAGAATTGTTTTACCCGACCCCATCGTCAGTGCGTACACTTGGTTTGCGTAATCACTAGCACCAAACTGTTCGTTGAGAATCTTCTGAATCTTTTCGTCTTTATTATCATCAAAAGCAAGCTCAAGAGCATCCTTATCACTGATACCAAGAGCTTTGATGAAATCAATCTCTTTGGTAAACGACTGCTTGAAGACATCTACAGAAGGCTTGTTTCCAAGAACCTCTTTCATAAAGATATATGTCTCTAGTGCTTCAACTTGCGGATTATGAAGAAAATCTGTTCGTTCAATATGTCGCAAGATGTTCTTGGTTTCCTTGAAAATACCCTGTCGCCCTTCTTCACGCCATTTTTCAACTTGTTGTTGAATATTTTGTAAAAATAAACTATCCATAGGCTTATACAGTTATTTCAAAGGTTTCAAAGTATTCTTCACCTAACACATCAACGACCTTTACTGCTACTGTGTAGTTTCCTTTCTTTGAATACTCCCATTCATATAATCCCTTTATAACTTCTTTTTTACTTGGAAGGTCCATCATTTCTTGATTTGCACTGAACAATTTGCCGTTGTAGTCGGTATCAATAACAACACTATCAATGATTTGTTTGAAGTCTTCAACTTTTGCTTTACTCTCTTTTTTCAAAGCTTTTTCGTTTTCAAGTTCAAGTTTTCGCATCAAAATTGGCGAATAGAAATCTTTCATAGCCACTGTCAGTTTCTTGTCTTTAGTTTTCACATCAATGTCGGCTTCTGGTTTTTTCTTGAATATAAGATTCTTCTTATCAGTCAATATATCACGGACCTCGATATGAACACCTGTCTTGTTTTCTTTTTTGATGAAGTCTTCAATACCTAGTTCAATACCACTTGCGATGACAAGTACAACTTCTTCATATACTGCATCATCTTTCTTTGAGCTTTTCTTTGTGTTGAAAAGATTATCAGTTTGTTCACCAATTTTTTTGATAACGGACCGAATATCCATCTTGTTCAAAACTCGATTTAACGGCATCACCTTCACGTAATTATTATCAAGCATTCCATCAAAATATGGTCGCTTGATGTCTTCAACACCATACATTTGTTTTATGATTTCTCGTGCTTCAAGTTCATTCTTGAATACATCATAATCATTCACATTCAATATCTTGAACCCTAAAGAACCAGTGAAATCCTCTGTACCCCCTTTTTGTTGTTCTTCAAGTACCTTGCTGATACGTTTTGTTGATGTTTGAATAGCTCCAAGATTGATATCACACCCAATCCACTTGCGACCAAGTTTTTGAGCAACAACACAAGTGGTCCCAGAACCTACAAAACAATCCATTACAATGTCCCCTTCATTTGAAGAAGATAGTAAAACTTTTTCAAGCAAGTCTTCTGGTTTTTGTGTCGGGTAATCTGAACTCTCGTGTGATGTCTTCATTACAATAGGAATATCCCAGTTATCATCAAGATTCTTTCCTTCTTTGGCATATGTCTTATACTCCTTGCCATCACGATATGTAATCTTGAAACGTCCCATTTCGTCCTCTTGGTCAAAACGCTTCAATGTTGCTTCGTTGTATTCTGTAAACTGTACCTTATACGTGTATTTATCTGTTTTTGAGTAACGAAGAATCGTATCGTGTTTTCTCCCAAAGTCATTTTTAGGAGGTAGGCTACCTGTATATTGCCAAGATATTTCATTCCTAAAGTTTGCTTCTCCAAATACCTCATCCAGTATGAGTCTCAAGTGAGAGTTTTTGTGCCAATCGCAATGCACATATATCAATCCTGTATCTGAAAGCAGTTCTCTCATCAAAAGAAGTCGTTCATACATAAATTGCAAATACTCATCTTTCTCCCAAATATCAGTATATTGTTTTTCCTCAAAAGTACCTTGCCCAAGACCGTCTACTTTTTGACCTCGAACTTTTACCTTCTTCACGTAATCAGCCTTACTATCAAAAGGTGGGTCGATATATATCAAATCAACCGCTCCTCGGTATTCTTTTATGAGATGCGATAATACCTGCAAGTTATCTCCCCAAAAAAGCTTGTTGAAGTCTTTTGCATCTTTGTCGCCATACACTTCTTTTTCTTGTGCTGGAAAAAATTGAACGCTCTCAAGAGGCTTCTTTCCGACCCAGTGAAGCATTGGTCGCCCCTTTGCTTGCTCTACTTTTTGATATTTCTTATCTTCTTTTTTCATAGTAATTGTAATAGTAGTTAGTTTGATGTAATCCTTATGAGTTATTCTCTAGGAAGCTGATAATGTCTTGTTTTCTGTACCGTCGTATACGCTTGGTCCCTATGCGAATAGCAGGAAGCGTTCCTATTTTATCCCATTGCCGTAAGGTATTTGGGTGGACCTTGAGTACGTCACAAGCCTCTTGCAAGGTCAGTAACTCAATGTTTTCATCGTTCTTTGGTTGATTTTTCATAAAAATATCGTTGATTTATAACCTAACATTTGATACCATTACTATACATCATCAAAAGGTCGTTTGCAAAAACACCCTCTTGATAAAAAAGATTACGATTACACTAAATATGGATAATATGTTCAATGAGTTTTCTTCAGCTGAAAACCTAAAAACTGCATATCGACACGTAAAGAATGAAATCTTGAGTTCCCCTCTATCAGCAGACCCAATAAATAGAGCAATGTTGCCAGCAATAGAAAATCTTGGGGATGATTTTTTTATTACTCTTCAAAAACAAATAAAAAACAATGAGTACAGGGCACAAAATGGGCATTTCGTTTATCTTCCAAAAGAGAACCTTGGGATACGACCTCTATGTATAAATACACTAACTGATAAAATTGTTTATCAGGCAATTTTCAATCACAACATTCTAGGTTCTTTTCTGGATGGGCAACTTTCAGAACAATCTTGTTTTGCAAATCGACTCAATCCAGAAGTAGATGGTTTTTATTTTACTCATTATGCATATGGTTGGACCAATTTTTTTCAAAAGCAAAAAGAAGCTCTCGAGGAAGGCTATATCTGGAAACTAGATTTTGATATACGGCAATACTATGAGCATATACCCGTCAAAAGTCTTATCGGGCTACTGGAAGAAAAGTTTGATGTCAAAGATAAAAAAATACTAGAGATTCTTTATAATCAGCTAGAAAAATGGGTGGAATATCCTGAACTTTCAAAAGGTATTCCGCAGGGGGCATATGCTTCTGCACTACTAGGGAATCTTTATCTATCTCAAGTTGATTCATTTATAGAGCAAAACTTTCATCCAGAAGAAGTGAGATATTTCCGATATGCAGATGATATGGTGCTTATGGCAAAAGATAAGAAGGATATTCTTGAAAACATCGAAAAAATTGTTCAGTTTTTGAGAAAAATAAACCTATCAATCAATGAAAAAACTAAAATAACTGAAGTTGAAAGTGTTGAAGAACTTATGCGATATAGTTTTTTTGGAGACTATGAAGAAGAAGTCGTTGAAATACCAGAAGATGAGTTTACTCGTGTCTCTGAAAATATACCTTACACACTAGAAACAATGAGTGACGGTGAACAAGTTTCAAGTCTTGATATACGAGAACTAAAATACTTTCTCAATACTGATAAAACTTTTGATTTCAGAAACGCTTCACTACTCACTTATTGTATTCCATATTACCCTTCACTAACGATGGTCATAGTTAGATATTTATCTGAAGCAAGAAAGACTTTTGATGACTTTGATAACTACATTCTAGAAAGTCAGCTATGGAATAGTTATCAAGATAAGAAGTTGTCACGCTGGACTAGATTCTGGATACTGAAATACTTTATAGGAAACAAAAACATAGAAATAAAAGAGTTGGAACCAGAAATTGAAAAGATTATAAAAGAGCCACAACCTTCAATCTTCAAAATTGTTGCTTATTACTACTACATCATCAATGAGAAAGAAATAGATGCTGAACTTATAAAAAGAGATATTGATATGTCTTCTTCAGATTCAGAAAAATCTATTTTTTCATCATTTCTTTTCCACTCATCAAAAGGCAAGAATAAAAACACTGTCAAAGCCTTGATTACGAAAATGATGAAAGAAGAAAATCCTGATATAAATATCATTGGTAAAAATATCTCTGCAGACCAAGAAATAGAAATCGTAACAACTAACAACTTGAGTAGTTTCAGCAAAGACTTATTGGGCATAAAAAGAGAAGAGAAAAAAGATGATGTGCAAAGTCCATATTCTGTAACACTAGAAAGCGAAACACCAATATCAATCTTTGAAACACCAGAAAAGAAAATGGGGTTAGAGCGTAAACGAATGAAAGGTGGCTTGCTCGATTTTGAGACTCCTAGTGATTTTGAGTGGTCAAAAGTTGAACTAAAAATAAAAGAAGGTCTGATGGACGTAGAAGTTTTTTATGATAAAAAAAGAATTGAACAGAAAGACTTTATTGAACTAAAGTTTTCAAAAAACTCGAAAGACCCTATCCCTAAAAACAACTGGCATCTATTGTGCCTATTTGCCTTCTTACAAAAAGAAGATATTTCACAAGCAACTCCTGTAAACTTACTTCGTATGATGAAAGACTATATGAAAGAAGGAGCAAAAACATCAAACATTCATCAAACAAAAAAAGGTCTCACCAAAGATTTGAAAAAAATGTTTGATACTGATAAAAACCCGTTCACAGACAATCGAGTATATTACGAACCTATTTTCACAATAAAACCACCTACATCTATGAATACTAACTTATGGGAACAAGGAGGTAAATTGAACACGAACAAACAGCAAGACGAGTTTGATGATTCATCTGAATATCTAACCTTCTAGCTGATTTTTCAGCGTCTATTTTCAAGTATTTAGTAACGAATGACCTTTATAAATAAAGGTCATTTTGTTTTGTCTGATTTTTCAGCATATAAGGTGAGAGCAAGTCACTCTCGCTTTATAAACAAGATTACACAAAACTATATGCAAAATAAACAGCATCTTGGGTCCGAAGAAGGATACCAATATATTCCAGTAGATGACCCATCTATAACATTTACCACCTACGACATAGGTGTATCAACCGCATTTTTATGTGCGGGATTTTCCCTTATTACCATCAACAAACAAAATCCGAAGAAGGGTTTGTTTGTATTTGAAAAAGCAGATGGTATTGAGGCTGTCGCTGATGATTACTTTGCGAATCGTCTCGAAGTCAAAGCTCGGTCGTACTTTGACCATCTCAAAGCACTCAAAAATATGCTGTACGCAAAATAAGTATGGTTTTGACGAGTGATGACATCAAGAACTTTCGAGCTATCTACTTGGACCAGTTTGGAAAAGATATTTCAGAAGAAGATGCCTATGAACAAGGCATCAAGCTTTTGAGTTTGATGAAAATCATTCACAAACCTATGAGTCAAGAAGAAATGGAACGTGTGCAAGTACACCGACGAGCAACAGCTCACATATTACAAAACTAACTACTATTACTCTATATGAAAACTCTAACAATCAAAGAATACCTCAATCAAAAAGGTATTACCTATGAAGAAAAAAATAACGAATTGATTACCAAATGCATCTTCAATGATTGCGACAAAGACAGTCGCCCCAATGAGGCACATCTCTATTTCAGTATCGACACCAGCCAGTATCAATGCAAAAAATGTGATGAAAAAGGAAACCTTACAACACTCAAGAAACACTTCGGCGATGTAACAAAAAAGAGCTATAGAAACAGTCGATTTGATGCTGAACTGGTCCGAAAATGCCACAGCCAATTACCAGAACGAATCCGAACCTATCTCAACGAGCGTGGTATCAGTGATGATATTATCTGGGCGTATAAACTTGGCTATGGAAGTTTCTACGGAAAAAACTTTATCACTATTCCTGTATGGGATGAAGATGGGTATCATTTTTTCAAACTCCGACAGGACCCTCAAGATGGAAACGACAAGATAACCTACCCATCAGGTAAACAATCTCAACTCTATGGTATGTATGCACCAGCAGGTGAAGATTTGATATTGTGCGAAGGTGAACTCGACGCCCTTTCGCTGATAACACAAGGATACTACGCCCTCTCATCTACTCACGGTGCAGGAACATTCAAAGAAGAATGGATTGATACAGATATTGAAAATGCTGGTCGTGTTTTTGTATGTTTTGATAATGATGAGGCAGGTAAAAAAGGAAGTGATAAGGTTTTGAAAATGCTTGATAGTAATCGAATTGACCCTCTCTACCGAGTTGCCCTACCAGAAGAAGTTGGAGAAGGTGGTGATATTACCGATTACATTATCAAGCTCAAAAAAGATGCTACTGAACTTTTGACAACTCACGCAGAACGCTATCCAGAACGTATTGATAGCTCACAATTCAAAGAACTTTCTCCTGATGACCTTGCTGACGTGCTGGACCTGACTATCAAAAAGGACCAAGCGAACAAAATCGTCACATTCCTATGTCTTCTTTCTGCCTACACAGAAAATGCTCAATTCAATCTTTCTTTCAATAGCCCATCGTCAACAGGTAAAAGTTATATTGCTCTTGAGGTGGCGAAGTTGTTTCCTAACGATGATGTTGTAAAGCTTGGGAAGTGTTCACGAACAGCATTCTTTCACGAACAAGGAAAATATGACAAAGAAAATAATCAAATCATTATCGACTTCTCTCGCAAGATTCTGATATTTACTGATATGCCACACACAGGGCTTCTTGAAGAGCTTCGTTCCTTTCTTTCGCACGACGATAAAATAACCCTCTCAAAGATTACTGATAAAGGGAGTAAGGGTGGAAATAGAACAAAGACAGTTGCGTTGATTGGTTATCCATCAGTAGTCTTTTGTTCAGCAGGGTTGCGTATGGATGAGCAAGAGATGACTCGATTCATCCTACTCTCCCCAGAAATAAACCAAGACAAAATCCGTGCAGGTATTTCAAACACGGTCCAGAAAGAGGTAGATAATGATGGATATACGAAGTGGCTTGAAAATAACCCAGACCGAATGTCATTGAAGCTTCGGATTCAAGCAATCAAACAAGAAAAAATTGAAGAGATAAAAATAGTAAACAAGGAAAGCATTTTGAGTCATTTCCTTGGTGATTCTGGTGCAAAGAAAGTACAGCCTCGCCACCAACGTGACATCAAGCGACTTCTCTCTATTATCAAATCTTTTGCCTTATTGAATCTCTGGTGGAGAAAAAGAGAAGGCTCAAGTATTACAGCGAACGAAGAAGATATTCAAAATGCTATTGCTCTATGGGACCGTATTTCACAAAGCCAAGAATACAATTTACCACCATACATTTACAGTATTTATACCAAGGTAATAGTTCCTATCTGGGAAGAGAAACAAGCACGTGGGGACAATTCTGGGGCTTCCGGGGGACATTTTGGTATAGGTCGGCAAGAACTCTTACAGAAACATTATGACATTTATAACCGAATGCTTGATGGGAATCAATTACGAATGCAGATTCTTCCAATGCTTGAAACAGCTGGATTGATTATCCAAGAAAGTAGTGGTAACGATAAACGAAAACGACTGATATTCCCTGCTAGTTACAAGAAAAAGAATAGTGAAAATATAGGTGGGGTAAAAAAAGAAACCCAAACAACATAAGTTGAATGGGTTACCTCGGTGAGGATTTTGTTAAGTTTTACCAATTTTTGATGTTATAGGAACCGTTTTTGTAAACAAGACCCTTACATTTTAATGTTGCAGACTCTCCGTTTTCAAAGACTACACTGTATACATCATTGGTGTTGTTATCTGCGTGTGGTTCTTCAAGGAAAACTACTCTTCCTATTAAACCTTCTTCAACTCCATATCTTCCATTTGACATAACTGTGTCATTTAATGAAACTTTTGCACCACTATTACTAGTGATTGAAAGGATTTGTTCGTGAGCATATCCAACAATTTCTAATGTGTATCCACCTGTTACTTCTTTTGTTCTTATTTTCATCTTTTTTTATTTAGTTATAAATATATAATACACCATACTAAACTATATGTCAATACCTTATACACAACTTAATAACATTATCAGTACTACTTTTTTTATCAAAAAAGTATCCATTAACAGGTCAGAAGTCTAATGATTTCGGCAGAAACAATCAAAACAATATATGAGCAAACAACAAGCAGACGATGTAAAAAACATCAGTATTAACTTTCTGAACAAACACGATTACTTTTGTGGGTGGCGTTCTGGAACCATTACGTGGACCAGAAGTGGTATGTGGGGTGAAAGTAAAAGTAGCGTCAGCGTTTCAGCATCAGTATTACAAAGAGATGAAGATGATTATCTTAAAATATCATATATCCAGACTGATAATCATACAGAAGAAAAGAAATCTTTTGATTACAAAATACCTCTTGTAACGACTCCCTGTAACTATGGAGGTAAACGATATTGGTTTATCTGTCCTTGGTACAAGAATGGGAAATACTGTGGTAAACGTATTGGAACAATATATAAAGGTGGCGATTACTTTGCCTGTCGCCACTGCTACGACCTGACATATAAATCACGAAACGAAAATAGACGAAATGGCTATTTTGCTTTATTTAACACCTTGGACCTCGCAGACAAGATAGAAGAATTACGAGATGAAATAACAGTACCCTACTACAATGGCAAACCTACAAGAAAATATCGCAAGCTTTTGAAGCTCTACGCTATGCAAGAACGTAACTATCAAATGATGGGTCGGCTTGAGAACGATATTTTGGTATAATAACTATGTTGACCCAGTTATTACAATTATACTTATATTTACAAATGGAACCCGAGAGGGGTGTTTTGCCATCTATTTTTGAATGTAAGTTCTCTAATAGCTTGGTCAACCAGAACATCCCTTTCGGGTTTTTATATATATGATTACTAAAGATAAAAAACAAAAAACATATTTCCTCTATGCAAGAAAATCATCAGAGAGTGAGGACCGACAAGTCCAATCCATTGATGACCAAATAGACCGTCTCAAAGAACTCGCAAATCGACTTGGGTTGAATATCAAAGAGGTATTTACTGAATCAAAGTCAGCAAAGAAGCCAGATTGTAGACCTATATTTTCCGATATGCTGAAACGTATTGAAGAAGGTGAAGCTGATGGTATTTTGTGTTGGCAAATCAACCGATTAACGAGAAACCCTGTGGACTCGGGAAAACTTGGGTGGATGCTCCAACAAGGAACATTGCAATCTATTCAAACAATTGACCGAGAATACCTTCCTGATGACAATGTGCTTCTTTTCAATATCGAAACAGGAGTAGCAAACCAATTCATCATTGATTTACGCAAGAACAGTATGAGAGGAACCAAGAGTAAGGCACAAAAAGGATGGATGCCTTCTGGTGCTCCTGTTGGCTACCTCAATGACAAGCTAGAACAAATCATTGTAAAAGACCCAGACCGTTTCGATATGGTCCGAAAGATGTGGGATATGATGCTCACAGGAAACTACGTACCGAGTCAGATACTTGAAATAGCAAACAATGAATGGGGATTCAAAACACCAAAGAAAAAACGAAGTGGTGGTGTACCATTGTCGCTCGGTGGTATCTATCGAATGTTTTCAAACATATTCTATACAGGAAAGTATTTCAATTGGTCTGGAGAACTCTATAATACTGGAAAACACCCTCAAATGATTACCCTTGAAGAGTTTGATCGTGTTCAAGTGATTCTTGGTCGCAAAGGTAAACCTCGCTCAAAGAACCGAGAGTTTGCATATACTGGTATCGTTGAATGTGGAGAGTGTGGCTCAATGATTACAGGAACTGAAAAAGAAAAAATAGTGAAAAAGACTGGGGAGCTAAAATCATACTTTTACTATAACTGTACAAAAAGAAAGAAACCTCACGGTCCGAAGTGTAAACAAAAACCAATCACCCTTGATAAGCTTGAAGACCAAATTGAAGCAGAGCTTGAAAAACACACCATCATTCCTCAATTCAAAGATTGGGCACTAGAAATCTTGAATAGAAAAAATGACCAAGAGGTACAAGATAGAACCAAGATATATGAACAGCAACATAAGTCACTGGTTCAAACCCAGAAAGAACTTGATAGTCTAACAAAAATGAGATACCGAGAACTTATTGATGATGAAACATATATCAAAGAACGTGATGAGTTGAAAATGAATATAGAGAAACTCAAAGACTCATTGCGAGGCACGGAAAGTAGAGCCGAGAAGTGGTTAGAGCTTACAGAAAAAACTTTCCACTTCGCTTGTTATGCAAGAGCAGAGTTTATGAAGGGAGATATAAAGAAGAATAGAGAGATATTCAATGCACTAGGTTTGAACTTTTCACTAAAAGACAAAGAACTCCATATAAATAAGGCTGATTGGCTGATTCCTATAGAAAAAGCCTATCCAGAGCTTGAAGCTGAATATAATCGGTTGGAACTGGATAAAACCCTTACAAACAAAAGAAAAAGCGAGGCTTTCGCCTCACTCATTCTCGATTGGGGTGGCTACTGGGAATCGAACCCAGATTGCAGGTACCACAAACCCGAGTAATAACCGTTATACCATAGCCACCATATAGATGTATATTTAAATAAATTTAAGGTGACTAAGGTTTGTGGTACCGGTACCACGCATATAATAATATGCGAGTAATAACCGTTATACCATAGCCACCATAATATTTTTGCTTATATAAAGCTATTATATTTTACACTAGAAATACCAAATTACAAGTATAATTAAAAATAAGAAATACTAAATATATTTCTTATTTAAACTTATAAAAATTAACAAATTATTTATTTAATAGTGTAGATTTTTTATAAAATATATGTTCTGCGTACATGGAGATAGCCACTGTTACAATTACTAAAATTAAATAGATAATTAATAGAACAGCAGAAGAATAACCATAAAAATCAATACTACTAAGTAGTAATAAAAAATACCAAGAAACAACACCAATGGCTACAAAACCAAAAGCTGTTTTTCTCATCATAGAGTGTTTATGCTCCTCCATCTTTACTATATTTGTATTACCAAAATGTATATCTATGAGCTTCGGAGCAATTATCATATTCACAACTATTTCATAAACTAATAAAATACCAAGAATTATTATAATAACCATAAACTTAGAATTTTCGGTAAAATTACCATAAACATCTGTAAGGACAATACTCAAACCGGAAAAAAAAGTTATAGCTATAGCAACTAATGCTGTGTGAGAAAACATAGCTAATCTATTTGATTCTTTTTTTGAAATTTTAAAGTCTTTCAAAAATCTAATAAAAATTTTAGCATATAAACTTGTTGATATAATTCCAACAAAAATTGACGCCATAAATAACCACCCTAAAATGTCATGAATACCAAAAAGATATGCTCCAAATGAAGCTTCAAACCCAAGAAATGAGGCTATAATAATAAAAAATGATAATACAAAAGAACCAATACATGTAGTACACCATTTCTTTAACAAAATAAGTTGAATAAATATCAAATACAAACTAAACACAAAAGCAATACTAGATACCAACAAAATATAGAAAATAATATTTTTTGGAATATTAAAAATAAGAATACTAATATAACTTATTGCAACTATAAAATAATAAAATATACCAATATATTCAACCCTTAAACCAAGAAATCTTGAAAATCTACTATTAATAATAGTGTCACACTCATGTCCAAGTGGACAAACTAAATGTTTTCCTATCCTTTTTGTCTTTGCTATATAAAGAGATAACAAAAGACCAAGAAAAGAAAAAAATATAATACTTATAGAATAAATTAAATTCATACAATATAATTATACATTCATAACATGGAGTAAACAAGTAAAATATTAAAAATATCTCATTTCTAGATATTAAACAGATCGTTTAATATTTTAATTAAATCATCTGTTTTTTCTATCCTTTTTATATTATCTTTTTCTGTTTTTAAAGAAATTAATCTAGAAACTATATTTATACTTTTTAACTTAGATAAAATCCCATTATAATATTTGTTATTATTTTCACAATTTAAGACAACACTTCTAGTCTCTTTTCCAAAAAAACCGTCAATATTAATATAAAACTTTCTCTGTAACTCTTTTACTGAATTGAAAGTAAGTGTTCCATATATACCATCAATAGGCCCAACATTAAAACCTAATTTATCTAAATACTCTTGTAATTTTTTTACTTCCAAAATTTTCTCACCCTGCCAAGAAGAATATTTTCCATCCATATCTCCTATTTTCATATTTTGATAAAAATGTATAGAATTATTACATTCATATTTACCAATATAATCTTTAGATTTATCTATTTCTTCTTCTGATTTTCCAAATATCTTCAGAAGCCTATCTCTAGATATTCTTTTTGAACCACTACTTCCTGTTGAATGTGAAGAAGTTGATTCGACAATATCATTTATAGTCAAGATAAAAGACTTCTGATATATTCCACCATTTCCATCATCTGTCTGTACTCTCAATGTATAAGTATTATTTCCAATAATATCTCCTGTATCTACTGGATTTTCATAATCCGGACTAAAATTTAGTTTTAACTGATCTCCTGATATTTGAAATCTTGAGTTATCTTCATCTCCTGTTCCATTTACAAGAGTATATGTATGTATGTCTCCTATGTCTGCATCTACCGTCGTAAAAGTACCTATACTTGTTCCTATTGTTATTCCTTCATCTATTGAAAAATCTCCACCACCATCTATCTGAATATCTGTGGGGTCTTGATTAGGAGTATAATCTATCTGTATTTTATCTAATTCAACACTTTGGTTTCCATCAGAAGCCATAAATGTTTTCACATAGATACTATTTAATGTACTCGGAAAACTTCCTATCTTTGTATTAACTATTGATTCTATATTAGATTGACTTGCTCCAGCATTTGACCAAGTTGAACCGTCCCAGTATTTCCAGTTTATTCCGTCATTAGAAATTTGATATGATAATGTTCCAGTAGTAACCCCTTGTGTTACTATAAAACTAGTAAAAGTAGAAATATGAGGAGCTGAATTTCCTGTTGTCTTAGTAATTGTAAAAATTCCATTATTATACTTTTTAAGTCCATTATTATAATTTTGTAATATTTCTGAATCAGACAAAACTTCTCCGTTATACAACGCAACCTCTCCTATTCTACCAGTAAATTCATATAAATTAGGGTAAGATTCGTCAGCTCCTATTCCTGCTTTTACAGAATTTGTTTTTATAGGACTACTATTTGCAATAGTTTCAACTAACGCCCCATTTATATAAAATCTTATATTTGAACCATCCCAAGTTGCTACTATATGAGACCATGTATTTAATGAAACTGATGCAATAGATGTAAACTTAGCTGTTCCTCCAACCCATAGCTGTATTTTCCCTGTTGTGTTATATAAACCAAACCAATAGGCTGAAGAATAATTTTTAGATATAACAGCATGATAAGCATGATCACTAAAAGAAGTGGGGTAAATCCAGGCTTCCCATGTCCCATACCCCATAGATACATCACTCGAATTTGGGACATCAATTCTTTGACTTACTCCAGAAAATTCTAAAACAGTATCAATACCACGACCTGTAGCTCCATAAGTTGGATTATTTATAGCAGTCCCATTATTTCCATTCCCAGTGCTATCAATGAGTACACCACTTGCCTCATTTAATTTCCAATAAGCAGAAGCCTTTTGAAAAATTGGATTATTTTTAATCTTTGCAACACCACCAGATACATCTATCTCGCTATCATTAGTATAATCTACACTATTCGTAAAATCTGTAGTAAATGTTGCAGCAAAAATACTCTGCGCAATAAAAATAAAAATAAAAATAAAAAATAATCTAACTATTCCTTTCATATGAATAATATTATAATAAAAAGATGTTAATTACAAAAAAAAGAAACCTTAAGCTTCTTTTTTATTTAAATTATCAGTTTCCTCTTTTTCTTCAACTTCAGCAGTGTCAGCATCTTTTTCTGATTCAACTTCGTTAGCTTCTATATCATTAGCTTCTTTTACTTCTGATTCAACTTCAACTTCCTCTTCCATTTCTACATCTTCCGGAATAACTTCTTCAGCTGTTTCCCACACAGGTAAGTCAGCTGATGAATACTTCATATCAGAAATACGACGTAGTTTGTATCGCATCGCTTTCGCTACTACATCTCGCAAGAAATAAAGTTTTGATCGACGTACTTTTGCGCGACGTGTAATTTCAATAGATTCAATCACAGGAGAATAAATAGGGAAAATTCTTTCTACCCCAACTCCGTTTGATACTTTTCGAACTGTAATAGTTCCTCCGTTCTCTTTCCCGTGTTTACGAGCAAGAACGAGCCCTTCAAATGTTTGAATTCGTGTCTTTCCTTTTTCTTGAATCTTCAGGTGTACTTTTACAGTATCACCTGCTTTTACATCAAAATCCTTTCGGTTCCGTGTAGACTCTGGAATATATTGTGTGTTAATTTTAACCATAACGTTATTTACATTATCATAAAAAGTTTAAATAGCAAGATATATCAAATATCAAATCTATATTTTTATAAGTTGTTTTATGGAGTCATCTATATCATCAGCTAATTTAGCTTCAAAAGAAATATCATTATTATCAATATCAACAAAATGAATTGAATAAGCGTGTAAAGCTATTCTTTCTAAACCTAAGCATTCTTTTCTTTTTCCACGATAAAGTGAATCCGCAACAATTGGATAATTTATAAATTTCATATGAACACGAATTTGATGGGTTCTTCCTGTCTTAGGGGAAGCTTCAATAAGTGCGTATTTTTCATACATTCCTTGTTTGTTTTTCTTTCTGCTATCTTCAAAACATTGCAAAATCTTATAGTGAGTTTCTGCTTCTCTTAATTTTCCCCT
>CAMZLR010000024.1 GCA_947311725.1 Candidatus Campbelliibacteriota bacterium | reverse complement strand
GAAGCAACACACATCCCGACAAAAACTGGTGGAACATCTACAATAGAAATTTCTGAAAACGAAGAAGAAATTGTAGTAAATGTTCTCGCAACTAAGCTAGAAGATAATTCTATCTTAGGAGAGTATGCTATAAGTGTATCTCCATCTGAAAAGACATTTGATGTTCTTGTAAATTATACAGATCATCCAATTTTCAACACTCTTATTAATTTAAGAGTAAGTATAGATGATAGAGTTAAAAACTATCAATATACAACTCTTGAAGAAGAAAGTTGTGGATTGAGTTTTGTTGGAGATTATGTTGGTGGTGAAAGTGAAGTTCATATAACTGTGAGCGGTAATGATAGAGCTTCTAGCTTCTCATTTAAATCATACAATGGCTCTACCTTGTTAAGTACATATGGTGGAACTATGGAAGAAGATGAAGAATCTAAAACATTCAACTTTCCTGTCGAAAGTGGACAAGGGTTAACAATAAATTATATTGTCACATCAGAACAACATCCATTGTGTATATATGATGGATTTAGTTATGTTACACCAGTAACCCCTGATCCAATAACAACGATTTCAGTATCCGGTACGTCACCTGGAACACTTAAACCAAGTGGTGGAACAATTTTTGGGTCATATACAAATGAAAATGTTCCAAATGGAACATCTACACTAATGGTTCAAACTCCAAGTGAGGGAATATTACTAGTTAATTCCAATGGTGAACTCGTCAGAAACATTCAAATTGAGTTGAATGGAGATATGGGAACATTTACCTATGACTTCGTAAGTGATCGGGATGAAAATGAAGCCGTGTTTCTCTATAGTTGTGATTATTTTAAATCACAACCTAGTAACACTTACGTTACTACATTAACACAGACTTATGATCTAATTGGTATTGTAGATGTAGTTGAAATAGATTCACTTCAAACTACAACAACTCAATTTTTGAGTTGTGATTTGAATACCAATTATACTGGAACTCACGCTGAAAAAATAACATTAAAGATTAAAAATACTCTCAATGGACATTATCCATGGGAATATTTAAGTCTTTTAGTTATTAATGAAATTAATTTCCCTGTGGGTAACCAAAGTGACTGGGGAAATACCGATGCAGAAGATTTCTATACCTTTGAAATCAATAATACCGGAGATATTAATCTAAGTAACATTGATTTTATAAAAGTAGGGTACCGAAGTAAAGATTTTACGAAAGGAAATGGAGACTCTTTCAAAATGAAAGTCTCCATTGAGGTAAATTTTCTCGATAACACGACAAATATAAATTTCCAACCGTGGAGTAATACTACGACGATTGAAATCGAATAAAATATAAATATAATTGAATAATAAAAAAACCTCTCTTTTTTAAAATTGAGGGGTTTTTTAATTTACAAAAATTGACATTTTAATTAAAAAACTTATTATTATAATAAAATTATTGGAAAATCCAATAACAATTTTAACAACTAAATATAAAAAAATAAAAAATCATTCCCAGAATCATTCTGGTAATGATTTAAAAATTTTTGAAACAAGAATAGATTCACTAAAGATTGTGAATCCATGAAAAAATAGTAATTTTAAAAGCCTTTCTTTCTAGAATGGCTTTTTTATTTAAGTATTTCATATACAGCAATACCAAAAGCAACACTTACATTTAATGATTCCTTTTTTCCTCTCATTGGTATTTCAATAATATCATCACAGAGTGATAACTGTAATTTTTCCATACCCGAAACTTCTTCTCCCATTGCAATAATTATTTCTGAAATATTATTTGGTTTTTTATAGTCAAAAATATTAATTGAATTTTTATCTTGTTCTATTCCAATAATATATGACCCATACTCTTTAAATTGCTTCATTTCGTAAAATGGGTCTTTTAAAGAAGACCAAGAAACAGTTTTTTCTGCACCTATTGCAACTTTTGTCATATCTTGACGTTCACGACCAAATCTATCTACAGGAAGTGGGGTATATCCAGATAAATAAATATGATCAATTCCTACAGCATCAGCAGTACGAAAAATAGAACCAACATTATAAACAGAGCGAATATTGTGTAACCAAACAGATTTTTTCATAAGTATATTATATATAAGTATATTTTATTGACAAAAAAGACTCATAATATAATATGATTGTGTGCTTAATAAGCATAAGATATCCGTCTGTAGCTCAGTTGGTAGAGCAGCGGCCTTTTAAGCCGACGGTCGAAGGTTCGAGCCCTTCCAGACGGACAAAAATAAAAAGAAAATCAAAAAATGATTTTCTTTTTTTATTTATTTTATGGTATTCTTTTTTACATATGATGATTATCTTATGGATTACTATTTTAATAGCTAGCCTATTTTTTCTTATAAAATCAGCTGATTACTTTACAGAATATGCAGAAAAAATAGGACTAATCTTTGGGCTTAGTTCATTTATTATAGGAGCAACTATAGTTGCCATAGGAACTTCTCTGCCTGAATTAGTATCTTCCCTCTTTGCTATACATGCAAAAGAGGTAACTTTTGTTGTTGATAATGTAATAGGATCAAATATAGCAAATGCTCTACTTATATTAGGTATTTCAGGTCTGGTAGCAAAAAAAGGGTTAAAAATAAAGACATCTCTTATAGATATAGACTTGCCCTTTTTCTTTATGTCTATGGCTATATTTGTATACTTTATATCTGATAAAATAATATCTCTACAAGAAGGAGTAGCACTACTTATATTTTTTATAATTTTTATTATCTATAACATAAGACAAAAACCAAATGCAGATGATATAGATGAGATGGAAGAAATAGAAGAGAATATGCATCCAGAAAGAAAATACCTATTCAAATATATTATATTCATAATATTATCTATGGCTATCCTTACTTTTTCTGCAAAATACTTGATTGATAGTATCTTAAAACTATCAGAGTTATTACACATAGGGTCATCCATACTTACAATAACAATTGTAGCTTTTGGTACTTCATTACCAGAAATATTAACATCTGTATCAGCAGTAAAAAGAGGAAACCACGGAATGGCAGTTGGAAATGTATTAGGTTCGAATACATTCAACTTGTTACTAATAATTGGTATACCATCAATAATAACTCCACTATCAATAAACAGTGAAACATTCAAAATAGGGTTACCGTTTCTTGTAATAGCAACATTTATAACAATATTTGTTCTCTTTGATAATAGAATCAGAAAGTGGGAAGGGATAGCAATGTTGTTCTTCTATGGAGTATTTATCGCAAAAATTATTGGTCTAATGTAATTAAAAAATAACTAAGAAGAGATTATATTTTCTTCTTAGTTATTTGGTTTAATGATAGAATTGTAATCTTAATACATCCTTTTCCTTTCCAAAAATTAAACTTTCGGAACGAAAATATACATAAGAGGGGCCACCGTCTAAATAGATAGCGTTACTACAACCCTCAAACAGAAATAAATCTGCAAAATTTTTAAGGGTCATGGGTATTGTAGATACAATAATTAATATCGTATTATCTTTTTTATACCCAATACCAGATCTTGGAAATTTCGACGTTGAATTTCCTCTGATATTTTTCTCGCCTTTTACAAGAATTAACCCATTCTGAAACGCCCACTGTACGTTCTCAGTGTTTATCTTTTTTCTTTCCTCAAAAGAATATAAAAAGGGCACTCCGTCTTTTTTCACACCAAAGATTCCGTTTCCAACGGAAAAATTTCCAGTATAATTTTCTGGATTTACAAAATCTTTTGTTTTATTTCCGTTGTCTATGTATCCTCCAACTATATTCCCATTAATTCCAACAAGCGGACCATTAACAACATTTGTTAAGTGCTCACTTAATTGGGTATTTTTTCCAAAACCAACATCTTTGATATTGGTTATTTCTTGGAAAATTATTTGTTCACCCCCAACTCTCACCTGAGAAAAAACATTTTTATTATAGAAAAAACTAAGCAGAAAAACTACTATTAAAATTAACTGTATTTTTTTCATTTTTATATTATTTAGTTAATAATTTAATTCAAAATAAGTTTATCATCAATAGTTATAAGTGTCAAGCTATTTAATGAAAAAACCCTTAAAAAGCGAAATCACCATATTTTTTTTATAAAAAATTTTATAAATCTAAAATAAATTTTTCTAAATCAATTTCTAGTGTTCTATATGTATCTCTACTATGAAATATTTTTGTCATCCTTTCTGAGAAATCTTGAACTTCTTTTATAGAAAAATTTCTAGCAAATGATTTATTTTTTGAATAAACAAAATCATTCATCCCAGGGTTAGAATTACTAGTTTTAACTAAAGCTAGATTTTTTAGTTGCCAAAAAAGTATTCCATGTATTTCTTCAATACTTACTCCATCATTAACAGCTTTATGAAAAGCAAGCCATAGTTTTTTTTTATCTCTCCCTCCAAGCAAATCAGCGAGAGCAAATGTATTAAACTTTTCTTTTTTTTGCTCAACTTCTTTTTCAAAAAGTTTTATATTAGCTCCGATTTTTTCAAAAGCTTCTCTATCTTTTTTTAATACAAATTGTTCAGAAAAAATAAGAATATGCTCTGTTTCTTTATATTCCTTAATAATTGTCTTTATTGGTAAATCACACAATGAATCATTAATAATAAAACATTCTCTTTCTCCAAAAAGACCTATATTATATGGAATAATATTCTCAAAGAGAGTATCAGAAAAATCATTAGAATAAAAATATTGTATTTGTCTTAAATCTAACATCTGCTGTTCACAAATCTTTAATATAAAAGATTTTCGTTCTTTTTTATTACCAGTGATTAGGTATATCATATAAATATATTATATATAATATAACCAATAAAAAAACCAGAGAAAAATACTCTGGTTAAAAATATATTCAATTAAATTTCCTAATAAAATAGGAAATTTAATTTATTTGTATTTTTTCCAAATTTCTTTCTATATGACCCATGAGATCGATATAGATTATTACTAATGTTGTAGTAAACACCCTCTCCACTATTTATTAGAAGAGCATTTATACAACCATAATTTTTAAAAGAAAAAGAGAATTGATTTATAGTCATTTTTCTTAATGTGACCATTACAACTATATCTCCATTTTGGAGAAATCCTATACCAGAAAAAAAATCATTACTAGATATATTCTGGATTTGTGTAACCCCTAAACTAGGGACAACACCTTCAATTAATAATGCTGGACCATTCTGGAATGCCCACTGCATTTCAGGAAGATAAGCATAGGCTTCTTCAAAACGAACCATGACAGGTTCACCCTTTGTGTTTACCCCAAAAATTGAGTTATAATAAACAAATGGATTTTGTTTATTTAATCTCCTTTTAGATGTCATCTTAACAACATCTTTTTCCTGAATAATTGCACCAATTGGATTACCTTTTCTCCAAACAAATGGACCACCGAGAACAAGCTGAATACCGTTCACCGGAGTTTCCTCTGAACCAAAATGAACATTCATTTTATTCTTCATTTGAAAAACTAAAACATCTCCATTTTCGATAGTTTTAACTTGCGAAAATAAATTTAAATTAGAAATAAATAAACTAAAAATGAGAAATAAAACTATCTTTTTCATACTATTAAATTTTAAATGTAAAAATATCGTTTTTTAAAGTGGTTTCTTTTTCCACTCTTTAACACTAATGTTACATATATTTGACATCATGTAAAGCGTGATTTTCAGAAAAAATAAATAAGATTAATTATCTATTCTAAATTTTATATTTATTTCAATTCTCCCCAATTCTTACCCATAGAACTATGTACGATAAGTGGAACTTCTGTTTTGTAGTTTATATATGAATTTTCAAATATATTTACCATAGTATTAATTACTTTTTCAGAAAATATCTTTGCTTTATTTTTATCTATCTCATAAATAATTTCATCATGAATCTGTAAAATAAGTTTTGCAGATGGAAAATCTTCCATTATATTTTTATCAACATGTATCATTGCTAATTTAATAATATCAGCAGCAGTTCCTTGTATAGGTGCATTTAAAGCCATACGTTCAGCCATAGCTTTAATAAATGGTAATTTAGCATTTATACTCCTTAATTGTCTTCTACGTCCAAATAATGTCTCTGTATAGCCATTATCTCGTGCATATTGTTTCGTAGACTCTAAAAAAGCAGTTGCTTTAGGAAAATGGTCAAAAAAACCATTATAAAATTGTTGTGCCTCTTCACGATCAACACCCATCTCTTTTTTTAATGAATTAATTCCCATTCCATATAAAATTCCAAAATTAACAACTTTTGCTTTTCTTCTTAGCTCTCTATCGACATCTTTTTCATCGACCTCACCTATCCTTGCAGCAACACTACTGTGAACATCATTTCCTTCCTTAAATATTTTAATAAATTCTTCATCTCCAGAGAGTATAGCAAGTATTCTAAGTTCTATTTGAGAATAATCTAATGAAATTAAGATCTTTCCTTTCTCTGCAATAAACCCGTCACGAATTTTCCTTCCAAGATCTGTTCTTGTTGGGATATTTTGTAAATTAGGATTACGAGAAGAAAATCTTCCTGTTGATGTTCCATTCTGTAAAAATTCAGCATGTAGCCTACCGTCGCTTGAAATATCTTTTGGAATAACATCGATATATGTTGAAAGTAATTTTTGTAACTCACGATATTCTATTATTTGTTGAATAATTTTATGCTCACCCCACAACTTTTCTAACATTTTTATATTTGTAGAATAAGTTCCTGACTTCGATTTCTTTATCCCTTTCTTTGAAAGATTCATTTTTTCAAATAAAATCTCAGATAATTGTTTTGGTGATTTTATATTAAACTCTTCTCCTGCTAGCTTAAATATTTTTTTCTCAATTTTTGATAACTCTAGATTATACTCTTTTGATAAACTATCAAAAAAACTAACGTCTATTAATACACCATTCTTTTGCATTTGTTCTACAATAGGTAACAATGGTTTTTCTATATTTTTATAAAGAAGAAATAGTTTATCTATAGATTGTAATTCATCATATATTTTCTTTGAAGCAGGGAGAAAAGAATCCTTCCCTGTATATTCTAAAATATCATCTAAATCAGCATCTGACTTATCCGAATCCAACAAAGACAGTGCAATTGATGTTAATTTAACTTTTTCTTTATCTAAAGAGTCATTATGATTATTATCATTTTCTTTTTTATTACCATATTCCTTTGTAAAAGAATTTTCAATAAGATTATCTGTTATGTTTAATGTTTTAAATAACCTTTTAGGTAATGCTCTCAATTCATATTTTTGAAAAAAACCTAATGCAGCTTCAACATCTATCATTGTACGCCAATCATTTTTTGGTAATTTAAATTCAATAGGAGCATCTGTCCTAATAGTAGCCAAAATATGAGAAAATTCAGCTTCTTCTTTCCCTTCCTTTATTAATTTTACCATTCTTTTTGTTAAACCTACATCTAACAATTTTTGTTCATCCTTATCAAGGACATCATAAACTTTTTTCATAGTTCCAAAATTTGAAATTAAAATTGTTGCAGCCTTATCTCCAATTCCACGAATTCCTGGAATATTATCAGAAGAATCTCCTTTGAAGGCTTTATAATCTATAATTGAAATTGGTTTAAAGTGAAATCTATCAATTACTGCCTTTTCATCATAAATAACAGTATCATTTATTCCACGTTTTAATGTAAAAACCTGCACGCGTTTTTTATCTACTAGTTGTAGTGTATCCATATCACCAGAAGCAATAATTATATCGATTGGTTTATCTTTTAGTTGCTCAGTTATTGTTCCTAAAATATCATCAGCTTCAAAACTAGGTGCATCATATATTGGTATCGAAAAAATATTACACAATTCACGTGTTGGATCAATTTGCATTTTTAATGCATCATCTGTCTTAGATCTTGTTCCTTTATAACTAGAAAAGCTTTCATGTCTAAATGTCTTTCCTGGTAAATCATAACAAGCGACAATATAATCTGGATTAAAATCATCAATCATACGTAAAACCATTGTTATAAATCCATAAATTGCCCCAGTAGGAAAACCGGCTCTAGTAGAGAAATCAGGCATACCATGGTAAGCACGATGTATAATAGCATGAGCATCGAGAAGTACTAACTTTTTTCTCTTTTCTTTCATATTTCTACTATACCACAAAGGAAAAACAATTTCGGGTTATTTTTTTTATATAAAAAACAATTATCAATTATTGTTTATAATATCTACCTCACGAGATTCTCCTTCTAATATTTTTATATTAATGTTAATAACATTTGGTATATTTATTCCTTTTACTTGTTCTGGCCACTCAATAAAAACAAGATTTTCTTTATTTTGCACTATTTCATCCCAACCAAGATATTCTAATTCTGATTTATCATCTAACCTATAAGCATCAATATGTATCATCTTTTTATAAATATGATGATTTCTTATCTGATATTCTTTTTGTATCACAAAAGTAGGGCTTGTTATTTCCTCTTTTATATTAAAATATTTTGCTACTGATTTCACAAAAAATGTCTTTCCAGCACCAAGGTCTCCAGAAAGTGCTATGATAGTTGCTTTTTCTTTTCCTATTAATTCTTTAACAAAAGAAATAACAATATTTTCAAATTCATTGATATTTTTACTTATACTTTTCATAATTAAAGTATAAATAAGTACAGATAGTAAACAAGTAAATTAAATAAAAAAAACGCATATACGTTTTTTTTATTTTAAACTAATTAACCTCTATTTGGCCTATATGGTCTATAGTCTGATCTATCTCCATTTTGTGGAGTATTTTGAACAGGTCTTTCTTGATGTACATTTCGAACATCATTATGTTGATTATGCATAGGCATATCATGATTATTCATTGGTTCCATTCGTGATGGAGATCTTCTATAACCATTGACATAAGCTTGTGCTCTTAAATCTTCTCTTTCAAGATATAACCATCTAGCTACTAAGAATACTATAAGTAATCCAAGTAATATAGTTAACCAACCTAAGAATGTAATATTAGATAAACCAAATACAGATGCTGTTCCAAGTGGAGTAAGAATTGTAAATTCATCAATATCATAATCAGTTGCATTTTCTTTTGCTTCATTAACAGGATTATTAAATCCTAATGTAGCATCAGCCGTTAATGCATCTCCCAATTTACCATCTTTAACAACTCCTGTAACAGTCATTGAATTTTCTTCTTTAGAATCTAGATTTCTAATCGTATATACAATAGCATTTCTATCTGTATCCATTTGACCTCTAGATGAAGATGTAATTTGTATTTCTCTTGGGATTTCAATAACAAGATCAAGGTCTTCTAGATCTAAGTCTGAAATATTTTCCCAAGTAATTCTATATGTAATATTTTCATTCTTTATAACTTTTTCTTTGTTATCATTTATTTCTAATTTAACAAGAGAAAGTCCTAACCCTAATTGATCAGTTTCATCTACAGTATCATCTGGAACTTCAACAACGACTTGACTACCTACTTTTGTATAAAAACAATTTACAGAACCATGGTCTGAACCATTAACTGTTTCAATCATAGCTCTATAACAATATCTCTGGTTTGATTTTAAGTTTGTAAAGTAATGAACATATGAACCACCTGCACCATATTTTACATAATGTTTTGTATTTTTATTAAGATATGTAGGTGTATATCCATATTGGAACCAAACAGTTGCCTTATCAGCATTTGTTACATAGGAGCTAGGAAGTATTGCATAATTTGATCCAATACTATAAGCAATCCCTGTTGTAACAGCTGGATTATCTCCACTTACTACTCCATCACTTGTTCTAAAAGAACTTGAAGTATCACAACCATCATCAGAACATGCTCTATAATAATATCTAGTATTTGAAGAAAGATTTCTTACATTTTCACAGAAATAACCCTCACCTCTATCTATTTTATTAGTTCTTGAATATGAACTTTCTGTTATTTTTCTATATTCAATCCATGTTCGAAGATTTACATCTCCACCATCATTAACAAGGTCTCCACAGATTTCTGCACTAGACTTTGTAATATTATCTACATTACGTGTTTCAATTTCTGAATTTGTATTAGAATTACCATTATCTAATGTTTTAAAGTTTTCTGAGCTTCCACATTCTAATTTATCTTGCCCTTCGGTATCAACATATCCAACACAGAAATTATAATAATAATATTCATCTGAATCAAGATTTGTTATTGATTCTGAATAAGAATTAGAACTATCTAAATCACCATCAACTTCAGATTTTTGAAGATCTTCACCGTTCTCGTTAACATCAGAATATGAATCATATAGTGTTTCTATATTAGAGATTGCACTTTCATCTTTTCCATAGACATAAAATACAAAACCATTATTATAATCATTCATATCAACATACCCATGTATATCAGCTGAACTATCATCAACATCGTTTGCATATCTAGTTTCTACATTTGGAAGAACTGTATTTACATCATTACCATTAGTATGAAAACTAAGAACATTAGATTGATAATCTATAATATGACCATCATTTGCACAGGCTTTATAATAATATGTAGTATTAGAATTAAGACCTGACACATATTTAGAAAAACTATCTCCAGAATTATAGTATCCTGAAACATCTTCTTTTTGTTCTGGAGTTGCACAATTTAACAAATAATCTGTATTTTCTTTCATCACAAACCAAGTATCAACATTGTTTCCAGAAACAAGATTTCCTCTTAATTGAGCGCTTGTATCACCTATCCCTGAAGCATTATTTGTTTGTACTTCTATACTATTAACAAGGCTATCAGTGGTGAACTCTATTCTATTAGAATTAGAATCTCCAGCTGCACATGCTTTATAATAATATTTAGTACCAGGATTAAGTCCTGAATCCTGTACTGAAAAACTATCTCCAGAATTATAATATCCTGAAACATCAACTCTTTGTGAAGAATAATTACAGTTTAAATTACTAGGATTACTATTTGTTGTTTTTACAAACCATACATTTGTATTATTTCCAGAAGCTACTTCTCCGTGAAGTGTTACACTTGTTTCCATTATATTAGTAGCTTCATTTGTCTGTAAGTCAACAGTGTTATTGCTTTCAGTATTTGTTACTCTAAAGAAACCTATAAGGTATCCTTGATCACATACTCCTGTTACATTAGTATTTGGATTTTTTCCAATATAATCTAAATCATCAATCTGAGAACCTGAACCGGTAACCTCACTTAAATCTAAAGAAACATCATATTGATATGGTGCTCCATTACCTATACAGTTTGGAGAGATAGAAACTGGATGGTTGTTAACCTTACGTGCTTCATATAATTCAATCTCCCAAGAATTAGGAAGTCCATTTAATATAGCATCATCTTGCATAAACTCATTAGCACTTCCAGTTAAAATACCCTTTATTGTAGTAGAATAACTTGATCCTGTAGTTTGAAAATGAAATTTTCCTGTTGCAGTATAAATAACTCTACTAGGATTAATGTTCTGATAAGCAGAATATACTTTAAAAGTTTTAGAATCACCTGGATTAGGTATAGAAACTTTCAATGTATTACTTCTATTATTGAAGTTAGTTTCACTAATTGAAGTTACTGTTCCACCCATTGGGTCATAATTAATAAATTGACCTGCTGCATCAACAAAAACTGCTCCAAAGAACATAAGTGATACAGCAAAGGTTGTTTTTATTAGATTTTTAAATAATTTTTTCATAATAAATTTGTCAAAATAAATATTTGTAATAATTAATAATAAAAATATTCTATAAATTTTTAATAGAATATGTGTCAAGTCTTTTCATTCTTAAAACTTTAATAAATTAAAGACTTAATAATAAAAAGAATAATTAAATTCTTTCATTAAATTTTAAACTAAACAACATAAATTTTTATGTAAGCAGAAACCGATTTTCCTGCTTACATAAAATAAAAAAATTTAACCGCCCCAGTTGATCCTGAGGCCACTGGTGCCTGTAAAATAATTTCCGCCTGGTCCAGTGGGGTCTACGTTTGTAGGATCAGGAATAGGGTCACGACCAGAATAATCTGGTGGTGTTGGATTAACGTAGTCATTTTTTAGGTATTTAATACCTCTATAAATGCTATATCCTGTAATCAAAACACCGCCAACAATACCTACAACTTTTAAAACTTTTCTCGTTTTATAAGCCGTAGGAAATTTACAAGCCAAATATTGGTTTGCAATGTGTTTATTCGGAGCAAATCTTTTAACCTCATTATATGTCTGCGAATTTGCAAACATTAATGACAAATTTTGGTTAGGATATTGATCTGAGATAGATTTATCGCAATCAGATACATATCTACTACTACCATTATTGTTATTGTTTCCATTTCCAAAACCCCCTCCTCCATTTACCGGATTATTGTTGTTATCCTGCAGACGGATTCCGCTAGTGCAACCACCTGATCCATTACTACCATTATTAATGGTAGTGTTTTTGGATCTTACAATTTTTTTCTTCTTTATGTCGATAATATTAGAAGATGTATTTTTATTATTATTAACATCGTCACGATTATTTGTGGCAATTCTATTAATTGTGGCAATTCTATTTCCACATTTTGCAAGATACAAATACGAGCCTTCTTTGTAAATTACAGTTCCTGGAGGTACCTCTAATAGGTTATTTGTAACCCCTTTTATGTATTCCCCTTTAACAAAGGAGATTATATTTCTCCCTTTTGTTACTCTTACTTCAACATTTTTTAAAGAGGAAATCTCTTTTAAATGTTTTTTATCGTTTTTGTTTTCATAGAGAAGCCTTGCAGTGGGTCTTTTTTCCCAAAAAGCTCCTGTTTTCGTTCTATAAAAGGCTTCATAATTTTGGGCTGATAAACCCAAAAAAAATGTTACAAAAAATGTTACTGATATTACTTTTTTTAGATTTTTTAGATTTTTCATAATGTTTAATTTTTAGTTTATAAATTTTTAATTTCATTTTGAGAACCAAATAATTTACTTGATGCGCAAAATGAAATTAAAAATTAAATAAATAAAAATTAAATTATGAAAACTAATTTATGTTATTTAAGTTATTAAAGAACGATTCATTACTAAGTTATCATGTGCTTGACTTTTTGTCAAGAAAAGGTTTTTTACTAACAGTGATTAATCAACAAGTTATCCACATATAAATAATTAACTAACTTAAGTATTAATTAAATATTTATAATGAGATTTCATCTAATTAACTTATTTTTTATAAAAAGATATAATAAAAATATATCTAATTAAAACTTTTTCATTTACTATTTTAACTATTAGTTTTTTCAAAAAATAACAAAATTGTCTATACAATGTAGTAACAAGGAGATTGCCACGTCATTCCACTCCGCTACATTTCTCACAATTACATTGTGTATAATTTATTGGTAATACGAAACATAAATTGCTTCACTTCATTCCACTCCGCTCGCAATAACAAAATTGTCTGTATTTTTTCATATCTGTCATTCCTGCCTCTCACACTGTCATTCCTGCGAAGGCAGGAATCTAAACCTTGTATCATAATTTAAACACATGAGATTCCCGCCTACGCTGGAATGACAAAATTATTTATAAAAGAAAAATAAAATTATTTATAAAAAAATAATAAAACTGTCTATATAATATAGTAACAAGGTGATTACCACGTCATTCTGCTCCGCTCCATTTCTCGCAATGACAAAACTTGAAGTATCATTCAAACTCTCACCTTGTCATTGCGAGGTACGAAGCAATCTATACTTTTTTAAACAAAAAATAAAAAACCAACTCCTAAAAAGAAATTGGTTTTAAAAAAAATTAAATTATTCATTTGGCGATTTATATCCGCCAGATTCAATGATCTGACGTCTATCATCTATATCCTGCTTAACATAAATCTTGTTAAGAAGAATATTTTTATTAGACAAATAATAGCTATCTCCGCAAGGAGAAATAAATTTATACCCCGCATCATCCACCTCATAATTTACAACTGATTTTACAATAGGAATTGTGTCCCCTCCTGCATCAATCTCATACAAAGGTATTTTTTCAATGGAGTATTTATTTAATAATGCTCCATTTTTATCTAACAAAACTTTTGGTATATCAATAGGAAGAATTTCATTCTTCACCTTACCACCATCTCTAAATCTTACATACCTCCCAGTGCTATCCTCTTTAATAAGAATAGAATCTGAAAAGATATTAAAAGTTTCTATATGTTCCACAAGACTGGGAACATAATTTCCCTCTTGATCAACTTTAAATGCCATGCAAAATGTACTCATACTATCTAATTTCACTTTTACATAAACAGAATCCGGATATTTTTTTATATTATCCCAAAATGAATTGTAAATAAGAAAGTGAGAATTATTACTAAAAGTAATAAGATCTCCTCCTTTTATCGTTACCTCTCTTATTATTCCACCTTTTTCATTCCTAGAAGTAACATCTATTTCTGCCTCTGGAGTAGCTATAAAGCTACCGCTAATACTAACTAATGCACCTTCTATTTCATCTCTTTTTACAGGTCCTACTATTTCCTGGTTACCCAGAGTAAAGCCCTTTATGTTTGCATCCAACTCAACAAAATGAGTTGAATTATCGACATTTGCACTCGGAACTACCGGCGCTATTTTTGGCGAACATGAATATATCGCCATCACAACAAAAACAAAAAATAAATTTTTCATGATATTTTATTTTAAAGGTACTTATTGCCAACACGGCTTTAAAATACCGAGTTAACAATATGTTTATTTAATTAGATACTAACAGAAGCCTGACGCTGTGTCAAGACATATACCATAAAAAACAAAAGATATTCACATATCTGTGGATAACTTGTTTAAACATAAAAAATTAATTATCAAAATCTAAAATATCTAAAGACCAAGCTAAATCAGAAATTTTCTTTCTCTTATTTTCTTTTGGTAAAGATCCCTCTTCAGGAAATTTCTCATGAATTTGTGTAATATCTACAACCCCCTCTCTTTGATCTTTTCTTCTCCATAGATAAAATTTCTGTGTAAATGTATATATAACAAAAGCTTCAACCATTCTCATAAAAGGTCTCCCATTTGGTTTATAAAAAACTAAAGCTAAGGAAAAAGCTGCTATTGGTGCACCTAAAATAAAAGTTACAAAAGTAGGTAACAATTTATAAATTATAAAAATCATACCACCACCACCAACTAGATAGAGTGACTGCTTAAAAGTAAAAGGACCAAAAAGTTTATCTTCTACATTAATAAATTGTGGAACTTCAAAACGCATAAATTATATCTATATTATAAGCTATTATAATATCAATAACCAGCTTTATGTTTTAAAAAAAAACATAAAGGTTATAATATAAATATGGAAAAGAAATATTCAGGGCCAACAACACAAGATTTTATACCTATAAAAGAAATACGAGATGGAATAGTTGTTTTAAAAGATGGTAGTTTAAGAGCAATACTTCTAGCTTCAGCAATTAATATTGCTTTAAAATCTGCGGAAGAACAGCAAGCTGTTGTTATGCAATTTCAAGGTTTTTTAAACTCATTGGAATTTCCAATTCAAATATCAATACAATCTAGAAGATATGACATCAAACCATATTTACTCACATTAGAAAGAAGAATAGAACAACAGAAAGAAGAATTATTAATACTTCAAACAAGAGAATATATTGAATTTATTAAATGGTTTACTGATTCTGTTAATGTAATGTCAAAAAAATTCTATGTTATTATTCCATATTCTGGTTCAAATATGATAAAAAAACAAAAAACAAATATTATTGATTCATTTTTTGGTAAGAAAAAAGAAACAAAAAAATCATTCCGTGAATCTACAAGTAAATTTGAAGAACAAAGAAGTCAATTAGAACAAAGAATAGCTATTGTTAAAGGTGGACTATCACAATTTGGTGTTCGTTCAGAGCAATTAAACACAGAGCAAGCAATTGAAGTATTTTATAATATGTTCAACCCAGGAGAAACCCATAGAAACATTCCACAAATATAGTAGATAAAAATAAAAAACATTATTAAGAATGTTTTTTATTTTTCTATATGTTTTTCAATCTCTTCTCTAATAGATTTTATCTTACTAGAGATATCAACCCTAGGATTTTCTTGTTGTTCATTATATAATTTTTCTAATTCATCAGCTAAACCTTTAAACTTTTTATCAGTACCCTTTTTAATATTAAATATGTTTTCTGCTTGTTTACTTTTTAGTAAATCTAAAATTGTATTTTGTAATAAAGCAATTTTTTCAGAGGCATCTATTTCAGGATTAATAAATTGTTCATTTTCAAGTTTTTTTAAATACTCGATTAGTAAAATTATTTCTGTTGAATTTTTATCTTTCAAAAGAGAATCTGTTTTATTTGTTATTTCATTTTTTATAGAAACATCATCTATAATATTTTTTTCACTTTTTAAAGGTTTAATATCATTAATATCTTTTTTTTCATAAACCTGTGTAATATTAGAAATATCCATATCAATAACAGCTTGGACCTCACTAAATGAAGTTGTACCATTTAATATTTTTATAACACCGTCTTCTCTCATATTAAGAAGTCCTTGTTTTTTTGCTACATTTCTAACTTCTTGTTCTGATGGTTTTTTATTCAATAATTCTTCTATTAATTCATCAGTTATAATTGCCTCAAATATACCTATACGATCCTTATACCCTGTCCCATTACATTCCTCACATCCTTTTCCTTCAGTAAGAACTATTTTTTGATTTGAAGACATACCATAATCAGATATTTTTTTATTATTACTTTCTGCCTCTTTTAAAATATTTCTAAGCATTTCTTCTTGTTCTTTTGTTGGCTCAACTTCATATTTACAATGCTGACAAACCTTTCTCACTAACCTTTGTGCAATAGAAACAGATAGAGCTGCTGCTAAAATTTGTGGTGATACTCCTAAATCTAATAAACGTGGAATAACTCCAGCTGCTCCATTCGTATGTAACGTAGATAATACTAAATGACCAGTAAGAGATGCATTCACAGCAATCTCAGCTGTTTCGTTATCTCTAATTTCACCTACCATAATAATATCTGGGTCTTGTCTTAAAGCAGCCCTCAATCCAGATAAAAATGTATAATTTTTAGAACGATTAATCTGCGTTTGTGATATTCCTTCTAAGTGATATTCAATAGGATCTTCAATCGTTAATATTTTTACTTTTGGTGAATAAACTTTTTTTAAAAATGAATACAATGTAGTAGTTTTACCAGATCCGGTTGGTCCTGTAGTAAGAATCATTCCATTTGGTTTTTGAATTTCCTTCATTAATATTTCAAAAAGTTTTGGTTCAATACCTAATCCTTCAATACCAACATTTATTCTATCTGGATTTAAAATACGCATTACAAATGATTCTCCATATGCAGAAGGAATAACGGATACACGAACTTCTATTTCTTTATTATCATAATCTATAGTAAAACGACCATCTTGTGCGTTTGAATTATCTGTTAGTTTCATACCAGAGAGTAACTTTATTCTAGATAATAACTTAGCATAAGAAATATGGTCAAAATCAACAATATCTTGCAAAACACCATCTTGTCTATAACGCATACGAACTTTTGTTTCTTGTGCCTCAATATGAACATCAGAAGACTTTGTTTTAATTGCTGAACCAAATATTATTTCCAATAAAGAACTTGTTTTTCTTAATGAATTACCTTTTAAAACGCTCAAAAATTGTTCTTTAACATCACTATTTATCTTTATAGTTTCAGATATTCTTTTAATATTTTCTTCATCTATATCAAGTAAACCGCCCTTAGTACCTTTTGCACCGGAAACATCCGCATATCTTTTCCATGCTTTTTCTAAAGATTTCATTGATACAAGATGTAATCCAACATTATATTTTTTTTCTAATCTAGCTATTATTTTTTTTGTTTCAGGTAGTCTTGGAGACTTTACTGCTAGATATAAGTCTTTTCCTTTTACCTTAAAACCAGCAATAAGCGCTCTTCTAGATTCTTCCTCAGATAAAATAGATAATGCATCCGTTTCAATTGTTGTTCCAGATAAATCTACATAAGGTATATTGAACTTTTCAGCTATTCTTTTAACAAAAGATTCTTCTTCTTTTTCTTTAATTAAATTTATCTTTTTATTTTGTTTAATATTATTATCTGATAAGCTCATAATTAACCTTATTATACATTAAATTTAATACAAAAAAACACTAATCAAATAGTGTTTCTAAATTTGAATACATTAATCTCTAAGCACCCAGAAAAAACTTTTAAAATAAAAAGGATGATATTTCTTCAACGAGATTATCAGTGAGGCTTCTACCAGGGAAGTTACCAATAATTCCTATTCAAAATACCAAATTCGCGAGATCTGACTGTTTAGAGATTAATATTTTCAAAGTACAATAACATAAAAATGTAAATTAAATATAACATGCTTTTATAAAAAAACTAGTATATCATGTGTATAATATGTGTATAACATATTTATAAAAAGTCAAGTAAAATTAAAAACAGGTTATTTACAATAACCTGTTTTTAGAAAATTACTTTTTATAAAAAATAATGTTCATATTTTTTTTGTCTATTTTTCCATATTGACCATATTTATCTTTATATCCAGCGCCATCCAAAAGTAGAGCTCCATCCATTTTTCTTTTCAATAATTCTTCTGAAAAATAATATAAGGTTATTGGTTCTAATGAAATTATATAATATAGATAGTGTACAGAATCAAAACCTATCGCAGATCTTGGTTTTTTTTCTTTATTAAAAGATTTACAATTATTTTTTTTATCCTTTATTAATATCGGCCCATTTTGAATTAACCAATCTACATTTATTATTTTTTTTTCTTTTTTTAAAACAACAATATGATCTCTTATATAGAGGCCACTATTATAGTAATCTACTTTATTTTCATATTTATCAAAACCAGAAAAAAATAAAGGTAGACCACCAGAAAAACCAATAATTCCATTCTTTTTATACCATAAATTGGTTCCGTCTTCTTTTATTCTATTTTTCATAAAACCGTTTATTGTATAAGCTCCAATGTAATTTCCATTATTATTTACTCTTGTTCCATTAGTAATAAAATAATTATTTTCTTCTAATTTATATTTTTTTTCAAAAGAAACTCTTTTTGGATTTTCTATATGTATAAACCTAATCTTGTTAGATTTTATTAATGTATCTAATATTAAATAATCTCCACCTAAAGAATTCTTTGAAGATGAAATATTATAAAATGATTTTATTAAAATATCAGACCCAGGGTTTACACCATCTAATGTAAAAAAATCATACTGATTTTCTATTATTACTTTTTTTATCTTATTATTAAATTCTATATCTAAATAAAATTTATTCTCTTTTTTATAATTTTTATAAAAAAGAGAATCAAATCTTTTTCCAGAAAGATGATAATATATCTTTACGCTAGATGTATTTATTTCTTGTTTTTCAGTTATTTTAAAATGAATATCTAATTTCTCATCTTGTGATAATAAAACATTAAAAGAAATCAATAATAAAATTAATAAAACATTAAACTTTTTCATTATATAAATATTTAGTTTTTAAATAATTTTTTATGTGGTATTTTTTTCCACTTTCAATATAAATATTACATTCAATTTATATAAAAGTCAATAACTTTATATTAAAAAATAATATTATATAATTAAAATAATTATGAATGATAAAAAAAATACAAAAATTACTGATCAACAATTAAGACCAAACACATGGGATGAATATATTGGACAACAAAAAATAAAAGATAATCTTCATATTTTATTAACTGCTGCAAAAAATAGAGGAGATCAAGCAGAACATATTTTATTCTATGGACCACCTGGTTTAGGTAAAACAACACTTTCACACTTAATAGCAAAAGAAACTGGGAGAAATATAAAAATTACATCTGGACCAGCCATAGAAAAAGTTGGTGATCTTGCAAGTATTTTAACAAACCTTTCAGATGGTGATATTTTATTTATTGATGAAATACATAGATTAAATAGTAATATAGAAGAGATACTATATCCAGCGATGGAATCTGGTGT
>CAMZLR010000023.1 GCA_947311725.1 Candidatus Campbelliibacteriota bacterium | reverse complement strand
GTTTGTAACGCAAGAACATCGTCATTTCTCATTCCTGGTTTTAGAGAATAACTAGTTGGTGAATAAGAAGTATCTTTTCCATTATCTAAGTTATCTTTTAATAATTTACCTCTTTCATCCCATTTATTTACTAATTTATAATATTTATTCATTGCCTCTTCTTGACTATCAAAACTAAATGAAAATTGATCATCAAATTTTAAATGATTAATCACATCATCATCCTTATTTAAAATAGATACAATATATTCTCCAATAACAAAATCATTATCCCTAACACTACAAGATGTTTTATCTGCTTTTAAATCTATATTCATTTTTGTGTTTTTATTTCCTATAATAAGTTGTGCTTTTGCATCTTGTCCTCCTTTGGTTATCTTATATAGTGCAATTGCAGTATTATCTTTCGATAATAATGAATCAACAGTTGTATATTCTACATTTGGCAAAGATTCACAGGCAAAAACACTTATATTCATAAATAATAAACTAGCAATAAATGATAAATAAATAATTTTTTTCATATATACAATTATATCGACATAATTAAAAAAAATCAATTATAAAAAAATATATACGAAAAATGTATATATTTTAAACAATATGAAATATTTTTTTAACGTTTTGACCAAGCTGGACGCTTTCGTGCTTTTTTCAATCCAGGTTTTTTTCTCTCTTTCCTTCTTGGATCTCTCTTTAAATATCCTGCAGACTTAAGCTCACCTCTTAAGTCTTCATTATATTTGATTAAACAACGAGAAATTCCATGACGTATAGCATCAGCCTGTGCAGAAATTCCACCGCCATTAACAATAACAGAAACAGTGAAATCATCCTTAGTTTCTACAGAAGAAAAAGGAGATCTAACAATATTTTTTAATGTTTCAATATTGAAATATTCATCAAGTGATTTATCGTTGATAACATAAGTCACCTTTGTTGCAGGAATAATCCGCACACGTGCAGAAGCGCTTTTACGTCTACCTATTGCTTGAATATATTTTGTATCTTTTTTTACCATATTTATTCATTTACGATAAGATTTTTCATCATTATCGATCTTAATTTATTATTAGGAAGCATACCATAAACAGCTTTTTCAAATATATCTCTATATCCCTTTCGATCAATCATATGCTCTCTTGATTCATGAGTAAGACCTCCTGGATATCCTGAATATCGTTTATATTCTTTTTCTAATTGTGACTTGTTTAATAAAACTTTTGATGCATTGTTAATTATCACTTTGACATCAGGAATAACATTTGGCTTAAATGAAGGTTCATTCTTACCTCGCAGGATCATAGCAATTTCTGTTACCATTCTCCCTAATTTCTTTCCTTCTGCATCAAAAATATATTCTTTTTTTATATCTTTTGTTTCCATAATATCTATACAAATTCAATTATTGCCATTTTACTGGCGTCACCTTTTCTTTGTGGTAATTTTACTATTCGTGTATATCCACCATTTCGACCCTCAAAACGTGGAGTTATTTCATCAACTAATTTATTAGCTAATGATTCTTGATTTCCTAAACGTGATGATATTGTCCTTCTCGATGCAATATCCCCTTTTCTTGCCTTAGTTATTAGTTTCTCTATATAAGGCTTAAGCTCCTTAGCTCGAGCTTCAGTTGTTTTTATCTTCTCGTAAGTAATTAAAGCAATAGCTAGTGACCTAATAAATCCTTTTCTAACTTTTGCCTTACGTCCAAACTTTCGATTTTTTTTACCGTGTCTCATAATTATAATTTATTATCATCTTTTAAACTTAATCTAAAAGTATCCAATGTATCAACAACTTCATCAAGTGACTTTTGACCGAAATTATCAAGTGATAGAAGATTCTCTCTTGTTTTTTGAACAATACCACCTAATGTTCTAATATTTGCATTATTTAATGCCTTTTCTGTTCTAGAAGAAAAATCTAATGTATCAACTCTAGTTTTAAGAAGTTCTACTCTCTCATCTTCATCTATATCTGGCTCAGAATCTAATGTAATAGTATCTTCAACAATAATAGATTCTTCTACTATTTCTTCTTCTTTTAAATCTAAAATTGCTCTAAACTGATTAATCATAATCCTTAATGCAGACTCAAGTGCTTCTTTTGCAGAAATACTTCCATCTGTTTCAAGGTTAATTCTAAGAAGATTATAATCTGTCCTATCACCAATACGCATATTTTCAACCTCATAATTAACCTTTCTGATAGGACTAAAAATTGCATCTACTAAGATATCTCCTATTATTGTTTCTTTATTCGGTAAATCTTCCTTGGAAACAAAGCCAATTCCCTTCAATAAATTCAATTCAATATCCAATCCTTTAGATTCATCTGTTATTTCTGCAATGTACTGATCAGGTGTTGTTACTTCAACATTTCCATCTATATCAAATGATTTTGCTGTAACAACACTTGTACCTTTTACCTTTAAATTTATTTTTGCTGAGTCTCCTGAATTTATAGAAAATCTAACTTTCTTTAGATTAAGGAGTATAGTTAAAACATCCTCCTTTATACCGTCTAATGTAGCAAATTCGTGATCTGCTCCCTTTATTCTTACAGATGTTATAGATACTCCAGGTAAAGATGAAAGTATAATCCTTCTTAATGAATTTCCAAGAGTATGTCCATATCCAGGATATAATCCTTCAATTTCGTAGATACCACTTGAACCCTCTTCTTTAACAACATTCAATTTTGTTGGTAAAACAATGTTTTGATGAAACATAATGTATTTTTTTAAATAACCTAATAAGTAACTTAGTTAACAAACTAAAAAGTAAGTATATTTTATCTTTTTATAAAATATTAAAAACTAAGATTCTATACTAACTTAGTATTAAGATAATATATATTGTTTATATAAAAATATCTTAATATTTTATTAATAAACATCTCCTACTATCGACTGTAGAACTCTATTACTGCTTGAAAATTAAAGAATGAATCTGGATTTTTTGGTTCTCCAACAACTTCAATCTTTAACTTAGATGTATCTATCTTTAACCAAGAAACACTTTTAACAGACTTTAATGATTTTTCAACATCAGAAAAAACTTTTTTTGATTTACTACCTTCTCTTATTGAAATAATATCTCCTTTTTTTACAATATAAGAGGGAACATCAATTTTTTTACCATTAACAGTAATATGCCCGTGTGTTGTTAACTGTCTAGCAAAGGCTCTTGTACTTGCAATACATGATCTATATACAACATTATCAAGTCTTTTTTCTAATAAAGAAAATAATGTATCTGCTGGAATATCACCATGTTTTGCAGATTCAAAAGCTTTTTTAACAGAATTTGAAAATTGTTTTTCAGATACACCATAAGAAAATCTAACACGTTGTTTTTGGATAAGAGATAAACCATAATCAGTAGGACGCCTAGGACGACCATTTCTAGACTTTGCACGTTTCTGTTCTGAAAGCATAAACTTCTGTGATTGTGTTTTCTCGTATACACCAGAACCAAGACGTCGTGCTATTTTATATTTTTTAATTCTTGCCATAATAATATATTATACTCGTCTCGCCTTTTTAGGTCGTGGACCATTAAATGGAACAGGTGTCTTATCTTGGATTCTTTTTAACTCTACTTTTGACTTAGAAATAAATCCTCTCATAACAGATTCTCGACCAGAACCTACACCCTTAATAACAACATCTAATTCTTTAATACCCATAACCTCTGCTTTCTCTCCAAGAACTTCTCCAACTTTTGCAGCAGCATATGGAGTACCTTTCTTTGCTCCCTTGAAACCAAGTGATCCAGCCGATGAAAACATCACAGCATTACCATTAATATCAGTAACAAGTGCCTTTGTATTATTATATGTTGATTGAATGTGCAAAATTGCTTTTGCAATTTTTTTCTTAGGAATCTTTGATAATGAACGAGATTTTAAGTTCTTATTCATTGTCTGTCCCTTTTGTTTTACAATTCTTTTCTTTCCCATATTAAACTTTTATACGACCAGATCCCATAGTTACTCTACGGTTTCCGCGACGTGTACGATTATTAGTCTTAGTACGCTGTCCACGTACAGGTAATTTTCTTGAATGACGAAACCCTCTATATGAATCAATATCAATAAGACGTTTTATGTCTTGATTTATTTGTCTTTTTAAGTCCCCTTCAAGAGTGAGATTCTCAATGATATCTCTAATTTTCTTTTCGTCAGTACTAGAAATATCTTTTGTTTTCATGTCATGTTTTATACCAGCATCATCTAATATTGACTGAGCACGAGATAGTCCAATTCCAAAAATTACAGTAAGTGCATATTGAATTTGTTTATTATCTGGGATAGTTATACCAAAAATTCTCATAATTTATATTCTTTGATTAGTTACCATTATAATAAATGTAACAATTTTAAAAAACACAAAAAACAGCTATTATTGTCTAGCTTTATTTCTTGGATTTTTTTTATTAATAAGATAAAGACGTCCATTACGACGAATAATTTTGTCATCTGGACTTCTTTTTTTAATTGAAGATTTTACTTTCATAATTAAAGTTTTTATTTATTTTCCAAAACTAAAAATATTTTTTAATAAAGGAACTTGATTTCATATATTTATGAGTAGAAATATATGATTATTATAATCATATTATTATAATAAAAAATATCGTTAAAGCCTTTTAATAATTCGCCCCTTACCTCCATATGGATCTACAAGAACTTCTACTGTATCTCCTATCAAAATTCTAATACGATATAATTTCATTTTACCAGCGAGATATGTAAGCATTAGATCCTCTTCAGAATCTGTTCCTTCTGGCTGGACACGAAACATGGTATTTGGAAGACTTTCCACCACTACGCCTTTAATTGTATTTTGTTCATCTTTACTCATTGCGATGACGACCATATTATCAGAAAAGTAAATATAGTCAATACAATTAATATATAAAATAATTTGATAAAAATACCTATATATATTATAGTTTATATAAAATTGTTTTTATATAATTAAATAAATAAAATATGAAAAAATATTTAATAATACCTACTAAAATAGTAACATTAATACTTTTCCTAATTCGAATCTTATTTAGAAATAAACCAATACAAGAAATTAGATTCCTTCCTCTTATATGTATATCAATAGCGATGATTGATTTATTTATTGAATGTTATATTTAATAAGAAAGATAAAAATAAATTATAATAAAATATATAAAAAGCAACTATCTAATAAATAATTGCTTTTTCATTTTGCATACTTTGTAGCATCTTCTAAACGTAAAGATAAAACAGTAGATGAATCATCTTTTCCTAAAGTAACACCAAATAATGTATGTGCTCTACTCATTGTTTCGCGATTATGTGTTACCAATATAAGTTGAGAAAACTTAGAAAGTGTTTCTATCATATCACCATATTTTTGAGAATTTGCTTCATCTAATGCAGCATCTGTTTCATCCAAAACTAAGAATGGTGGTGGATTTACTTGTGATAAAGCGAATAATAAAGCAATAGAAGTCAACGACCTTTCTCCACCTGATAACATTTCTAATGCAGAAACTTTTTTTCTTGGTAAATTGACTTTTATATCTATACCGTACTCCTTCTCTATCTTTGTATCATCTTCATTTATAAAACCTAATGGATCTTCCTCAAGATTTTTCTTACTACGTTTTTTAATCAACAAAGATTCCAATTTTGCAGAACCACCACCAAACATAAGCTTGAAAAACTTATTAAATTGAACATTAATCTTTTCTATTCCTGTATTAAACTCTAGATCTAACTTTAGCTTTAAATCTTTTATAATGGACTCTAAAGATTTAATCGTATCTTTAACGTCTAATATCTCATTCTCTAAAAAAACATCTCGTTCTAATGTTTCTTCATATTCTTTTATAACATCAATACCAGAACCACCACCAATATCTTCAATCTTAATCTTTATTCGTTCAATATCACGCCTAAACTTTTCTTGTGTATATTCTGTAATTAAGCTATCACTATCAATAAGTACCCTCTGATAAGAAAAAATATCTTTTCCTAATAAAACAATGGCTTCATTGTATTCTTCGTTTCTATCAACTACACGTTTATTTATTAAATCAATTTTATTAGAAAGTATCTCTCTTTTACTGTCTAACTCCCTATTTAATGCAACATATCCATAATATTGTTTCTGAGATTCACGTTCTTCGTTATTTAAATCAACTATCTTTTTTTCAAGTAAATTAATTTCACTCTTTAATTCTGATATATACGAAAAAGCTTCTTTTGTTGCATCAACAATAACATTCTTCTTTCTTTTTAATTCCTTTATCTCTAATGAATTATCAATATTCATTGAATTATCATCAGATTCATCAACATTAATAAATTTATCAAATTCTTTCTCTACATCAGATGTTATCTTTAAAATATTTTTATCATTTAATCTACTAAGTAAGCTCAATATTTTTTTAAAAAGAAAATCAATTTGAATATAAGAAAAATTCTTATTGTTAGATTTATTGGCTTTATCATCTTTATCTTTTTTTTCTAATAGAGAAAGCATACCTTCAATCTTACCAAGCTCTCTATTGTTAATATCTATCTTTCCTTGCCAATCTTGTATAAAAATTTGTTTCTTTTTTATTAAATCATCTTCCTTGTGATATATTCTCTTTTCAGGATCTTTATGTTCTAAAAAAAATTTTTTAACTTCATTTAATTTATTTTCTAAATACTTTTTTTCAATTTCAATTTTATTAGTTAAATTTTCAATTAAATAATCTTCTTTAGAAAAATAATCATTATATTTTTTTGATAATTCTATGCGTAATTGTTTCCCTTTTTCAATTTTATTTACCTGTTTTTTTAAAAATTTCAAATGTGGAGAAAGTTCTCTACGTAAAATCTCAGATTCTCTTATGTTTACTTCAGCTTTTTCTAATTTTCTACGAGATTCTTTTAATCTGAATTGATAAATCTTCAAACCTAGAGCTTCTTCTATCAAAATTCTTCTGTCTTTTACATTTGCATTTAAATAACGATCAGCTTCACCTTGTGATATTATATGATGACCAGATGCTCCTATATTAACAGATGCAATCAATTCATGAATATCTTTCATTCTAACTTCATGGTCATTTACCATATATCTATTTGTACCATCAGAAAATACCTCACGACTTATAACAACTTCATCAAAATTTACATCAATTTTTGAATTAGATTTGTCATGCAAATTAAAAACTCTATCTCTATTATCAAAAACAATAGAAACAGAAGCTCTAGACATTTTTGAGATTGTCCTAGACCCTTTAAATATAAGATCTGATCCAGTCTTACCACGCATAGATTTGACAGATTGTTCTCCTAAAACAAAACGAATTGATTCTACAATATTTGATTTACCAGATCCATTAGGACCAACAACAGCAACAACAGGAACATCAAAAACAAATTCGCTCTTTTTAGCGAATGATTTAAATCCTTTTAGTTCAAGTCGTTTTAAATACATATTATTAATTATTCCAACCCTCAATATCTATTGCTTTCTGTGCTGCGTCTTGTTGTGCTTTCTGTTTACTATTACCTTCTCCTTCTGCTATCTTTTTATCACCAAAATATATAGCTATTACAAAATGTTTATCATGATCTGGTCCATCAGAAGAAACAGTCTCATAATATGGAGTCTCTGAATAATTTTCCTGTGCCATCTCCTGCACATAAGATTTTGAATCTTTCCATGTTTTATCTTTTATAACAGATTCTATATTATCAAATAACGAATTTGCTATTATATTCTTAGCAGATTCATACCCTTGATCAAGGTAAACAGCCCCTACAAATGCTTCAAAAGTATTAGCAAGAATATAATCTCTTGCTTTCCCCTCATCTTTTGATTCCCCTTTCGAAAGTTTTAAAAGATCATTCATCCCCATTTTTCGTGCAGCTGCAGATATTGATTCTGTACGTACCAATGATGACCTATATGCTGTTAAAATACCTTCTTTTGTCTCTGGATATTTTTCAAATAAAAACTTAGTTACAACTAATTCCAAAACAGCATCTCCTAAAAATTCTAACCTTTCATTATGATTTAAGCCAAGGTCTTTATTTTCATTAATAAAAGAACGATGTGTAAAAGCCTGTTGTAATAAACTTTTATCTATAAATTCTAAATTAAATTTTTTCTCAAATTCTTTGTATTTATCCATATAATTATATTATTTTTTTAAAAGTAATTTTACTAATTCATTCTTCTTAAGAGATGAGTAACCAGATAATCCTCTATTCTTAGCAATTTCTTTCAAATCTGTAATCTTCATAGAAGATAAATCAATATCTAAACTAGCATCTATAATATCTTTTTTAACACTATCATCTTCGATTACCATTTCTGATTTATTAAAAAGTAAATGTTTTTCCGTAATAATTTCAATAGCTTTTATTAACATTTTTGAAACATCATCATACATATTTAAATCAGATATTTCTGAAAAATCAAACCATCTAACATCATCCAAACCACCTAAATCAGGATTTTTATCTAATGTAGGTTTCGTATAATCAGATTTTGCAAGAAAATACTGTACTTGTTTTCTTACAGGGCCTCTTTTAGGGTGATATGCTATATATTCGTTACTCCCAAGTTTTGAGATTATTTCAACGTTCCAATCTGTCTCTTCCTTTATTTCTCGAATAGTAGCTTCTTCTTCTGTTTCTCCTTTCTCTATACTGCCCTTAGATAAAGTCCAATAACCAAATATGTCATGAACCATTCCTATTCTTGGAATACCATTAGAATCAATACTATATACTACTGCAGCACCTTTTTTATCAATTTCCATATCTTCCAATGGAATATCCTCATATTTTTTTTTACTATATTCGTCTTTACCTGGCTCACCTAATTCTCTATATACAGCACCTATAACTCCATTTACAAAACGACTAGACTTTGGTCCACCAAACTGTTTTGCTAATTCAACTGCTTCGTTTATAGAAACTTTAGCTGGAACTGTATCTCTATCAACAAACAGTAATTCATAGATACTTAATCTTAAAATATTTCTATCTATAATAGTTATTTTATTTAATGGCCAATCAGGAGCAGCTTTTTCAATTACTTCATCTATAGTATCTTTTTTATCTAAAATACCGACTATTGCCTCTATTATTTTTTTATTATCGTCAGCAGGAGATGAGGAAAATGACTTGACATTATATTCAACTAAGCTTTCTATATTTTTATCTATAAAATTTTGTATATCTAATTCAAAAAGAGTTTGTAATATTATTGATCTAAAAAGGTGTCTATTTGCCATAATGTTTATATTATACAGTATTGTTTAAATATACAAAATAAAAAAAACAAAAAATTGTTTTTTTTATTTAACTGACTTTTTAGCTTTTTTTGCAACCTTCTTAACAACATCAATTATTTGTTTACCTCTATACATCCCTGTTTCCATATTTACACGATGTCTTAAGGAAGAAGTCTTTGTTTTATCATCTACATTAATAGTATTTGCTACTAATGCATGATGTGAGCGTCTATTTTTTGTATGCGCTCTTGTATGTCTCATTCTAATAACCATAATAAATAAGTATACGTAGATATCTTTTTTTAGCAAGAAAAAAAATACCCAAGCTAAATTAATAAGCTTGAGTATTTAAAGATTTATTTTACAAATTCTAATAAGTAAACTAAATCTTTATTGTATTCTTTTTTTAAAAAGTCAGACCTTTCTAAAAGTTTAGCTAAAGCAACTCTATGAGCCCCTCTAGAATATCTTTTAGACAAACTTGTATCATCTCTAAAAGAGTCTAATAACTCTCTCACATCGATGCTAATGTGAGATTTTAATATATCACCATCTTGGCAGAAAAAATCTCTACCATCTGCTGGATGCATGTCGGGACCATCTTCTTCTGCAACAACAGGTTCCATATTATTACCTGTTATATTAAAGAAAATATACTTTCCTCCTTCGAAAAAATATTTCTCATGGTTTCCTACCTTCTCGTGGTGAAGAAGCTGGAGATCATCATAAAAGAGTTTACCCGTCTCCTCCAAGCATTCAATCATGGCATTGAATTTTGGAGCATATTCCTTGATTTTATCTGATAAAATCTCATCATATAAATATGATATCCAACTATCAGAAACATTATGAAGGCAATGATTCCCTTTATTGAAATAGGAAAACATTGTTCTCTTGAATAGAGCAATTTTTTCTTTTTCTGAAAATCTACTCATAAATTCAAATAATGATACCCCACCAGGGGAAACTAGAACATTATTTTTTTTCTTTTCAACAAGAAACAAATAGCCGTAGCTATTCATTGACAGAACCGTTGAAAAAATATTCAAATTTTGTTTTGATCCAGATCTTCCAGTTTTTTTATATTTATTCATTTTTTAAAATTTTAGTTAAACAAAAAAATAAGGATAATGTTTATCGTCATTTTTTTGTTTAACTAATGATTCATCATTAAACTTATCATAATATATTATGATTGTCAATGCTATTAATTACTCTATATTAAAAAATGCACTCTAATACTTTTTTTGATACAATTAAAATATGAAATTCGTAAGTCTACATAACCATACACACTATTCACTACTACAGGGACTATCAAAAATAAAACCACTTATAGATATAGCCGTATCAGACGGACAACCTGCAATAGCTATAACTGATTATGGATCAATGTATGGTGTTATAGAATTCTATAAAGAATCATTAAAACAAGGAATAAAGCCTATAATAGGTCTAGATGCCTATATGTCATTTCGTAGCATGGAACAAAAGGACCACGGTATTGATAACAAACGCTATCCTTTCACTCTTCTAGTAAAAAACATTGATGGCTATAAAAACCTAATGAAACTTGTAACTCAATCATACCTAAAAGGTTTTTATTATAGACCTAGAATGGATAAAAAATTATTAAGAGAATATAGTAATGGATTAATTTGCCTATCTGGACCAATCTTTGGAGAAATCGGTCAATCAATAATTACTAAAAACTTTAAAAAAGCAAAAGAATTAATAAAAGAATATCAAGGTATCTTTGGTAAAGAAAATTTCTACTTAGAAATAATGTTCAATAAACATATTGAAGGTCTAAAAGAAATAAACAAAGATTATAAAAAACTTTCAGAAGAGACAGGTGCTCCACTAGTGGCTACACAAAATTCACACTATCTATCTCCAGATGACAGAGAAGCATTCGATACGCTACTAGGAGTATCTACCACAGGAAATAAAATCGGATCAAATTTCATGCAAGGTGAGTTTCACTTTGCAGACACAAAAGAAATGTTGGAAAAATTTTCTGAATATCCTGAAGCAATAGAAAACACAATAAAAATAGCTAATAGATGTAATCTAGAAATAGATATTGATTCATGGTATTTTCCTAATTTTCCAATTCCAGAAAATAAGACATATGATGAAATATTAAAGACTCAAACATATGAAGGCATACAAAACCGACATATGGAAAGAACAAAGGAATTAGAAGATAGAATTGAATATGAATTAAATATTATTAAATCAAAAGGATATTCATCCTATTTTCTTATTATGGGAGATCTGGTTAGCTCTGCAAAAAAAATGGGAATATATACAAATACTAGGGGTTCTGCTGCTGGCTCACTTGTTTCATATTTAAACTTTATCACTAAAGTAAACCCAATTGATCTTAATTTACCGTTTGAAAGGTTTATGAACCCAGGAAGAAAAGGTATACCTGATGTTGATTTAGATATTGCTGATAATCGTAGAGATGATTTAATAGATTACGCAAGAAAAAAATACGGAAATAAAGCTGTAGCACAAATAGGAACATTCGGAACAATGGCTGCCCGTGGTTCAGTACGTGATGTTGCTCGTGCATTAGATTATCCTTACGAAATTGGAGATAAAATAGCAAAGCTTATTCCACTTGGTTCACAGGGTTTTGCAATGACAATAGAACGAGCATTAGATGAAGAGCCTGATCTTAAAAAATTATACGATAGTGATGATGACGTAAAACGTATAATAGATCTAGCAAAAAAAATAGAAGGTTGTGCACGTCATATTTCTGTACACGCTGCAGGGGTTGTAATATCACCTACAAGAGTAGATGATTTCTGTCCAGTACAAATGGATCCAAAAGGAGGAAAAATAATAACTCAATATGATATGTATACAGGAGATAGAGATGGTGTTGTAAATATGCCAAAATTCGATCTCCTTGGAATAAGAAATTTATCCATACTTTCTGATGCTGTAAGATTAGTAAAAAAAATACAGAATATTGATATAGATTTAAATATAATTCCACTTGATGATCCTAATGTTTTTAAATTACTTGCTAATGGTTCTACAATGGGGGTCTTCCAAATGGCATCAACCGGAATGACAAAATATATAATGGATCTTAAACCAAGCAATATACATGAGATAAATGCAATGATCGCTTTATATCGTCCTGGCCCAATGGAATTTATACCTGATTATATAAAGAGAAAAAGAAACCCTCATTTAGTTAAGTACCTAGATAAAAGAATGGAGCCAATATTAAAACCAACATACGGAATATTAATATACCAAGATGATGTAATGATGATTTCCGTAGAGCTTGCAGGTTTTACATGGGGAGATGCAGATAAATTAAGGAAAGCTATAGGGAAAAAAATTCCTGAAATGATGGCACAACAAAAAGAAAACCTTATTAATGGTTGTATAAAAAATGGTATGGAAAAAAAAGTAGCAGATGAACTATGGAATCAAATAGAGACATTTGCTGCATACGGTTTCAATAAAGCTCATGCCGCAAGTTATGGTCGTATAACATACGAAACAGCATATATGAAAGCTAATTATCCTGTTGAATTTATGACTGCTATGCTAACTGCTGAATCTGGTGATACAGATAAAATATCAGCAATAATCCATGACTGTAAAAAAATGAATATAGATGTATTACCTCCAGATATAAATCAATGTTTTGGACAATTTACAACAATAACAAACAAAGAAAATAAGCCAATATCAATACGGTTTGGATTTTATACAATTAAAAATCTTGGAGAAGCAATTGCAGATGCGATAATAGAAGAACGCAAGCGCGCTGGTGATTTTTTATCTATTGAAGATTTCTTAAATAGAATAAGACATAAAAATTTTAATAAAAAATCACTTGAGGCATTAATAATGGCTGGTGCATTAGATTCGTTCGGAGAACGTGGTCAATTCATGCACAATATTGAGTCAATGTTGGAATATAATAAATCAATAAAAACGACACATACAGATCAAAAATCATTATTTGGAAATAGTTCAAACCACATAACACTGAAAAAAAGTGAGCCAATGTCTGATGAACAAAAACTATCAATGGAAAAAGAAATATTAGGTGTATTTGTTTCTGGACACCCACTAAATCCATTTAAAGAAAAATTTGATTCAGCAAAATCAAACATACAGATGATATACGATGGGGATATAAAAAATGAACAAAAAATTATAATAGGGGGTATCATAGAAGAAGTAAAAGAAATAACAACAAAAAAAGGAGATAAGATGGCATTTTTAAAAATAGCTGATTTTACTTCTTCAATAGAAGCTGTAATATTTCCTAGGGTATATAAAAAAAACAAAGACATAATTATAGAAGATAATATAATAGCTATTCAAGCAACTGTGTCAGATAGAGATGGAACAAAATCAGTAATCATTAATGGAATTAAAAAATTAGAAAAATAAAAATCCAATACTAAAAATTGAAAATCTTCTTTTAATATACAGAGTCCGCGCACTTGGACTCGAACCAAGGACCACGGAGGTATAAGCTCCGCGCTCTACCAACTGAGCTATACGCGGACTCTGTATATTAAATGAATAAATACATCATATATTAAGAAGGATTACTTTTCAAGTAATTTTAAAAAAAATTTTTGGGATATAAATAAAGCAAGCTATTGCAATTGATATTATAACAGTAAATAATACTGCACCAGCAGATAAATCTTTTATGTCTTTAACTTTTTCACTATATTCTGGATATATAAAGTCCATAATCTTTTCTATCGACGTGTTTATTAATTCAGAAAATATCACTAGCCCTATTACAATAGTTTGAATTGCCCATTCTATTGAAGAAATTTTAAAAATAAAACCAGCAACAATAACTAATAATGCAAATATAAGTTGTATGTATAGATTATATTCATATTTAAATAATAATGAAAAACCACGGAATGCATTTCTAAAACTATTTATAAGATTTCTCATGGAAATATCTTTTTTCCTATTACTCATAATAGTAATTATACTATAATTTTTTAAAAAACTTTCAAATAAAAATTAAATATGCTATAATTTTTTAATCAGAGATTGTTTTGGCTACCAACCAAAATTGAAACTATTCAAGCACATTGCCTAATCTGAACAAATTTGAGTGCTGTTTGTTTTAAAATGAACAGAAGCTAGGTGGAACCGCGATTTAATAAATATGACAAAATAAAAAATCGTCCTAGCAAGTAAATACAAATATGTGTTTTCTTGCTAGGACGATTTTTTATATATTTATACTATAGCAAAAACATAAATTTATCACTTAAAAAAAATAAAAATATTATGACTAATATAGAAAAAAAACGACATTCATTAGCACATCTTCTAGCTGCTGCTGTAAAAAAACTTTATCCAGATTCGAAAATAACCCTAGGACCAGATATAGAAAATGGATTTTATTATGATATAGATTTTGTTGAAAAATCAATAAATGATTCTAATTTAAAATCTATACAAAAAACAATGAAAAAAATTGCAAATTCATGGTCAACATTTTCTAAAAAAGAAATAACAAAGGAAGAAGCACTTAATATATTTAAAGATAATGAATATAAAATTGAATTAATAAATGAGATATCAAATCGTGGTGAAAATATAACGCTATATTCATCTGGGGACTTTATAGATTTATGCAGAGGTGGACATGTTGATAATTTTTCAGATATAGATATGGATGCATGGAAATTAGATAGGATAGCAGGAGCCTATTGGAGAGGAAATGAAAATAACAAAATGCTTACACGAATATATGGATTAGCTTTTGATACTAAAGAAGAACTTAATGAATTTATAAAAGGACGTGAGGAAGCAAAAAAAAGAGATCATAGAAAAATAGGAAAAGAACTTAAGCTATTTACATTCTCAGAGTCAGTAGGTTCTGGACTTCCACTTTTTACACCAAAGGGAACAAAAATCAGAAACTTAATATTAGAAAAAATATCTGAACTACAAAATAAATTTGGATGGGAACAAGTAAGTATTCCACATATAACAAAAAAAGAATTATATGAAACGTCTGGACATTGGGAAAAATTTGGAGATGAACTGTTTAAGGTAAAAGGTAAAAGTGATGTAGATTTTGTAATGAAACCAATGAATTGCCCACATCATACTCAAATATTTAAAGCATTTCCAAAATCATATAGAGATTTACCAGTTAGGTATGCAGAATCTACAACTGTTTATAGAGACGAACAAGCTGGTGAGCTTTTAGGTCTATCACGTGTCCGTGCAATTACACAAGACGATGGGCATGCTTTTGTAACACCAGATCAAATAAAAGATGAAGTAAAAAACATTGTTTCAATTATTAAAAATTTCTATATAGAACTAGGAATGCTAAATGAAAATTATTGGGTGTCATTATCTGTTATGGATCCAAAAACACCAGAAAAATATATGAACGAAGATGGTATTTTTGAAAAAGCAGAAATTATTTTAGAGGAGATAGCAGAGGAAGAAAATCTACCATACAAAAAAGTAGAAGGAGAAGCAGCTTTCTATGGTCCAAAACTGGATTTCCAATTCAAAGATGCACTAGGAAGAGAATGGCAACTTGGAACAGTACAGTTAGATTTTTCTATGCCAAAAAGATTTGAATTAGAATACACTGATAAGAACGGAGATAAACAAACACCTATAATGATTCATAGAGCAATAGCAGGTTCTCTTGAACGTTTTATGGCTGTAGTGCTTGAACATTTTGCTGGGTGGTTACCATTATTCCTTGCTCCTACACAAATTGCAATTATTCCAATTAATAATGAGTCTCATGGTGGTTACGCAAATAAAATATATAAAGATTTAAAAGCAGAAAACTTTAGAGTTGAAATTTGGAATGATAACAGAGAGAACTTTGGAAAAAAAGTACGTCGTGCAAAAAATGAAAAATTACCATTCTGGATTATAATAGGAGACGAAGAAATTAAAAATAAAACTATAACAGTTGAATCTAAAGATAAATCACAAAAAGAAATCCTAATTAAAGATTTTATAAAAAATATTAAAAAATAAATATATACTTGTTTTATATCAAAAAACTTGCAAGTTGTATTCTGTTATATATACTATTATCATTATGGGAAAACGAATAAATGCAGTTGGGAATATGAAGACAACACGTTCTCACAAAACAGCTAAGAGGTTAGCTATTAAAAAAGAAATGCTCGAAAAAAGAGCACTAAAGAAGAACAACAGAAAATACACTGAAAAATAAAAACTAGTATAGACTAGTTTTTATTTTTCAGTGTATTTTAAATAAATATATTTATTTCTATCGTGAATAATAATTTTATGTTAAACTATATTTTATATGGAAGAAATTATTAAAAATCTATTACACATTGCAGCTTTTATTATTGGTTTAATAGGTGTTGCTATTCTATTGATAGGACTTACTGATGCTATAATAATTTATTTAAAAGATAGTAGAAATTTTCAAAAAATACGTTATGTTATAGGAAAACATATACTTCTAGGTCTTGATTTCTTAGTAGTTAAAGACATCCTTGAAACTGTATTTTTAAGAAGTTCTGATGTAAAAATAATGGATATTATATTACTTATTGTAATAGTAGGTATTAGAGTCGTGCTTACAACACACACATCAAAAGGAATACAAGAAATGCATGAAGAAATAATGAAAAATCAAAAACATTCAAAAGCTGTTGATAAGGAAATAAATTCTATAGAAAAAGAAGAATCAAAATTAAAAAGACAAATAAAAAAACTTAAGAAAGAAGACAAAGAATCAGAAGAAGAAATTAAAGAGCTGGAAATAAGAGTTGATGAACTTAGTAAGTTTTTAAACAAAAAATAAAAAACCATATTGGTTTTTTATTTTTTGTCTATACATCTAACTCTGCTAACTTAGCATTATTTTGAATAAATGCTTTTCTTGGGGCTACATCCTTACCCATTAAAATCTCAAATATCTTATCAGCTTCTACAGCATCATCAATATTTACCTGTTTCAATGTACGACTTGATGGGTCCATAGTCGTCTCCCATAATTCTTCTGCATTCATTTCTCCAAGTCCTTTATACCTCTGAACATGAACAGCACCTGTTTTTTTTATTTCACCATCTTCATCAACTTCAACTGATACACCTAAACTAGATAATATATTGTCACGTTCCTCATCACTATATGCATAGTGCAATTCTTTTCCCTTCTTTATTTTATAAAGTGGCGGCTGTGCAACATAAATAAATCCAGCATCTATAAACTCTCTAAAATATCTAAAAAAGAAAGTCATTAGAAGAATTCTAATATGAGCACCATCTACATCCGCATCTGTAGCTATAACTATTTTATGATATCTAGCTTTTTCAATATCAAATGTTTCCCCTATTGAAGTCCCAAATGCTATAACCATAGATTTGATTTCATTATTACATAACATCCTATCTAATCTTACTCTCTCTACATTTAATGGCTTTCCACGTAAAGGAAGAATAGCTTGCGTACGTCTATCTCTTCCCTGTTTTGCTGTTCCACCAGCTGAATCTCCCTCAACAATAAATATCTCTGCTTCATTTGCATCTTTGGTTTGACAATCAGTCAATTTACCAGGAAGAGTAAAACCTTCTAATGCACCTTTACGTAAAATAGTATCTTTTGCTGCCTTTGCAGCCTTCCTTGCTTTTAAAGCAAGTGCTGCTTTACGCAAAATACTTTTTGCATCATCTGGATTTTCTTCTAAGAAGATACTAAAAGCATCTCCAAAAGTAGATTCAACAGCACTACGAGCTTCAGGTGACCCAAGTTTATCTTTAGTCTGTCCTTCAAATTGTATTTCCTTCATCTTCACTGAAACTACAGCTGATATTCCTTCTAAAACATCATCCCCTGTAAGTGATCCATCTTTTTCTGAAAGAATTTTATTATCTTTATTATATGAATTGATCAACCTTGTTAATGCAGATTTGAACCCAGTGACATGCATTCCACCTCCAGGAGTAGAAATATTATTTGCAAAAGGAACAATCCTCTGAGTTATATCATCAACATACTGAAGAGCAACTTCAACATGTATTCCATCTTCTGTCTCCTTTTCAACATGAAAAATATTTTTATGTATAGCTTTTTGATTCTGATTAAAATACCTCACCATGGAGACAATACCACCTTCAAAATAAAATGATATTGAGGGAACTTGCATATTCAAATCCTCTAAATAATATGAATTTTCTAAATCAATGAGACCTTCATACTCTCGTGCATCAATCAAAGATACCCTCAAATCTTTTACTAAGTATGCCTGCTGCTGATAATGTTTTATAATCCTATCCCAATTAAATTCTATTTCAGAAAATATATCTGGATCTGGTTTAAATGTTATAATAGTCCCTTGATTCTCTGTTAAGCCAAACTTCTTTACATCTTTCTTTGGTTTACCTATTGAATACTCCTGAAAGTATTTATTTCCATCCTTATGTACTTCTGCACGTGTATATGTTGAAAGAGCATTAACAACAGAAGCTCCTACACCATGTAATCCACCAGAAAACTTATATGACTCATTATCAAATTTACCACCAGCATGTAGAGTTGTCATTATAACCTCTAATGCAGATTTTTTTGTTTTTGGGTGTTTATCTACAGGAATACCTCTACCGTTATCTACAACCCTTACAACATTATCAGGTAATAGTGTTATTTCTATGTGGTCACAATACCCAGCCATAGCTTCATCACGAGAATTATCAAAAATTTCACGAATAAGGTGATGTAACCCATCTGGTCCAGTAGAACCAATATACATACCAGGTCTCTTTCTTACCGGCTCTAATCCTTCTAATACAGAAATATCACTTGCATTATAATCCTTTTTCCCTTGTTTTTTAATTTCCTTCTTTTTACTATTTTTTAAATCATTCTTTGGCATAATTATATTTATTTTATAATCATATTATACCAAAAATAGCTTATTTATTAAAGCTTTTTTTAAAAAAATAACTAATTTTTTATGTTAAAATAAAATTATGGATATACCGATAAAAAAGGAATGGTATGAATTTCTTAAAGAGTACTTCAATTCAAAAGATTGGAAAGAATTACATGATTTTCTAATAAATGAATACAAAAATAAAAATATATTTCCAGAGAAAAAAAATATTTTTAAAGCATTCTCATATTTTAAACCAAAAGAAACAAAAGTTGTCATTATTGGACAAGACCCGTATCATACACCTGGATTTGCAACAGGATTAGCATTTTCAACTCCAAAAAACATGCGTATATTACCTTCAATTAGGAATATATATAAAGAAATAGAATCAGACTTGAATATAAAAAAAGATTTTTCAAATGGAGATATCTCTAATATGGCTAAAGAAGGTGTTTTGCTTATTAACACAGTATTAAGTGTAATCTCTCATAAACCAAATAGTCACAACAATAAAGGGTGGGAGATCTTTACAAAAATACTTATAAATAAATTATCGAAAGAGTACGAAAATATTGTATTTATAGCCTGGGGAAATTTTGCAATAGAAAAAGTAAAAAATATAGATAAATCAAAACACCTAATACTCACAAGTATGCATCCATCTCCTTTATCAGCTTATCGTGGTTTCTTTGGAAATAAACACTTCTCAAAAACTAATAGATATCTAAAAAAATATAATAGAAAAGAAATTAAATGGTAATCTTTACATTCTTAAAAAGAATAGCTAATGCTATTCTTTTTAATTAATACAAGTATTTTCTTTATATAAATAATTATCTAGATTTATCTTTTAATTATTTACCAATAATTATTACAAAATCTGCAATACTTAATTTTTCACCATCTGGTAATTTATTAACAGACTTAACTCCAAATTCCTTTTCCAAAGCGCTTGCGTCTTTTCCTGTTAAATTAACAAGTATAGTTTTGTCATACTCCTTAGATGCATCGATTGTTTGAATTATATTAAAATCATTCCCAAAAGTTGAAGCTAACTTAGATGCTGCACCAGATACACCAGAACCATTTCTTATATCAAGATTTATCTTCTGATCTTGAGTCTGAGGTTGAACTTGTTTTTGAGCATCATTATTATTTGCACCATCTCCATTACCTCCTATAACAGGACCAACATTTATCAAAATCTTCTTATCTGGATCATAAACAATAGCCTTATCTTTATAAATCAATATTTTATCTCCGTTTTTTGCTCCTAAAAAGAATTTTTGCTCTTTTATCAAAGCTTCTACATCATTAATAGTTGCTATTGCTGGTTGAACGCCTTCCGGTAATCTAATAAGTTCACCTACTTCATGTAACAGACGATCAATCTCTTTTTGTGACATTTCTCCATCTTGAGAATTTGAACTAGCCTTATAGTACTTACTATATACAAAGTATCCAGCTGCTGCTATTAGCACTACTATTATTAATACAATAATAGGTTTTTTATTTAACTTCTTTTTTTCAACTAAATTTATTTTTTTATCTACGTCAATTTTTTTCATAATAATTTTTATTCCATCTCTGTTGTATTTTAATGAAAACAGATCTGTCTGATAAGATTATAATTTATGTATAAAATTATATCAAGCTTAATTATAATACTTCTAATTTCTTACTATAAGTACTCACAACTACCATCGTCTTCTGTAGCATCTGAATTATAGTTTGTTGCTGTATCATCCATACAACCTAGAACAGGATCATCTGGAGGACTTGAATATTCACAACTACCATCATCTTCTGTTGCATCTGAATTATAGTTTGTTGCTGTATCATCCATACAACCTAGAACAGGATCATTTGGAGGACTTGAATCACTTTCATCATCTATAATAGTACCTATTGCTTCTATGTCATTATTTTCCACAACTCCAGATGTCACATTAGCTTTAAATTTAAAACTCTTTTCTCCATCTTCAATATCATTATTTACGGTTGTTACACTAACATTTACCTCTGTTTCTCCTTCATAGATAATTACAGTTTCATTAACATTAACATAGTCATCTGGATTAACAGCCGTATCATCTTCAGTGTTTACATCTATAACAATATCCTCTGCACTTGTCTTATCTATTTTAATTATAAATCCTAAGTTTGTTCCTTCTACCCCACTTTCATTTGAAATGCTCAGTGTCGGATTTGAACTATCACCCCCACCAGAATCTCCAGAACCACTACCTCCTCCGTTATCATCAGAATCACCACCAGAATCTACACTATCAGAACAATAATCATCATCAGGATGATCAGAACAAATAATTCTTCTTAATTGCTCTATTTCTTGAGTATTTCCTAAAATCTTATCAAACAATTCTTTAATTGCTTCAATAAGTGGAACAACAAGATTAGCATAAGCAACAGATAAGAAACCATTACTGCTTTTTAATACCATTTCTGGATAAACTTTTTGTAAATCCTGCGCTATCAAACCATAGTGCTTAGAATTAGTATTCTCTTCTCTAGTCCAATTATATTTAACACCTCTAAGCTGTAATATCTTTTCAAGAGAATCTTCATTCTCTGATAAGTCTTCATTGCTTAATTCCACAGCAACATCATTTAAATCATTTCCTTGTGAGTTTTCACTATTAATATCTCCTCTTCCATCTAGATAAATAAAATTCTTTTTAAGATTCTCATCAGAAGAACAAGTAAGTGACGTAGTTGTTGGATTTATTTCACAAGTTCCATTCGAATTTGTAAATGCCGCAACAGCACCAGCATTTGTCCTATTAATATGCAATCCTATACTCTCTTCTACTCCTACATATATTCCTCCAACACCTACATTCAAACCACTATCAACATATAGGTTGTTGTGGACGTTCATGTTTTCAGTTACATCTATTGTTGAAGTTGATAGGTTCCCTATATTTGCTGCGTGAATGTCTGCTCCTCCGATGTCTAGGATTTGAATTCCGTCTTCATTAAGACTTGTTATATATGCATATTTCCCTGATACATAAATATCCCATGCAGCACTCAATACTGTTGTACCATCATCATTAATAGCACCAACGTGGATTGGGTTTGATGGATCTGAGATATCCAACACTTCTATACCACTATCAACAAGAGCGGAAACATACGCATATTTACCTGAAATAACTATATCACTTGCCCCATTTAGTTCACAAGCACCACCATTTGCAGCATCACAATCAGTATCATTAATAGAACCAGCATGAACTGGGTTAGATGGATCTGATATGTCGAGGATTTCTACACCATCATCTGAAAATGATGTAACATAGGCATATTTTCCAGAAACATATATATTCCTTGCATTAGTTAATAATGTAGTGGCATCATCAGAAATAGAACCAACATGAACTGGGTTAGATGGATCTGATATGTCGAGGATTTCTACACCATTATCAGATTGAGCAGCAATATATGCATATCTCCCTGATACATATATGCCCATAGCTCCTAGTAAATTACATGAACCCCCACAAGATAAATCACTATCATTAATAGAACCAGCATGAACTGGGTTAGATGGATCTGATATGTCGAGGATTTCTACACCATCTATCAAAGATGTAACGTAAGCATGTTTTCCTGAAACATATATACCAATTGGCTGTGTTAATTGACAAGCTCCACCATTTGCAGCATCACAAACTACACTATCAATGGCGCCAACGTGGGTTGGATTTGATGGATCTGATATGTCGAGGATTTCTACACCACTATCAGATGTTGCCGTAATGTATGCATATTTTCCTGAGACATAAATATCATTGGCTCCATCTAATTCACATAATCCACCATTTGAAGCATCACATGTTGCATCATATATAGAACCAACATGAGTTGGGTTTGTTGGATTTGATATGTCTAGAATTTCTACACCATTATCAGCCCTAGAAGCAATATATGCATATTTTCCTGAGACATATATTCCTATTGGTTCATTCAACGCTGCCGTAGCATCATCAGTAATAGATCCAACATGAACAGGATCCCCAGGAGTTGTCAAAAATGTTCCACCTTTTAGATGTAACTTTTCTTGTGGTGTGTCTGTTCCAATACCAACATAATCTGTCAATGTCGAAGGATAAACATAGCCATTAGGATCATCTCTATCCCAATTTAATTGGACTTCTGCTGTATTCCAAGACAATACTCCACTACCATTTGTTTGAAGTACTTGTCCTGAAGTTCCATCTATATTTGGAAAAGTGAATGCTGTTGATCCCTCTCCAAGAGTTAATTCTTTTGTAAATCTTCCATCACCTGTAATATCAAGTTTATAGTCTGGACTATTGTTACCAATACCAAAATAAGTGCTCGTGTCTGTTAAGTATATTGTGTCTACATTATCTCCTGATGGTGCTCCTGACCCTCCGTAGGATGAATTACCCCATGCTGTTATTGAACCGTCGGGTTTTAGGGCTGCGAAGGCTCTTTGTGTAGAATATATCTTGGTATATCCTGTTCCTGATGGTGCTCCTGATCCTCCGAAGGATGAATTACCCCATGCTGTGATTGAGCCGTCGGCTTTTAGAGCTGCGAAGGCATAAAGGTTAGGATAATTTGTTGAATTATAAAATCCACCAAAATAATTTCGTGCTCTGTTATAGTCATATATAGTATCTTCTAGGTTATATTTATATACTAGATTATCTCCTACGCTTAGGATACTTAAACAAGTTCCACTTTCAAGACATACATCTCCTTGAGAGAGTATTCCTCCAACACCAACATTCAAACCACCATCAACGTAAAGATTGTTGTGAACGTTCATGTTTTCAGTTACATCTATAGTTGAAGTTGATAGGTCCCCTATATTTGCTGCGTGAATGTCTGCTCCTCCGATGTCTATGATTTGGAGACCTGAATTACCATCTGCAACATATGCATATTTTCCTGAGATGTATACTCCACGTGCATCTCCTGAAGTATCATATGTTCCTTCTAGTGTTGGGTTTGTTTGGTCTGATATGTCTATGATTTGGAGACCTGAGTCACCATCTGCAATATATGCATATTTTCCTGAGATATATACTCCACTTGCATAT